>CAZXLJ010000033.1:0-29410 GCA_964641175.1 uncultured Cellvibrionaceae bacterium
GCGGGGACGTTTTCCTGATAAACGTTATCCGGATTCGCACCACCGGAAATACTTGTACCAGTAAGGAGTGGCGTGTCCGCATGCCGCTCTTTGTAGTATTTTGCGATTTTTAATATAAACATTATTATTTGAACCCTCTGTCAGTTGTTCGGGTAGACCCGTTCGTATTTTCCAGAATAAAATTCCCTTTCATTTCCCTCGGTTCCGACGCCCACGTTGCGTTGCCTGAATTTTTACGTCGATTGCGCTACCTGTTTTCGAAATATTGTCTTTGAAGACCTCCTAGGCCATCCGCTGCGAATCAGCCAAATAGAAATTAATACCGAAAACGGCTATTCACTCGCGCTATAAGGGCGACGTTAAATTCCTTGTTTAAACGCGTAATTTCTTCCGAAATTTTTATTCCGGCGCTCCGGTACCAGTTCTCGTCAGGTTCGTTGACTCACGCACATCTTTGGTTCATATTTTCCAATCGGAAATACAAAAAACTCCCAAAATAAAAATAAGGAGGCTCGGATGTATGCTAAAAACGACAGCTCTGAAGCCGAACATGGCGATCGAAAACAAGAATGGCGACTTTTCGTATTTATTGTCGTATTTCTTTTTCCCCTCCTGAGCGTAATGGTAGTTGGTGGCTTTGGGTTCGTAGTCTGGATGTATCAATTAATTGCCGGCCCTCCCGGTTTTCACTGACTGCCACCGGGCAGTACGTGTTATCCCTTACAGAAAAAATCACATCCCCGACTTATTGAAGAGCAACATACAAAGGAACCATTATGAATGCCATCCTGGCCTATAACCTCGACAATGATTGCCCACCCCAACCGTTCCTGCCCGTCCTTCATGTAGCCAGCCTGATTGTTCATGTGAAACGCGAGTATAAAAACCGTGTCGTCGAGTGGCTCTTGCAGCAGCCACGCGTTGAAATCCATCGGCAAAGTGCTGAAGGAAAACTCGCAGTGGTGATGGAATGCGACCACGAACAAGTCGTACTGGATCTGCTCAACACGCTAAATGATATACCCGGTGTACTGAATGCTGCCCTGATTTACCACGAGGTAATTGACGGAGAGGAATTTGCCTGATGAAGCACGTCGCCACCCCGCCAGCCATTTCGGAAACTTTCGAGGACGCTGAAGCCACGTCCACCACACCGACTTCCGGATTGACACGCCGCCAGTTCGCAAAAATGCAGGCGGGCGCTGTGGCCGCGGCGGCTTTGGGATTGCCGGACGCGGCACTTCCCCAGAATCTGGTGACCAATCGCGAACTGACCAAACTGCAATGGGACAAGGCGCCTTGCCGGTTCTGTGGCGTCGGGTGTGGCGTCATGGTGGCAACACGCAATAATCGCATCGTTGCCACACATGGCGATATCAAGGCTGAAGTCAACCGCGGCTTGAATTGCGTCAAGGGTTATTTCCTCTCGAAAATACTCTACGGCCCGGATCGCCTGCAAAGCCCCATGCTGAGAATGAAAGACGGCAAGTACGACAAGCAGGGAGGATTCCAGACCATCAGCTGGGATCAGGCCTTCGACATCATGTCTGAAAAAATCAAGGAGGCCGTACGCGAATCCGGTCCAGACTCCGTTGC
The DNA here is from genome assembly GCA_964641175.1 of uncultured Cellvibrionaceae bacterium. Classification (GTDB taxonomy): domain Bacteria; phylum Pseudomonadota; class Gammaproteobacteria; order Pseudomonadales; family Cellvibrionaceae; genus CAYNST01. The sequence goes on from CAZXLJ010000033.1 coordinate 1,597, forward strand.
CATGCTGGGCTCCGGACAGTGGACCATTTGGGAGGCATACGCCGCGTCCAAATTCATGAAGGCCGGCCTGCGCACAAACAATATTGATCCCAATGCGCGTCATTGCATGGCATCGGCGGTTGCCGGGTTTTATCGCACCTTCGGGATGGACGAACCCATGGGCTGCTATGACGACATCGAGCATGCCGACGCCTTCGTTCTGTGGGGCGCCAACATGGCCGAAATGCACCCTATTCTCTGGAGCCGCATCACCGATAGGCGGCTATCATTCGAACATGTCCAGGTGGCCGTGCTATCGCCCTATGAAACCCGCACTTTCGAGCTGGCTGACATACCGGTTGTTTTCAAACCGCAAACTGATCTGGTACTTCTCAACTTCATTGCCAACCATATTATTCAGACCGGCAGTGTTAACCGCGACTTCGTTGACAAACATACCCGCTTTGTTCGCGGTCAGACGGACATAGGGTATGGCCTGAGGGATGAAGACGAGCGGCAAAAAAACGCCAAGGGGGTCGCAACGGCGAATACGTGGCAAGACATGTCTCTGGATGAATTTGCTCAGTTTGTTGCGCCGTTTACCCTCGAATTTGCGGTGAAGGAAACAGGCGTCCCCGAAGAGCGCCTGAAGAAGCTCGCCGCCTTATACGCCGACCCGAAAATAAAAGTCATGTCGACATGGACAATGGGCTTTAATCAGCACACGCGGGGCGTGTGGGCAAATAACATGATCTACAACCTGCACCTGCTGACCGGCAAGATTGCGGAGCCGGGTAACAGTCCATTTTCACTCACAGGCCAACCCTCGGCCTGCGGGTCCGCCCGTGAAGTCGGCACGTTCGTCAACCGGTTGCCCGCCGATATGGTGGTGACCAACCCGGAACACCGCGCATTCGCGGAAAAGGTCTGGAAAGTTCCGCCCGGAACAATTCCGGAAAAGGTCGGCTATCACGCTGTAATGCAAAGCCGGAAGCTCAAAGATGGTGCCATCCGGGTGTACTGGACCCAAGTCTGCAACAACGTGCAGGCGGGTCCGAATATCATGCAGGAGATCCTGCCCGGCTGGCGTAATCCCAATGCATTTGTCATTGTCTCCGACATTTATCCGACCGTATCCGCACAAGCCGCAGACCTCATTCTGCCGGCCGCCGGTTGGGTGGAAAAAGAAGGCGCATTCGGTAACGCTGAACGTCGTACCCAGTTCTGGCATCAGCTCGTCTCGCCCCCCGGCGAAGCCCGCTCTGATTTGTGGCAAATGGTCGAACTGTCAAAACGTCTGTCCACCGATGACATATGGCCAAAGGAATTTCTTGATAAAGCACCGGAATTCAAAGGTAAAACCCTGTTTGAAGTGCTTTATGCCAATGGCCAGGTGGATCAGTTTCAGGTAGAAAAAAAGGACGAGCATTATCGGAATGACGAAGCCAAAGCGTTCGGTTTCTATATTCAGAAAGGACTCTTTGAAGAATACGCCAAGTTCGGCCGTGGCAAGGCGCACGATTTGGGACCTTTTGATCTGTATCACCAGGAGCGTGGGTTGCGATGGCCAGTCGTGGAAGGCAAGGAGACGCTGTGGCGCTATCGCGAAGGTTATGATCCTTATGTAAAGAAAGGCAGTGGCGTGCAGTTCTATGGAAAGCCGGACAATCGCGCTCTGATCTTCGCCCTTCCCTACGAACCGCCCGCGGAGTCCCCGGACGAAGAGTATCCGTTCTGGCTGAGCACCGGGCGGGTGCTCGAACACTGGCATACCGGCAGCATGACTATGCGTGTGGAAGAGCTCAATCGCGCAGTTCCCCATGCGCTGGTCTACATGAACTATGACGATGCGCGCGAACTCGGTTTTCGTCGCGGCAGCGAAATCCGGGTGATCAGCCGCCGGGGCGATATGCGCGTGAGAGTGGAGACACGCGGCCGGGTCAAACCGCCGCGCGGGCTGGTGTTCATTCCATTTTTCGACGCCAATCGCCTGGTCAACAAACTCACCCTGGATGCCACCGATCCAATCTCGTTACAGACGGACTTCAAGAAGTGCGCAGTCCGTCTCGAATTGATCAGCCTGGCATAGGAGAGACACCATAATGCAAACTCTCCAGATTCGCTTGGTCGCCACCTCCATCCGCAGATTGGGTTGCTTGCTGACAATACCTCCGCGACTCACCTCGGTTGCTCTCGCACTCGTGCTCACACTGCCCGCAACAGTCAGCGCGCAGGCTGCTGATCCTGGCGCGCCGACCGCCCCGGAGCAGCAGTCTCTTGACGCGCCGGCGCCGGATGGTATTCGGCCCGGCGGAACTATTGCCCAGGAGCCCAAATCCCCTGAAATTGCGCCGGAGGTCAAAACCATGCGCCGCCCGGCTCGTAATTACCCGGAACAACCTCCCGTGGTGCCGCACAGTATTCGTGGCTACCAGATCGACAAAAACTTTAACCGCTGCCTGACCTGTCACAGCCGTAACGCCACAGTCGCCAGCGGCGCGCCAATGGTGAGCGTGACCCATTTTCATGATCGCGATGGACAAGTGCTCGCGGCCGTAGCGCCCCGTCGCTATTTCTGCCTCAAATGCCATGTACCGCAGCATGAGGTAGTGCCCATCAAGGAAAACAGGTTCAAGGGAATTGATGAAGTGCTGCACGAAGCCGTGACAGAGCAGAACTCCAAATAGCTCCTGCAGATGCAATAGCCTGTGCGGTTAACGCAATGATGAACATGACCTGGCGCGGATTAAACGGTACAAATTATGTGGAATACCATAAAAATCTATTGGCGTATCTTCAATCGGCCTGCGACTCATTTAAGCCTCGGCCTGCTCAGCATGGGAGGCTTCATTGCCGGGATAATTTTCTGGGGAGGATTCAATACCGCCCTTGAAGCCACCAACACGGAAACTTTTTGTATCACCTGCCACGAGATGCAGGCAAACCCTTATGAAGAACTTAAGCCCACCATTCACTACACAAACCGGTCCGGTGTTCGCGCGGTTTGCTCTGACTGTCATGTTCCCCACGACTGGACATTTAAAATAGCGCGCAAAATGGAAGCGTCCAAGGAAGTATGGGGCTGGGTTTTCGGCACCATTGACACGCGGGAAAAATTTGAAGCCAAACGTCGAATCCTAGCCGAGCGCGAGTGGCACCGGTTAAAGGCGAACGATTCGCTGGAGTGCCGCAATTGTCATGAATTTGACTCGATGGACTTCACCCTGCAGTCACCTCGGGCGCGGCAACTGCATTCGACTTCTCTGGCTTCCGGAGAACTCACCTGCATCGACTGCCATAAAGGGATCGCCCACCAGTTACCGGACATGAGCGGCGTCCCCATGATGGGTCACATCACCCCCGATGACAGCGGCGGCACTGAATAAGCACAGTGTCGCTGTTATTTTACTGCGCTCGATTATTTGCAAACCCGGTGGCATACCGGCGAGCCTTTCAGTCCGATCAAACGGTTGTCGGCGCGCCCACTACGGGCGGTGCCAGACGCGGTTGCCACTCCCACCACTGCTGGGTACCCTCCGGCACTTGCCGTTTTGTCTGATAAATGTCCCAGGTCACCAGATAATCCGGATTTTCAACTGTCGTAGTGCCGCAGTGGTAGCGGCCTGCGGGTGCTGCAAACCAGCACCCCATTTCCGCCGGGAGCATGAAGGTTGCCCCGCAAGCGCCATCAGCACGCACAAGTTCAATCCTGATGCCCTCATCTTGGCTAATTTGACTCACAGTGCCCGCCACCAGGTTCTGTTTTATCAGGCCACCCTCGACGTCGTAATAGCTCAACCCGATAACGCAGGATTTACCAATGAAATTTTCCATGTGATGCCTCATGAAACATTCAACCGATATTCACGATTCCCGATTAGATCGCGCCGAGCGTCGGTCCGATTTAGCTCTCGCAGGCGCTGTCCGGACTTGCTCAGAGGTTCCCTAGTGCCGCAGATGCACCACGCCACTGGCGGGGTTGTCGGCCAGGCCGATGTCGCGGGCATGCTCTTCGAAGGCTTTGTTCTTCCAGAAAAACGCACCCGGCATCGTGGTCGGAATTACCAGAATGTAAAACAGGGCGCGTCCAATCAGCGCTGTCGCCACACCCAGCAGTCCCATAAGGCTCCATACTGCAAGAACCGCAACGGAATCCGCACCGGATGCTGCCGCCAGCACAATTCCCAAGCCGATAAAGACATTCAGAAAAAGCATGGTGTTGCGCAATTGATAGGTTTTGCCGAAGGTGGTGCATTGCACGTAATGAGACGCAGCGCCTTCATGCTCGGCACGATCAAGATCATTGTGGTGAGCGAGCAGGCCTGCACTCTCCAGTAACACCCCCAGAATGAAACAGCCTGCCAGCACCGCAATAGTTCCATTTATCGGTTCGCCAAGCATGAACAGCGCCGGCAGCATAAGGCATGACGACGCCAGAGATCCCAGTGACAGTGCATTGCCCGCGAATGAACTGGCCGTTTGCCAATGATTCCAGAAGGGCCTGGCTTTGATGCAGTAGCAGCGGTACATGTAGTAGAGTCCAGCCGCGCCGGCTACCAGCGCAAAGATGCCGGCGCCACGTGACAAGCTGGCCCAGGGCGCAGCCGCTGCCAAAGCGCTCCAGCTGGCCTCCCATCGATTACCAAGAAGACTCTCGATCCACACGTTCTGCGGGACATTCAAAAGAGCAAACAGACCGGTACCGGCGGCAAACAGCGATAATCCCAATCCTTCCCGGCACATTGGTGAATAACGAAGATTGTTGAAACCGCGATAGAATCGCCAGGGTTTGCCCAGATGGGAAACGCTCATCAACAGGCCGAATCCGGTCATGGCCGCTGCGGCCGCGCCCAGCAACACCCCAGCGGATTCCATCACCAGGACAAATGAATTGAACCCCAGTAAAGCCCCTATAAACGGAATGACAAACATCCCGAAGGCGGCCTGACAGGACAGCGTAAACAGCACCAGCGGGTTTTCTCTGCTATTGAGACGCGGGAGATTCCAGTGTTGCGCTTTCCCTGCCTTCTGATCCACGACCGGCCGGTACTGTCCTTTTTCGTTGCGGTGATATTTTACTGGCGATGAATCCGTTCGGCTCATTTCAATGGGCAGCGTTCGCTTCTGCTGAAAACGTATATTGGGATGGGTGATCTCGTGATCCGGAAAACCGGGGATCGATGTCAGGCACTGCTCGCGGTTTTCCGGAATATTTTCAATAACCCCGAAATCCAGCGCGTTGCCGACACATGCTGAGACACATGCCGGCTTGAGCCCTACCTCGAGCCGATCCACACACATATTGCATTTGCTGACTTGCCCTTTGACCGGATCCAGCTGTGGGGCGTTATAAGGGCATACCCAGGTGCAGTAACCGCATCCGAAACAGGTTTCTGGATCCTGCAGCACTGCGCCATATTCCACGTGTTTGGTGTATGCCCGGGTCGGACATCCCTTGAGGCATACTGGATCATCACAATGATTGCAGGCCATTGAAATATTCATGCGCTTGTAATCGGGATAGGATCCCCCTTCCACATAACCCACACTGCGGTACGCGATGTGCGGTGGATTTTCATTTTTCTCCGAGCATGCCGCTTCGCAGGCATGACAACCTATGCAGTTGTCCGCGGTAAAAAAGAAACCGTGTTGCTTGTTGCGATTCGGATTGGAGCCTACCTCCGGATTTTCATTGATGAATAGCGGCCGGTTTCTTTCCTGACCGGTAAGATCAACCAGATCGATGAGTTGCCCGTATCGATTTTTTTCTTCTATCGGCTGTTGTGGCAGAAACGCATAAGGGCGCTCCTGCGTTCGGACCTCCCAATGGCTGGATCGGCCAGCCTGTTCATTATCGAGGCGGGCTTTCGCAGGGTCGAAGCTTTGCACTATTTTTTCAAACTGGCTCATGTTGGCTTCCTCGTCAAAAGGCCCGGCTTTCCACATTGATCCGCGCGGCTTCCCTCTGGTCCACCTGCTCAATGCGAACGGCACACTGCTTGAATGCAGGCTGGCGCGAATACGGATCCAGCAGACCGAGGGTGAGGCGATTGACACAATCGTGAAAGTGAAAGGGAATGAAAACCATGTTGCGGGGCACGCGATGGGTCAGCTGCACCATCACGACTGCATCACCGCGGCGGCTGGTCAAACGCACATAACTTTGGTGCGACACGCCCAGCTCCTGTGCGGCGTCCGGATTCATTTCCATGTAAGGTGTGGGACTGAATTTATTGCAGTTACCGATCTTTCCCGTGCGGGTCCGGGTATGGAAATGCTCGACCACCCTGCCACTGTTTAACCAGAATGGATAATCCCCGCAGGGTTGTTCATTGTTGTTGAAAAACTTGACCGGGATCAGGTTGGCGCGGCCAGACGGCGTTTGATACTGGCCGTCGCCATATAGCCGCGGCTCGCCCAGAAGGCCATCTGTGCCTTCCCGGTAAGGCCACTGGATTCCTCTTGCGGCCACGATTTTTTCGTAGGACATACCGGAAATATCCAGAATGCGACCTTCGCCCTTCGACAGTTGTTTCATTTCCTCAAAGGCTTCTTCGGGCGTTTCCGGAAAGCGGATCCTGGCTCCGTTGTCGAAACGTTTCGCCATCTCCTTGAATATCCAGAAGTCCGGTTTTGAATCCGCGTAGGGTGGTAGGACATTAACGGTCAGATTGACCCGCCTTTCGGTATTGGTATGACAGCCCTCTTTCTCCGCCCAGACGGCCGCAGGCAGATAGACGTGGGAATACTTGTTGGTTTCCACATCTTCATAAACATCCTGTACCACCAGAAATTCAAGGTTTTCAAATGCCTTGCGGATGCGCGCCTGGTTAGGCATGGACGTGAGGGGGTTGGTGGCGACCAACCACAGGCCCTTGATGTGTCCGGATTCGATGGCGGGGAAAATATCTGTCTGGGTCAGGCCGCGCTTTTCAGGAAAAAATTCCTGGTCGATGCCCCAAAATTTTGCAATCTCCTCGCGATGTTCGGGCTTCTCCAGTAGCCGATAGCCAGGTAACCCCGAGCAGGAAGACCACTCACGCGTCCCCATCGCATTACATTGGCCAGTGATAGACAAACTGGTACCGCCCGGTTTGCCAATGTTTCCCGTGATCAGATTGAGATTGTTGATATTGCAGACGCCATCCGAGCCGTGGGTACTCTGATTGATCCCCATGGTCCAGATACTCATGGCTGCCGGCGCCCGCGCATAAATTCTGGCTACATGGCGTATGGTGTCTTCGTCGATTCCGCAAAGGTGTTGCGCCGATTTCGGATCATAGGACTCGACCAGTGCTTTAACCTCTTCAAAACCGTTGGTATGCGCGTCGATGTACGCCTGATCCTGCAACTGCTCCTTGATGATCACGTGCATCATGGCGTTAATCAATACACAATCGGTACCGGGCGTTATGGGCAGATGTATGTCGGCAAACTGCGCCAGCATGGTGACTCTAGGATCCACCACAATGACTGGAAATTTCCGCTTTTCGAGTGCCTCTTTTAACCTCCAGTAAATGATGGGGTGCTGTTCGGGCAGATTGGAACCGAAGGCCATAAGGCAGTGGGTGTGTTCGAAATCGTCGTAACACCCGGGCGGGCCGTCTGATCCGAATGATCTCTTATAACCGCTCACTGCCGAAGCCATGCACAAGGTGGTGTTGCCGTCGTAATTATTGGTACCGATACAGCCGCGCACCAGCTTGCCCAGGGAATAAAATTCTTCCGTCAGCAATTGCCCTGTCGATATCACCGCAAATGCATCCCTGCCATATTTGGTCTGGATCTGCTTGATATTGGTAGCCGTGACATCCAGAGCCGTATCCCAATCAGTTTTCTGGAATGACTCGTAATGCCTCGCGCGCATCAGTGGCTGCGTGCCGCGCCCCGGGCTGGTGAACAGATCGTGCTCAAGCAATCCTTTGATACACAATTTGCCCCGATTCACATCCGCGCCCGCATGGCCGCGGCTGGTGATCACCCGCCGGTTTTCATCCAGCCCGATTTCTATGGCACAACCGGTTGAGCAATAGTTGCACGTCGTGTATTTCCATTCCTTTACCGCTTTGGAAGGAATGACGATGGGTTTGCGTTTTCTGCGTCCAAAGAGCATGGGCAACTCGCTAGTCTGGATGAACTCGAAATTCAGTGAAATGAATTCCGAAATGTGAACTTCCGTGAACAGGCGCCGAGCAATATGTGTACCACATGGTTTTTCTATATATTTCAGTGACTTAATAAATTCATTGAGCGAGATAGTGAGCCATACAGGTGCACCTGTATTTATTCAGTGCATTCGATCGGGAGGCGTTGTTTAGTGTCGCGCATTTGTTGTGCAGCCAAGCGTCGATATGCTCAAATGCAGTGCATTGCAGCAGCGCTGGAATTGCGTCGCAATGAAGAGAGCGAGTGCATGAAGAAGGCAAGATCGGGAGGATCGCCAGAATAAATTCTGAAAGCAGGAAATTTTATGTCTTTCAACTGCGATTTTGTGCGGGAATTTAACCGGTCAGGCGCGGAATGGCCGCCAGGAGGCTTTGGGTATATTGGTGTTGAGGGCCGGCAAAAATTGTTTCAGTATCGCCCGCTTCCACAATAACGCCGTGTTGCATGACGGCGACGCGATCGCAAATATAACGTACCACCGCCAGGTCATGAGATATAAAGAGCATGGTCAAATCATGGGAACGGGACAGGTTCATCAGCAGCTCCAGAACTTGAGCCTGGATGGTTACATCCAGGGCCGAGACGGGTTCGTCGGCGACTATGAGTTTGGGTTCCATGGCAATGGCTCTGGCTATGGCGATGCGCTGTCTCTGTCCTCCGGAAAACTCATGTGGATATTTGCGAATCATGCGACGGCTCAATCCGACTTCATCCATCAGCTGGTGAATCCGGTTCTGCACCTCTGACCTGTTCACCATCCTGTGTACCAACAGGGGCTCCGCGAGCGTATCAAACACTGTCATGCGGGGATTCAGCGAAGCATATGGATCCTGAAATATCATCTGAAAATCCCGGCGTGCCTGCTGCAGCTCTTGCGGCCGAAGTGCCGTAATATCGCGGCCTGCCAGTTCCACTTTGCCTGCGTCGCTGTCAATCAGCCGGATCACGCAGCGCCCGAACGTCGACTTGCCGGAACCGGACTCTCCGACCAGCCCGAATATTTCGCCCTTCCGCAGTGTCAGATCAACATCCTGTACAGCACGGATTTCGTTTCTAAGCCGTTTGAATACGATTCCCTCGTACTGGCGAAAGGATTTTCGCAAACCGTGGATCTGCAGCAAAGCCTGCGCATCCACCCTGTTTTTCAGATGATCCGGTTTCGCCGAGGTCGGCACGGCGGCCAGGAGGTTTTTGGTATAAACATGTTTCGGACTCGCAAATATATCTTTCGCCGAGCCGTTCTCGACGATTTCACCATCCTTCATTACGATGATGTGATTGGCCATACTGGCCACCACAGCCAGATCGTGGGTAATAAAAACAACCGACAGATTGTGGCTTTTCTGAACCTTCTGGATGAGTTTCAGAATCTGTGCCTGGACCGTGACATCCAGCGCCGTGGTGGGTTCATCAGCAATAAGCAGCTTGGGCTCATTGATCAGCGCCATGGCGATCATGACCCGCTGCCGCATGCCGCCGGAAAACTCGTGGGGATAACTGTCGATCCGGGAGCCGGCGTTCTTGATGCCGACTTCTTCCAGCGCCGCTATTGCTTTTTCTCGCGCAGTTTTCCGGTTCAGTCGCCGATGGACCAATAACGGCTCCATGATTTGCTCGGCGATGGTCATGTGGGGATTTAATGAAGTCATCGGGTCCTGAAAGATCATACCGATTTCCGATCCGCGAATTTGCCGCAGTTCGGCCTCGGAAAGCTTTAACAGATCCCGGCCGTTGAAATGCGCAGTGCCTGTTTCGACGATCCCTGGTGGTGAAGGTATCAAACCCAGGAGACTGTAACAGGTGACAGATTTACCAGAGCCGGATTCCCCCACTATCCCAATTATTTCACCGGCCTTCACGGAAAAAGACACCTGTTTTACTGCTTCGATGATGCCATCCCGGGTATGAAAGCGGACCGTGAGATTGTTGACCTCGAGCAATTCCATAATCAATCCTTCGATGAGCGCGGATCCAGGGCATCGCGTAAACCGTCACCCAGGAAATTAAGTGAAAAAAGCGTGAGGGACAGGAATAGTGCCGGGAATATCAGCAACCAGGGATATTCCTCCATGGTTTCCACACCCGCTGATATCAATGATCCCCACGAACTTTGAGGCGGTTGCACACCCAGCCCCAGGAAGCTCAGAAATGATTCCAGCAGGATTACGCCGGGAATCGTCAGCGTGGTATAGACAATTATCGGGCCGAGAATATTGGGCGCGACGTGCCGCGCCATGATTCGGGATCGTTTCAGCCCCATGGAAATCGCCGCTTCCACAAATTCCTGCCGGCGAACTGAAAGTACCTGTCCGCGAACGATGCGGGCCATGGTGAGCCATTCAACCGCTCCGATCGCAAGGAAAAGTAACAGCATGCTACGGCCGAACACCACAGTCAGAAGAATAATGAATATCGTGAACGGCAAGGCATAGAGGATATCAACAACGCGCATCATGAAGTTGTCGAGCCGGCCCCCCACATACCCGGCCACCGTTCCCCAGGTAACCCCGATGACCAGCGCTACCGCGGTAGCAATTACCCCGACCGCCAATGAAATGCGGCTGCCGTAAAGAACACGAGTGAACTGGTCGCGCCCGAAAATATCAGTACCAAACCAGTGTTCCGCAGACGGCGGCGTCGCCCCGAGGGCGAGGTTCTGCTCCTCGTAGGCATAGGGCGCGATCCAGGGAGTCAGAATGGCCAGCAGCACCATGACAGACAGAACCACGAGGCCAAACATCGCCAGCCTGTTTTTTTTCAGCCGTGAAAACGCGTCCTGCCACAGTGAACGGCCTTTTTCAAACTGCAGCGGATTCGAGGAACTGACAGTCTCCAAATCTTACCCTCCCGGCCTGTCTTGTTGATGCCGCAGCCGGGGATTCAGCCAGACCAGCAACAGATCCGCGAGCAGATTGCAGACAATAATCAAAAAAGCAAAAAAAATGGTGGTACCGAGAATCATGGTGTAATCACGGTTAAACGCCGCCTGTAAATAAAAGCGCCCCAGCCCCGGTATCTGAAAAATTGTTTCCACTACAAATGATCCTGATAATAACCCGGCCACCGCCGGCCCGGCGAACGATACAACCGGCGCCATACCACCGCGCAAGGCATGTCGGAACAGAATCCTCCGGGTCGACAGTCCTTTTGCCCGGGCCGTCCGGATATAGTCCTGCGAAAGGGTATCCAGCATGCCGCCTCGGGTCAGACGGGCGACATAAGCAGCGTAAGCAGCGCCCAGCGTCAACGAGGGCAGAATTTTGTCTCCGGGTGAGTCTCCCCAGCCGGCGACGGGGACCCATTGCAGCCAGATTGCGAAGCACAGCAACAGCAGTGGCCCCAGCACAAAGGAAGGCAGGGATATGCCGATCATGGAAAATGTCATGGGAATATAATCCTGCATCGTATTCGGACGCAGGGACGCCAGCAGGCCCGAGCTGATGCCAATGATCATTGCGACCACCAGCGCATACAGACCAAGCTCCAGAGTTACCGGAACTCCGGCGGCAATGATTTCCGTAACCGAACGGCTCGGATATTTGAATGAAGGGCCAAAATCGCCCTGCAGCAAATTGCCGACATACTGGAAAAACTGGATATGGACGGGATCATCCAGGTTATAGCGCTCGTTGAGATTGCGAAGCACTTCCGGAGGCACCGCCCGTTCTTCATCGAAGGGCCCTCCGGGGGCCAGCCGAATCAGAGTGAATGTCATCAGTATCACGATGAACAGCACGGGAATTGCCGTAAATACGCGCCTGAGGATCAGATGCAACATGTTTTGCTCCCCTAGTCGGCCGTACTCGATTCCAGATATACGTCGCGCAGGGGATGGTAGTGCATAACGTTGTCATGCCAGTTCTTGACGTCCGTTGAAACCATGTTCAAATCCGCGTAGTAGTACAGAGGAATGATCGGCATCTCATCCGCCAGTATCCGGTTGGCCTTTTCGAAGAGTACATATCGCTCGGCAGTATCAGTCGTCGCCGAACTGGCCGCCACCAGACTGTCGTATTCCTCGTTTACCCACGCGGTATGGTTATTTCCTGAATGGGAAAGCATAACGTCAAAGAAATTGGAAGCGTCGACATAATCCGCAAGCCATCCCGCACGCGCAATGTCATGCTCCATGTTGCGGCGTGCGTCCATATAGACTTTCCACTCGTTGTTTTGCAACTGGATATCGATGTTCAGATTCTTCTTCAGCATTTGCTGAATCGCCAGGGCCACCTTCTGGTGATTGTCGTGGGTGTTGAAAAGGACAGAGAAAACCGGGAAGCCCTCCCCGTTCGGGTAACCGGCTTCGGCGAGCAGCTTTTGGGCGGCGGGTACATCGTAGGTAAAATAGGATTCGGGCGAGTAGCCTTCGGGATCTTTCGGTATCAGACTGAACGCGGGTATTTCTCCGCCTTTGGTAACGTTCTCCACGATCATCTGGCGGTCAATCGCCATCGAAATCGCTCGCCGAACCCGTACATCGTCAAGAGGCTTCTTGTTTAGATTGAACATATAGTAGTAACTTGAGTATGTCGGAAACACCCGCAGTTCCTCGGGCCGTTCTTTTTTGTATACGGCGATTTTCTCGATATCCATTTGCGGTGTATTGGTCAAATGGACCTGCCCTGAACGAAATGCGCGCTCTTCCGCCTGCTGATCTTCAATGGGGAAAAAATGAGCTCCGTTCAGACGCACATTGGCCGCATTCCAGTAATGTTCGTTTTTCGCAATCTCAATGACCTTATTGACTTCCCAACGCTTCAAGACAAAGGCGCCATTGCCGACAAAATTTCCCGGCAGAATCCATTTGTTACCCGGATCGTCCACCGCGCCGTGGGCCAGGATAGTCGCTTCATGGACCGGATAAAAAGAATGATGGTCAAGTAACTGTAAAAAGAAATGAACCGGATTCTTCAAAGTTACCTCGAGTACGCGCTGCGACAGGGCTTTGACTGCCACGTCGTCGAAGGATTTGGTCGCGCCGGTATAAAATTCTTCAGCTCCCTGAAGATAGAACATCATGTAGGCGTATTCATTGGGCAGCGATGGCGTAAGCGCGCGGCGCCAGGAAAAAACAAAATCCTGCGCGGTAACCGGGTCACCGTTGGACCAACGCGCACTTTCGCGCAAAGTAAACCGGTAGGTGCGACCGTCTTCCGAAACCGTCCAGGATTCGGCCACACCAGGTCGCGGTTCCAGAGTCGCCGGATCCTTGATTACCAGCCCCTCAAGCAAGTTCATAATGACGTTGTTGTCCGGGCTCCCGGTCGTCAAATGTGGATCCAGACTCTTGGGTTCATCGCCATTAGCGTAATACAGCACCTGCTCGCGCGTACCCCGCTCTACATTATTGCTTTTGCCGCTACTGCAACCTGCCAGCAATGCTGCCGATAGAACAAATGCCCAGGAAAATAATGCTTGTTTCGGATATGCCCTCCGGGGGGCGGTGACACAGGACGATTTATGGAACCAGACTGTCGGATTCAATGTAAACCCCTCGATACTCAGGTAGGTCGACCGGATTGAACTGCATGCCTTTAACTTCGGGCGCAACCAGGAAATTTTTAACATAAAAATAGATAGGAAAAACGGGCAATTCCTCCAGCAGGATTGACTCCGCGGCGGACAGTGCTGCAAACCTGGAGTTTTCGTCCCGCATTTCCCCGGCCTTGTTGACCAGGTCGTCGTAGCCGGTATGACTCCAACCGGTATTATTCATCCCGTGACCGCTTTTAAACGAGTCGAGAAAGTCAATCGGATCAGCATAGGAAGAGAGGGAACCGGCCCTGGCCACGGAGTAATTCAGATTCTGGCGATTACTGAGAAACACCTGCCATTCCTGGTTTTCCAGCGCCACTTCAATATTCAGCTCCTTCTTCCACATCTGCTGAATTGCCAGGGCAATATTGCGGTGATTGTCTGCGGTATTGTAAATGATCGTCACCGGAGGAAAATTGCGACCATCAGGAAATCCCGCGCGGGCCAGCAACTCCCGCGCGCGGTCCGGATCATAAGCCGGCATTTTCGGGGGCTGATAACGTTTGTCTGGCGGCGTCAGGGAGTAAGCGGTTACCTCGCCGCCCCTGGTCACCCGTCGGGTAATGAGTTCTTTGTCGACCGCATAGGCCAGCGCTTTGCGCACGTCTGCGTTGTCAAATGGGGCCCGGGTGATGTTGAAGTAATAGGTGTAGGTTCCATAAACCGGTTGGGTAACAATTTTCTCCGGCGAATTTGCCCGGTACTGCGCCTGCTTTTCCGCACTCAATGAACCTTCATAAGCGAGCTGAATCTGCCCGCTGCGAAACAGACGTTCCTGGACCGTTTCCGTATCCGCCGGAACAAATCGGATTCCCTCCAGCCTGATTTCGTCTGCGTCCCAAAAATGCGGATTTTTGCGCACCTCGATGGTGGTATTCAGATCTCCCTTCACCAGTACAAACGGTCCATTGCCGACAAAATTTCCAGGTCTTGTCCAGGGGTTGGCGGGATCGGCAAAGCCGCCATGTTTTTCCATCGCTTTGCGGTTAACAGGGGCGGCCGTCACTGCTGCGAGTTTTTTCAAAAACAACGGGTCGTACTTCTCCAACGTGATCTCAAGAACATTATCCGCGACAGCCTTGACACCCACCCCGGCAAAGTCCTTAAGGTCCCCTGCAAAAAAAGCCCGCGCACCGCTCACTGCAAAAAGGTCCTGGGCGTAAGGATTACCAAGGCTCGGCGAGAGCATCCGCTCCCATGAATTCGCAAAATCTGCCGCTGTAACCGGTTCTCCATTGGACCATTTCGCGTTGTCGCGTAAATGAAACCGGAAATGCAGACCGTCCTCACTGATCTCCCAGCGTTCGGCAACAGCAGGTTTGACCTCAAGCGTCTGACCATTAATCGCTACCAGTCCTTCTCCCAGCGCTGTCAATATTTTCCAGCTGGGAACGCCGGTGGCCAGATGTGGATCCAGCGTATTCGGGGAGCTGCCTACTGTTAATGTCAGCCACTGCGCGGATGCTTCCGCACCGGACGTCCGCGACGATTCGCTGCAGGCAGTGATGATCAACAGCATCAGAATAACTGCGAGTATTTTATTTCCGGTGGCTGCCGGATACTCGGAACGGTAACTTTTCAGAACTCTTCCTCCGATTCCGACGACGGTCCGGGACGGGCGTGGGCAACTTCGTCCATGGCGAGCTTGCGTCTCCAGTCCAGTTTCTGCTCAATGGCTGAAATCATCATGCCGGCTATGTCACGGCCTGTGGTAATTTCTATCCCTTCGAGTCCAGGAGACGAATTCACTTCCAGCAGCAACGGCCCACGGGATGAGCGGATAATATCCACCCCGGCCACGATCAGATCCATGGTTTTTGCAGCCTTAATCGCCAACTTGCGCTCTTCCGCAGTTACCTTGGCAACGGTTGCTGTTCCGCCCTGATGTAAATTCGCACGAAACTCGTCGGCGGCGGCCTTGCGTTCTATGGCGGCGACCACCTTGCCATCGATGACGAACAACCTCAGATCCTTTCCCTCTGCCTCTTTAACAAACTGCTGCACCAACAGGTTTATTTGCAGAGACTTGAATGCGTTGATCACGCTTTCAGCGGCTTTGCGGGTTTCCGCAAGCACCACGCCCCGCCCCTGTGCGCCTTCCAGCAGCTTTACAATCAGCGGTGCACCCCCAACCATTTCGATGAGGTCATCAGTATCGATGGGTGAGTTGGCAAATCCGGTGACGGGAATGTCAAGGCCGCTACTGAGTAACAGCTGCAGGGAAAATAGCTTGTCGCGCGAACGGGTAATTGCCGCGGATGAATTCAGGGGGAAAGTCCCGAGACTTTCAAACTGCCGTGTGAGCGCACAGCCGTAAAAGGTGAGGCTCGAGCGTATCCGGGGAATGACTGCATCAAATTCTTCCAGCACACTGCCGCCCCGGTAATGGATTTCCGGCCTGTCAGCGTCGAGCTTTATGTAGCAATGGCGAATATTGATGAACACCATATGGTGACCGCGCTCTTCACCGGCTTCAATGATACGTCGATTACTATAAAGGGACGGATCGCTCGCCAGCAGCGCAATGGTCAGGCCGTCCTCCCCCGAATTGTCGAAAGGCCCGTACATTTCGCGCAGCCGGGTTGCGTCCAGTTCGCCCTGGAGGAAACTGGCTTCGGGGTCGACCAGCATGCGGCCCACCATCGCCTCCCGCCCCAGAAGCATTCGGTAACCCATCGAATCCCGATTAGTCAATGTGACCTCGACGTCCCAGGTATGGCTGCCCATTTGTAAGGGTACCTTGACGACCAGGCGTTTTTCGGCCTCCCCGCTGGAGCTGCGCACCGACCTTCGATCCACCACCATGGCTTCACAGCGCACCACGGTTTTGCGGGTGTCCTGCAGAGGATGAATTTCGAAACTGACCCACTTCACACCGCGCCGCTTGAACGACTGGATATTCACGGCATGCAGCGCTGAGGTTTTTGCACCCGAGTCCACTCGCGCCTTTACTGCAGGAATCCCCAGGGAGGGAAATGCACACCATTCTTCACAGCCAATCAGCACCTTTTCGTCCAATGCCATCTTTTTCGAATCTCTCAAGTGTTTTGCGTCCGTCCTGAGGCTGGCCGCGCAGAATTTGCGCGGGATCATCGCATCTCTGCGCGGCTCGCCTTGCGCTTCTTCAATATCTACGTCGAAGCTGCGTTTTTCGGAACTCCGGATTATGCAGGATTACCGCGTGATTACAAATTTCAGGAAGGACCTACCATCCAGCGGAAGATGCGGTATACTCCGCAGCCCTCGAATATCGCTGCGGATTACGGCCATGCAGGTTGCCAAAGATAAGGTGGTTACCCTCCACTATCAGCTTAGCGAAGACAACGGTGAAGTCCTTGAAAGCAATCGCGGCCAGATACCACTGGCTTATTTGCACGGGCACCGCAATTTACTGGCTGGACTTGAAGAAGCCCTGACGGGCATGAGTATTGGAGAATCCAGACAGGTTACCCTTCAGCCCGAACAGGCGTACGGGAGCCGCAAGGAAAATCTTACCCAACGTGTTCCGGTCAAGCATCTTTTAAGCAAGCACAAACGATTGCAACCCGGATCCGTAGTCCGGGTGCAAACTGGCGAGGGCCCGGTTGCGGGGACGATAGTCAAAGCCGGCAAATTCATGATCGATGTCGATTTCAATCATCCTTTCGCGGGCAAGACGCTGGTGTTCGACGTGACCATAGAACAGGTTAGGGATGCGACTGAAGACGAGCTCAAGCACGGCCACGCCCATGGCGCTGGCGGACATCATCATTAAGTAACCGCTTTTTATTCCCGACAACATCTTGCTTGCCGTGCCCTGCGAATTTGACCAGGCACTCCGGGGTGCACGCCAGCGAGCTGACCGGCACCTATCAGCGCAGTCCATACCCCCATACAAATCAGACTAGTGGAGCATCGCTAAACCGTTGCAAAACTTTCGTTATAAAGAAACGTGACGCTTACCTTAAAAAAAGTGCAAGAAAAGGGTTGACGAAAGCCGCCAGCCAGCATTCCAACGCTACTCCTTGAAACATCTTATACACAGCCTCTCTTAAACCCTGTTAATAATCTGCTCACCATCGATTATGCGCTTTTCATGAGAATTTTTACTTGAATTGCCGCGCAAGCTTTTGTTTTAATTTGATTTTTGGAATTGTTCATTTTTTGTTCATATTGAGTCCACGTCAGTAACCACGGGGTTCCCAAGAGGTTTCCCAGAGTTTATCCACCAAGTTATCCACAGGTTCTGTGGACAATTTCCGGCACCTTCCCGCGTTTAATTCGGAAGGAAATTGCAATCAAAATTCAATTCGTTTTTTAGTAGATTTGGTAATAAAAAAGAGGGATGCAAATTTCGAGGGACTGAGCTTATTCTCATTGGCCTGCTCCGAAAACGCCCGGTCAATCGGGCGCTCCAGGTGAAGACTCGGAGATCTTCACAGACTTATTCATACCACCGCGATGTGTGCGGGTTGCTCAGACAGAGGACCCCCTAGCGGGCTGGATCGCCGTGGCCAGATCGGCACTGCAATCCGAGTTAAACGGTGGGGAGGATGGGCATTTAAAGATTAAGCACTTGCAAGAAACCGGAACCAGCATGTTCTGCCGGTGGGGATGAGGCACACGTAGTGTCGTCTTCGGCATATGGAGCGGGGGCAGAGCGATCCAGAGTCAAATTGATAAAATCAAAAAGGTCTTTGTCCGCCAGCTGCGAGGGTGAAACCCGCTGGAGCGCAGAGAAAATGGTTTCTACCCGCCCGGGATGTTGTTTTTCCCATCCGGCCAGCATTTCCTTGATCGCCTGGCGCTGCAAATTCTCCTGGGAGCCGCATAGGTTACAAGGAATTATAGGAAAAGCTTTCTGAGTGGAGTAAGACTCGATGTCCTTTTCCCGGCAGTACGCGAGGGGACGGATAATGACATTGCGCTTGTCGTCGGCCAGCAGTTTCGGCGGCATCGCCTTCAGCCTGCCACCATAAAAAAGATTGAGAAACAGAGTTTCGACAATATCGTCCTTATGGTGTCCAAGCGCAATGCGCGTTGCGCCGATTTTTTCGGCAAATCCGTACAGGGTTCCGCGTCTTAATCGCGAACACAGGCCACAGGTGGTTTTGCCCTCGGGAATGATCGACTTGACGATACTGAATGTGTCCCGTTCAACAATATGGTAGGCGACACCCAGTTTTTCGAGATATTCAGGCAACACATGCTCAGGGAAACCGGGCTGCTTCTGATCCAGATTGACCGCTACCAGCTCAAAGCGGACAGGTGCAATCCTCTGCAAACTCAAAAGCACATCCAGCATGGTGTAAGAGTCCTTGCCCCCGGACAGGCACACCATCACGCGGTCGCCTTCTGCGATCATGTTGTAATCCACGATGGCTTGCCCTACCAGACGACGTAAACGCTTCTGCAGTTTGTTAAATTCAAGCCGGCTCTTGCGATCGGTGGTCTCTGCCATACTTCCCCCTGCAAATTAGCGCGCATTGTACGTATTTCGGGCAAGTCAGGGAACTTCCTTTGGAAATAAAAACAGCTGCGGTCATGCACATTGTGTAACCTCCGTGACTGCGATCTGACGTATCCTTATCTTAAGGCCATTCTCTACACTTGCCGGGCCAGACTCTTAATATCTCTGGGACAGTGCTATGACAGAATCTTCACGATCGTTAAAAGAGAGGTTTCTGGCGGTTATAGAACGTCTCTCCAGCGAGCGGGAATCGTTACTGGCTCAAAAAACGGCGAACCAGGAGCCGCCCGGGTTGAAATGGGAGTTGTCCGCCGATCACCCGGTTTTGGAATGGACCACGCTGGAGAAGGACGTTCTCTATCAACTGGAAGGTCGACGAGGCGGGCTGACAGCGTACCTGGCCGCCGATTCCGAGCCTGTCAGTACTCTGATTCTCGGCTTCAATCCAGAAGACAGCACGCTGATGATCGACACTTTCTGGCCGAGCCTCCACGCAAACCTCGCCGCCGTTGGGCGCGATCTGCATCTTAAGATCGAGAGCAGTACTTACACGCTGCACATGCAGGTAAGAATCCTTGATTTGGTCGAGGAGAATGGTACACACGCATTTACCGCCCGCATCACCAATAAAACCCTGAATCGCGACCGTCGCGTCAACCCGCGGGTGAACTTCGTGCCTGCGGATGCTCCTCAGGTACACTTGCTCATCCCGATGACCGGTGTGCTGCGTGGCACGGTAGCCAACTTATCCAAGGGCGGCATGGAAATGCGTTGTTTGTGCCCCACCCGGCCTAAGCTGGAGTCGCCGTTTGGGGAATGTACGCTATACCTGAGCGAATCTCTGCAGATCCGCTGCGACATCAAGATTCGCAATCTGCAGTGGCTGCGACAACCTCACAACCACCTGCGTATCTCTATGATCTTCATCGGTCTATCCGCGGAAAAGACGGATCAGATCAGCGCCTTTATCAGCGCGTTTTCAGCGGACGAATCTTCCACCCGGGTTGCCTGATCACAGGCCTCCTCAGGCAATCCGCACTCCCCGGATAGTGCCTCCGATATAATACCCGCCTTTCAAGTTCCGAGGCACCTATGGATTCTCCCGACACCAGCCTGCATGGCGATCACATTCTCACACTGGATCGCCGCTACGTATGGCACCCCTATAGCTCACTCGATCCGAACCAGCCCCTCTACCCGGTCGCGAGTGCCGCAGGCGCCTACATTGAACTTTGCGACGGGCGGCGACTGCTTGACGGCATGGCCTCCTGGTGGTCGATGATTCATGGATACAACCACCCGCGCCTCAATGACGCCTTGATCCGTCAGTCGCAACGCATGTCCCATGTCATGTTTGGCGGGCTGACCCATGAACCGGCGGTGAGACTCGCTCAAAAGCTGATTGAACTCGCGCCGGATGGCCTGGAACGCGTTTTCTTCGCGGACTCGGGTTCGGTAAGCGTTGAAGTGGCCATCAAAATGGCTGTTCAATTTTGGCTCTCACAAAACCGACCGGACAAGACTCGTCTGCTGGCGCTGCGCGGCGGTTAT
The DNA here is from genome assembly GCA_964641175.1 of uncultured Cellvibrionaceae bacterium. Taxonomy (GTDB): domain Bacteria; phylum Pseudomonadota; class Gammaproteobacteria; order Pseudomonadales; family Cellvibrionaceae; genus CAYNST01. The sequence continues at coordinate 22,277 of CAZXLJ010000033.1, forward strand.
CATGGCGATACTCTGGGCGCCATGTCGGTCTGCGACCCGGTAACCGGAATGCATCATCTGTTCAGCGGTCTGTTGCAGCAGAACATTTTCGCAGACTCCCCGCCTTGTCGCTTTGGCACCGGCTGCACCACCGAGGACATTGCTCCGCTGCGCCAGCTGCTGAAACTCCACCACGCATCACTGGCGGCCGTCATACTCGAACCCATCGTCCAGGGAACCGGCGGGATGCGTTTCTATTCTGCGGAGTACTTGAGGGAGGTTCGCAGCCTGTGCAGCGAATTCGATGTGTTATTGATCGCGGACGAAATTGCCACGGGTTTTGGCCGTACCGGAAAGATGTTTGCGTGCAATCACGCCGATATCAGTCCCGACATCATGTGCGTCGGCAAGGCGCTTACAGGGGGTTACCTGACGCTGGCCGCGACCCTGTGCAGTGAACGCATTGCCCGGGGAATCTGTGACGGCGAGGCTGGCGTGTTCATGCACGGACCGACGTTCATGGCCAACCCGCTCGCCTGCGCCGTGGCATTGGAAAGTGTAACCCTGCTGAACGAACTGGACTGGCCATCAACAGTGGCAAGCTTGTCGACCGCCTTAAGCGAGGGTCTTGCCGCCACTGCGGAGCTTGCCGGTGTAAAAGACGTTCGAGTACTGGGCGCAATCGGCGTTATCGAGCTGGAGGAGCCAATCGAAATGAAGAGAATGGTGCCCCTGCTGGTGGATCAGGGACTGTGGCTGCGCCCCTTCGGTAAACTGCTATACACCATGCCGCCGTACATTCTTGACACTGCTGAGACTGAAGTTCTCACCCGAGGCATGGAGCAGGCACTGCGGGCGTATCTGTTGAGATGATTTTTACAGGTTTGTGGGGCGCCGGCTCACAGGCGTCCGATTCAGTTCTTCACAGGCTGCGCGAAGCACCACTTCCGGGTCCTTGCCTGACGGAATAACCGGCGTTTTGCTAACCAGTTCGCCCAGATGACCAATGACATTGGCAAGATCTTCAGATAGTTTCTGATAACGATCTGCATCGGGTAAGGTCGCCACAGCCTTTTCGACTTCCCTCAAAATTCTGTCGCTGATCTCGGCCCCTTCGGCAATATCATCCAGCACTTCTTTTCGTCCCGACTTCAATCCGGTCAGCGTTGCTTCCAACCGTTTTCTTGCATCGGCCGTCACTCCCAGGTCCAGCGTGGCGATATCGCCAACTACCTGCTCTACACTGGTCACTGTTTCCTTGGCTTTCTGGGCCCGCAGGCGGATCTCATCATTCAGATCATTGGAACTCTTTGAAAGCTTGCGGACTTCGTCGGCAACCACCGCGAACCCCCGTCCGGCCTCTCCGGCCCTGGCAGCTTCGATGGCCGCATTCAGCGCAAGCAAATTGGTCTGGTCGGCGATGCCGCGGATATCATTGATCAATATGAACATCCCGTCCAGGTGCTTGACCATATCCTGGATATTGCTCACGGCTTTCGCACTTTTCTTGCTTACATCGCTGAGCAGCCGGGCGTAGCTGTCCAATACCGAGAATACTTCATTGGCGAATCCCAGCATCGAGATTTGAGCCGGATCCTGCTCTTTGCCAACTGCCCCTATGCGCTCAATGAGACTGACCATCAATTCCCGCTCTTCACGCGACAGTCGGGCAAGTTCCGTGAAACAGGTGTGCATGCGCCGAAAATCTTCACCGGTACGGCTGCTCATGGTCTTGACGAGTTGACCTGCCTCGACGCACAGTGGCTGCGACTTGCTTACCCACTGCCTGTTGTACTGTCTCAGCGCCTCAACCAACGACAATTGTGCGAGTGCGGGGTCGACAGTACCCGCAGTTGTTTGAAACATCATGGCCGCGAGCGCCGTTGTGATCACCATGAGCACAACGGCCAGGTGAATACTGGCAAACCAGTAGATCATCAAGGCAGACGTGCACACTGCCAACCCGGTGATCCAATACCGGAACGTAGAATTTGTAAACATGTATCCAGGTGCCTCTGATCCGGGTTAATCGGCACACTTGCACGTCAGCGGTGGATTATCGAACAACTGCTGTGCGCTCCGGGCCGGATTCGGAATCCGGGCCGGCCGGCACCGGCGATATTTCCGGTTAATCGCTGCGCACCGAGGAACCGTGCAAGGCCTTTTAAAGCCTAGCAGACCTTGGCAAAACCACCCGCCTCCATATCGTGCCGAAGCTCAGGCAACACGCGGCGGCCCGGTATCTGTCCGAAGCTTTTTCTGGTCCCGAATTCTGAAATCGGCAGTGCTTGACACCGATCCACTCTGATCAGGTATCCCGCGCTGAACTTTCAGCCAATACGTCTCAATCCAACCGCATCGCGCACTCTGGCCAGCATTTCGCGGCTAACCCGGCGGGCTTTCTCAGCCCCTTCCTGCAGTATCGTCTCGATTTGAGCCGGTTGACTCATCAGGGTTTCATAGTGTTCACGAGCCTGCGCCAGTTCGTCGTTGATCAATTCGCACAGATCTTTTTTGGCCTGACCCCAGCCTATTCCCGCCGCAAACTTGTCGCGCATCTGCCCAGTCTGCACGTCAGTTGCAAAGGCTTGCCATATCTGGAAAACCGCAGATGTATCCGGATCCTTTGGATCACCCGGCTCGAGCAGATTGGTCTTTATTTTGTTGATGTGTTTCTGCAGCTGCTTTTCCGGCAGGAACAGTGGAATGGTGTTGTTGTAGCTCTTGCTCATCTTGCGTCCGTCGAGGCCCGGCAATACATCGCCGTGCGCAGGCACCACTGCCTCTGGCAATTCGAAGGTAGCACCATAGAGGTGGTTGAAGCGTTGCGCGATATCTCGCGCGATTTCCAGATGCTGGATCTGATCCTTGCCGACCGGGACGCGTGCCGCATTGAACATCAGAATATCCGCAGCCATGAGCACGGGATAGCTGAACAGGCCCATGGTGACCGCATGATCAGGGTCCAGTCCCTCGCGCGAATTTTCATCAACTGCGGCTTTATAGGCATGTGCGCGGTTCATTAATCCCTTGGCCGCAACACAGGTTAGAATCCAGCACAACTCGGAAACTTCCGGAACGTCCGACTGACGGTAGAAGACCGCCTTCTGGTGGTCAAGTCCGAGCGCCAGCCACGTTGCGGCAATCTCTTTGGTGGACTGTTGCACCCTCGCAGGGTCCTGGCATTTGATCAGCGCGTGCAGATCGGCGAGAAAGAAATATGATTCGGCATCATCGGCGCGACTGGCTTCGATCGCAGGCTTGATCGCGCCAATATAATTGCCCAGATGCGGGGTACCGGATGTGGTAATGCCGGTGAGAATGCGCTTTTTACTCATAACGGGATATCCGAGTGACATGAATCGGTCGCGGAAAAACCGCGATGATACAGATACACTCCCGTTATTCAAACACCGCAGGATGTGTCCACCACTGCGCGCAGGGCACAGCGGTTAATCTTGCAGTCAGTCTTGCGGGAACGGTTTCAGGCTGACTGCAGACGTATCAGCGCCCGGGCGTCCTTCAATATCCTCGCGTCCAACCCTGCCTGGCAGAGCAGGTACACGGCAGTATCCGCTCTAGGGCCCGCTTCGTCAGACACGAGATAGATACTGTTGGCGCTGAGCTCCTGCATTGTCTTGCGCAGTCTGGACAGTGGCACGTTCACGCTGCCAGGCACATGTTCCACACGATATTCCAGAGGCAGGCGTACATCCAGAATCTTGTGAGGCCTGCTCAGGCTCTGTACCTGCGAAGCTTCGACATAACTGAGGACCGGGTTCTTTAATAGCACTTCGAAATCCGTGGCACTGAGACGCTTAACCAGGCCGCGACTGGTCATAGTGACCGAGGCGTTGCGCGGCGCATCGCTGATGAGTGCTTCCTCGCCAAAATACTGCCCCGGGCTCAATTCCAGGTTAACGTGGCCAGAAACACTGGAAACTACTGCGGTGCCGGCTGCCAGGACATAAAAATAATCGCCCCGCGCACCTTCTCTGATGACTCGCTCTCCTTTATCGACCGGGACCGATTCAAATGCCTTGAACAACTCCTGCAGTTGCGAGGACGGAATTCGATTAAACAGGGGGGACTGAAGCATGCTGGTCATCCAGTCGACTTCACCGGAATGCCCGGTCACTTCGCTCTGCTCGTCGGCCAGCAATTGATCCAGAAAATTCATGTCAATTATCAGGTATCGAACGGAAGATTTGGCAATGGCGGATACAGAGGTTGGCGATTCCATATTGAGCGCCATTCGGGCCCGTTCACTACCCGCCACAACTTTTTCTGCTCCAAACTCATTGTTGATAAGGTCGACTTCACCCTCCATCAAAAAAACATATTCCGTTATCACCTTCCCACGCTTGAACATCAACGTGCCTTTTTTTGCCACAACGACCTGCGCCTTTTCGGCAACTTGTGACAATAATTGTCCTTCCAGTGCATTAATCGGTGAAAACTGCCGTAGTACTTCTTCGATGACCATATAGAACTCTCCGCTACGAGTACAGTTTTGACCATTTTCGACAGTCCTGCTCGTCACGGGGTAAGTTTTTTCGTGAGGGCAGTCAAGTTTTGAAGAAAGCGCGGAGCAACGCGTCCAGATAGTCAACATCTCTGGCGCCAGCCATCTCTCTGATAGAGTGCATGGCGAACATTGCAAGACCAAGATCCGCCGTAGCGATTCCGAGCTTGGCCGCTGACATGGGCCCGATAGTGCTGCCACAACGCATGTCGGCCCGCGTAACAAAGCTTTGCAAAGGAATCTGCGCCTCAGCTGCCAGCAGATGCATGAGACTTGCCGTGGTACTGGAAGTCGCATAGCTCTGGTTTGCATCGGTTTTTATTACCGGCCCCTGATTCAGTCGTGGTCCGTGAGACTGATCGTGCTTCTGTGGGTAATTCGGATGAATGCCGTGAGCGCCATCGACCGACAACAACGTTGACCGCGCCACTGCTCTGTGCCGGCTTTCCACAGACCCGGTAAGCCGTTCAAACAGGTTGGGGAGCATATTGCTGTTGGCGCCGATGTCCGAGGTGCTGCCAACTTCTTCGTGATCAAACAATGCCAGCACCCGCGTACTCAAGCAGTCTTCATCGGCAGTTGCAATAAAAGCCTGCAGGCCACCGTGGCAGCTCAAGAGATTATCTAGCCGGGCACCACTGACAAACTCGTCACATAACCCCGTCTGGCAGGCGGGCTGGATATCGTAAAAATTCAGATCGTATTCCAGTACGTCCGTTGGCGGGATCATAACCTGTTGTCGTGCCAGCTGCTCACTGACAAGGTGGCGAATGGAAAACGGGCTTTCCTGGGTAAACACCGGCCTGATGTGTTCTTCAGGGTTGACGGCTCTTCCTTCGTTTACGGTGCGGTCGAGATGAATAGCCAGGCTCGGGATCACTGCCAACGGTTTCCTGAAATCGACCAGGTAGTTTTTCAAGGTGACACCGTGCCTGACTGTCACCCTGCCTGCGAGCGAAAGATTCCGGTCAAACCACGGGTGCAAGAGTACGCCTCCATACATTTCCACCCCGACCTGGGCGTACCCCAGATTGTTCCTTTCCGGTCGCGGCTTGACCTTCAGGGTCGGGCTGTCTGTGTGAGCCCCGACAATTCGCATCCCCGCATTTTCCACTGGTGTGTTGCCCATAATAAATGCAACCACGGATGCGTCACGTCGAGTAAAAAAATATCGTCCGCCTGTCTCTACTTGCCATGCATCCGCTTCATCGAGAGGTGTGAAACCTGCATGCTTCAGTCTGTTAATTGCCACGGCAACCGCGTGGTATGGCGTCGTTGATTCGTTCAAAAATTGAATTAGGTCAGTAACATTGCCTGACATTTAAAAGTCTCCCTTAATATACCCAATGACCAGTTTAGACGTGGAGTGATGCAGGTCGCAGTGAGGACTGCTCGAAGTTGTTCCGCTGCCTTTCTTTCAAGGCTGATAGCCGCTGACGGATAATTTTATTGGCAAACAAACATCCGGAAGAAGGCGGCTGCGATTCAGCAGTGCCTGTGGGGCCTACCCGGATTCCCGAATACGCACTCTTTTATTCCAGGCAACGGAATTGCGAAGATAAGTCAATTCGGCGTCCTCCGCATTCACCATGAGACCCGTTGCAAAATACTCCTTCGCCATAAGCGCTACACCAATGGCGCTGGGCGTTGCTCCCGCTTCTATGACCACGTTTCGACCCGGAATATTTGCTGTGCGCGATACTTCCAAAAGCAATGCTCCAGAGCCGGCAATCGTCACCTTGCCAGTATCACGATCATTCAACCAGCTGCCGATTTCCCGATTTGCATCCGTCACAGAATCCAGTCTCGGCGCAATTACCGTATTAACCCGGGTTACCCTGTCTGAACGGTTAACGACATGCATTGACCAGTACAACTCATTCATCCGCGCATCGATTACACAGATAAATTGCTCGTCGCCATCTGATTCCGGCGAGCACTGCGTCACGGCCATGGCTTCGAGGCTGGAAATCCCTACCATTGGCAGGCCCGCACCGAATGCCAGTCCCTGGGCAACCCCCAACCCGATTCGAAGTCCTGTAAAAGACCCCGGTCCCTTGGAGAAACCGACTGCGTCGACACTGGATAATCCGATACCGCTCTGATTCAAAAGCTGATCGACCATTGGCAGTAACATCTGCGCATGCGCGCGCGGCTCATTGCTGTGCAAACTTGTGCAAACGTCGCCCCGCAAAATAGCGGCTGAACACGCTTCTGCAGAAGCATCAATTGCGAGAATAGTAGCCATCTGAACACCGGGTGTAGGAAACGGCGTATTTTATGGCATGGGATGCAGAAGATCATCTGTCCATTTAAAGGACGGTGACCTGATTTTTATAAATGGGGGCGGACAATAGCGAAATGAAATGAGAAGCGTCATCGGGCAGACAACGCTCCTGTTTGGAACGTGACGGTCAGGTCGCGGCTTCAACCGGTGCAGCAGTGGCTGCTTTCGGTGGTCGGCCTCGGCGTTTTGCGCCCGGTTTCGGCGCCGCTGATTTCCTGGGTCTGCCTGGTTTCGCAGCGCCGTTTTTGGCTGAGTCCGGCGCAGCGGCTTTTACAGAGCCTTTGGGTCTGCCTGGACCTTTCTTGCCCGCAGATTTCGTTGAAGTTTTTGCCGAAGCTTTCGT
>CAZXLJ010000034.1:0-28498 GCA_964641175.1 uncultured Cellvibrionaceae bacterium
TTTTTTCGGCGGGCAAGGCCGAGCGAGTGCTGTTTGGTATTCCAAATAAGCGAGCTCGAACGCCGCCGGGCGGAAAAATGGGCCCGGCCCTTCGGGTTGCGGTTGAAAAAAGGCCACTGTGCGTCGCTCATCGTTTGAATGACCAAACTTCTCTCTTCGCTTCTTGACTGGCGTTTTTTCAACCACAACAGGTGCGATCAAATCAGTGTTAACAGGCCCTAGTTACATGCAGTCACAGTTAGTTACATGCAGTCACAGTTAGTTACATGCAGTCACTGTTAGGTACATGCAGTTAAAGTTAGTTACATGCAGTCACAGTACACGGAGTCGCAGACATGTAGCCACCTGGTTACATGTCGTCCCCGTCCAGTCACATGGCCGGCAGCCATTACCCGGATGATATACCCGTGTCCTTGGACGCACATGGACTGCATATAATTCCTTTGCCAGGCGATCAGCACCAACACCTGGATCACGGTTTGAGAATAATTGCTCGGCATTGTTTCATAATTTCGTCAAATTCAGCAATTCGCCGACGGCGCGGTCGCCGGCGCGATCAGGAGTCATGCCATGCCATTGGCCATTTTCGATCTGGATAACACCCTTATAGCGGGCGACAGCGATTACTTGTGGGGAGAATTCCTGGTCGAGCAGCATCTGGTGGATGAAGCGGCATACCGGGCCCAGAATGAGCGCTTTTACCACGACTATCAGGCCCGCCAACTGGATATTTTCGCCTATCTGACCTTCGCGCTGACGCCTTTGACAAGATTCAGCCAGGGCGAGCTGAAATCATTGCACGCCCGCTTCATGAAGGAAAAGATCAATCCCATTCAGCTTCCCAGAGCCCGACAACTGGTGGAAGGACACCGCCGCCAGGGTGACACGTTGATGGTCATCACCGCCACCAACCGTTTTATCACCGAACCGATCGTGGCCACTTTTGACATTCCTCATCTGCTCGCCTCTGACGCTGAAATCTCCAACGGCCGCTACACCGGGCGCCCGACAGGCATACCTTGCTATCAGATCGGCAAGGTCCAACGACTGGAGGCCTGGCTGCAAGAGAACGGTGAAACTCTGCAGGGCAGTTATTTCTATAGCGACTCCGCCAACGACATCCCGCTGCTCGAAAGAGTGGATCACCCGATTGCGGTCGATCCGGATCCGGCGCTGCGCCAGTATGCGCAGCAGAAGCGCCTGCCTGTCATGTCGCTGAGGGATGGTTCATGATGCCCGTCCGAGTGCTCATCGCGGGCGCGCTCGCGCTGATCCTGAGCGGATGCGACAAGGACTCATCCGGCGCTACGACTGCTGGCTCATTACAGCACATCTCACAGAGTGCTCCCCTGCCCCAGGCCGCTCCTGGTCAGGAATCCCTGCACCCGCTGGGAATGCAGTTGCTGGAGAGCTCCATGGTCGCGACCCGCGAGTTGCAACTCACCATTGAGCGGCTGCTGCAGGCACCCGACCGCGATCGCATGGTCGCGACCCGGGAGAAATGGGAGATGGCGGTCAACGCCTACGAAAATTTTTATATCTTCACCCGCCTGGGGCTGATCAGTCCGAAACAGTACCAGCCACTGCTTGACCGCCATTACCAGCTGGGCGCCTGGCCCATCCAGCCCGGCTATCTGGACAGCTTCGGCGACTATGCGGCGGCGGGGATTGTGTACGACGTGGGGTTGCCTCTGACCGCGGAGTCGCTGCGCAATCAGCATGGCCTGATGGATAGCAACGACGTGGCGCTGGGGTTTTACGCACTGGAATTTGTTTTGTTCGGACTGAACAACAGTCGCCAGCCGGAGACGTTGTCCCCGGCAGCCGCCCTCACCAGAGAGCAACGTCAGGACGGCTATGAAAATGTCGGTGAGCTGCCTGAGAACCGACGCCGGCAGTTGCTCGCCTTGCAGAGCCAGCTGCTGGCGGAGGACCTGCTGGGCCTGCATGCTGCCTGGCAGCCAGTCAGCGCGAATACACCAGGCCACCATTTTGCGGGCTTGTCTCCGGAACAACGCGTCACTCATGTTTTGCGCGCCGCTCTGGCAATGCTGACCGAGCATATCATCGCGATTACCGAACAGACTAAAAGCAGCGATGATCCTGAATCCGAGCGTCTGCTACAGGGGCGGCAACTGGCGGGCAGGCTCGGTGATCAACTGCGAGGATGGGCAATGGTGCTGCAACAGGCGCCGGTGCCCTCGATGGAAAAGTTGACCCAGCTTACCGAGGAATGTCTGGATGAGCTGGACGCGATAGTCGAGCAACCTACCACCCGCGCTGACGGCCAGGCGGAGGCCATCGACTGGCGCGACACTTACAGCTCCCTGTCAGCCCTGGCGAACTCGGTGCGCCGGCTCACCCAGGGTTATGAAGGCTGAGCGCCTGCAGCCCTCTGCCGAGGCTGCAGGCCAGCTTTAACCGCGCCTAACTGCCTTCGTAAATCTTGACAGCCACTTCCTGGTAGTTCTCCGCAGGGCGTTCACGATAAGCCTTGGCCGCCCTTTCTACCTTGCTGAGCGTTTTCTGGTTCGCTGATCCCAGCTGCCGCTCCAGCCAGCGCTGCGCCCCCAAGCCCAGACGCCGCCAATAGGATTGCCGCCGTGTCAGTAAATCATGGAGCACATCCACCGCGGTGCAGGCGCCGTAGTGCGGACTACGATAGCTCGCATTGGCGAGCTGCCGGTGGGAGCGCAGGGCGGCGGCAAACTGGGGCCGGTTCCAGCCATGCTCCTCAAGCAGCACGTCCACCTCTTTCTGGGCCGCCTGTTTTGCCTTGAACAGCTGCATCTGCACCCGGCTGTAAACATTGACCGCCCCGTCCCCGTTGGTTTCGATGGGCAGAAATATGGCGGCGGGATACAGCTCGGTGATCAGAGACTGGACGCCATCGGATACCGCACTGGAAGGCATACATCCGAATGGCTTGATACTCAGGGTCATGTTCACTTTCTGATCCACCACATTGTGGATCAGTTTGCCCACTTCCATATGGCCTTCACCCCCGCGCAAGTTATTGTCGTAAAACGCGTGGCTTATCTCTGCGATATGGTCCATGTCCGGCAAATGGTAGTCCCGCAGCCCAAGGATCCGGGCGTAGCTGTAGAACAGCCCCCGCAGGAACTTGTCGCCGGCCTTTATCATCCACAGCTTTTTCGCCACATTGACATTTTCCAGGGCGAACTTGCTGCCATCACGACCGCTGGCCAGACCTTTGTCCACGCCTTTAAGTTTCGCCCGGGCGCGAGTGTCGAAGGCGGCGCCCCATAGCAAATAAAGCGCCCAGTTGGTGACCAGCTGAACATCTACTTCCGCCCCTTCTTTCTCGAGGAAGCGCTGCATCTTGTAATTGCCGTCGCCCTCGGTGGTCATCGCCCAGAATTCCCCGATAATGGCCACTCGCGGTTTCACCTGTGACCGATCCACAGCAATGGCAGCCATTTCCTTGCGAGTCTGCCAAAGTGCCTTGAGCAATCCCCGGCGGGTTTCAAACGCCGCTGCAATGCGCGCCCGTGCCCGTTCGACAGCCGCGTCGGTTGCCCCCGGTTCCAGCTCATAAGGCCGGATGCGATACATCAGCGCATTGAGTGCATCACCCAGGAGGATAGCCTTGGACATGGTCATGAAAAACTGCAGGTCGATCCGCAGGCCCATTTCCCGGCCGGTCGCCTGCTTCATGCCTCCGGATTGCTGAAACAGGATGACCCTGAAACCTTCGAAGCCGGAATCCCGCAGTGCCTTGCGATATTCTGTCACGTAAGTGCCAAACCGGCAGGGACCGCAGGAACCGGCGGTCGCAAACAGATAGTTCTTGATGATGTCCTGTTTCGGGATGCCGCTCTGCTCCATGGCCTTGAGCTTTTTGACGAGGTTGCCCACCGTAAAGTAAGTGGGATTACATTGACCGCGATTGCCGAACTCACGACCGAACTGGAGGGCGCGATTGTCCGGCACATCCATGGCTTCCACCTTGTAACCCAGCCCCCGAAATGCCGACTGGATGAACAGATCGTGGGCCAATGTCAGGCCGGCGTGGAGAATTGTCGTGTGCGCCCGCTGCTCCGCAGTAAATTCGTTTGGATTCAGATCACGCCAATGGTCTGCGACTTCGCTTTCCAGGGACAGCCGCGCTTTTTCGTTCTGTTCAAAATCCTGAAGCTCGATGTCCACCGATTTCAGATATTCCGCCGTACGGCTACTGGCGCTGTCGTGATTTTGCAATGTCATGATTTTTCCTCTCAGTCGATTTCCACGGCGGCTATCAGGCTATGGGTGTGCAAGGGTTCGAACAGTTGCGGCTCCACCGCACGCTCGGGCTCCGTTCGCAAAGCTCGTTGTTTCTCCTTCCATATAGTCAGCTCCTGAAGAAACGCCTCGTCCTGACGGATCTCCGGCGGCGCGGCTTCCAGCAGCGCCAGGCGCCGCTCGATCAGTGCGCGCTGCAATTGCGCCTGCCGCTGGGTCTGATCTTCCAGCTTTTCTTCGGCCAGACGCAGCGTATAGCCGTAGGTCTTGACGCGGATCTTGATTGAACCCGAGGGTTTGTTTGCGTCTATATCGTGCAGGGCCGAATAAGGAGAGCCGGAAGCCTCCATGATGCGGTCAATCAGGCCGTAAGTCGGCGCATCGTGACCACACTTGAAGCTGGAAAGATCCAGCACCGCAACATTGGGATGGCGCGCTGCGAACTTCGCCGCCCAGACTTTCTGAACACTGTTCACGCTGTAGTTTTCCGGCCAGATGTCGTGGATCTCCAGGGGCGATTCCACATAGCCACGGGCGAGATCATCGGCAAAATAAGGTCGCAAATAATCGGGATCTTTCGGAATTGATCGCATCGAAAGAACCGGATAGCCCATCGCCTGATACTCTTCGAGCACGCTGTGGTTCATGCCGGGATCGTTATGGTAGGGCCGGCCTATCATCAGCAAGGCGATCTTGTTTTCCTCCCGGACTTTATCCAGCAGAATCCTTCCCTTGTCCTGCATATGTTCGTCAAAGTGACGCAGAGCCTGATAAGCCTGATCCACAGCAAAATTGTTTTCGTCCTCGGTCATGCGCAGCAGATCCTGAAACGTTTCCAGCATCCGCGCCTTCATCAGAAGAGGCTCATTAAGTGACACCGCCGTGTCCAGATACGTGATGCCGCGCTGCCCGAAAAAATCCTGCTCCTTGGTAAAAGCTGCTCTGATCACATTGGGAGTTCCGGCGACAATCGGGCAGCAGGCCGTATCCATCACCCCTTCCACAAACGTTGGAATATGAGTGATAGCGGGAAAGAAAATCGCGTTCAGCGGTTTCTTCGGATGATGTTCAAACAGCAGATTATGGATATGTGCCTGCACCACTTTCGCGGGGAAACATGGGTCGACCGAACCGTATTTGCCCCCCGCCTGCCACATCTCTTCACCGGTATCGTCGGAGAAGACAATATTGCGGGACTTTAATCCCAGCGCTTCGAAGTAAGCCCGCCAGAATGGTGCCGTGCTCCAGATATTAAGCGCTTTGGGAATGCCGACGCGGAAATCCTGGCGCCACTGCTGGGCGGATTCTTCTGATCGTTGAAAACGCCGCCGTGTCTTTTTATGCTTTACGCCGCCCAGTAAAGTCCGTTTGACCTGAACGTCGTCTATCACCTGGTCATTGCCGGGCAGCGCCGCCGGTTTATACAGCGGCTTGAAGGCCCAAACCGCCTCATGTTCCACCAGATTGGGAAAGGCGATCATGCGTTCGCGGCGTTTCTTATTGAGATTGCGCAGTGCGTCGTGATCCTCCACCGTACCTTTCTCGCAGGAAAAACCGGAAATGTACCTGACCGTTTCCTCCTTGCTGACATGGGCGTCGATGAAGGTGCGCGAGCAGTTGTTGGCACAGAAATCACAGCGGGTTTCTTCATCATTGCGCGTGGTGTAGTAGAGATCAATGGCGCCCTGCAGGCCGATGAAGGTGGAATACCCGCGCCTTTGAACCACGCGAATGGCTTCAAACGCGGCTCCCAGCGCCCCGGCTTCACCAGTATGGGGATGGACATGTACTTCTGCGTCGGGAACCCGTTCCCGGATGTAATCCACCTGAGCTTTGACCGCCGCTATGTTTTTCTGCGTCCCGCCCTGCAGGACAAAAATGCGGCCCAGTTCTGCCATGCGTGGAATCTGGACAACGTATTGCCAGATATTTTTGGGCAGCACCAGCGCGAGCCCCGCCAGCAGCTCTTCTCCGTTGTATCCTTCCTTCTGAAAATTCACTCGATCCGAATCGAGAAATACGGCACAGCCATAACTGAATTCCGGCGAGAGCTCAGCCTTGAATGCACGCTCTGCATATTGCTCAACCGGCACACCGAATTGATCGGCCATCGCCTGCAAGAGCATGCCATTACCGGCACTGCAGGAATTGGACAGGCGGAAGTTCTTGATCGTCCGGTTCTGCATGAACATGACTTTGATGTCCTGGCCGCCGACATCACATATCACGTCTACATCGTTGAAATAATGCTGGGCGCTTTTCATGTGCGCCACGGTTTCCACAATATTGGCATCGGCCTTCAGCGCCGCTTCCATCACGTCGCCGGCGTAGCCGGTCACGCCGAAGCCGGCAATCTCGATGGTCGCATTCTGCGAACTTGCCCAGTCCTTGAGCTGCAGGAACATCTGTTTCATGTCCTCCAGCGGGTTGCCTTTTGACAGCTGATAGACCTTCTGCAGAATCTCTCCGTGCTCGTCCACCAGCACGCATTTGCTTGAAGTGGAGCCGCCGTCCAGTCCGATATAGCCCCGGATGACGCTGGTATCGACGACGGGTTTTGGCGTGAACCTTGGCGCCTGATATTGCTGCGAAAAATAGATGGCATCATCGGCACTGGTAACCAGGGGTGGCCCGGCGTTATTCCCCAGTTGGGCCTTACGGCCATCGCGGATAAAACTGTGCAGTCTGGTGAGATCGCCGCAAGGTTCCACATCCTTTTCATACAGACCAAACAGCACCGCGCCGTAGGCGGCATAATATTCCGCGTTCTCAGGTGCAAAGATCAGGGATTCGAGGGGAACGTCCTTTGGATAATCAAAGCCGCGCTCCTGCCAGGTCTGGGGAATCCGGTAGCGCCAGCAGTCTTTCAGAAATGGCAGGTAGGTGTTGGGCCCACCCAATAACAGCACCTTCGGCTTCAAGGTATTACCACGGGTGAGCACTGAAAGGTTCTGGCCTACGATGGCATCAGCCAGAGAACACATGATCTCGTTGGCGGGAATGCCACTTTTGACCAGATTGACGATATCGGTCTCGGCAAAAACACCGCACTTGGCGGCCACATGGTGCAACTTGGACGGATCAAATCGCAACTTGCCAACTTCACTGTGGGGCATGCCTACCTTGAGCAGGCATTTGTCGATGGTCGCGCCAGTGCCGGAAGCGCACTTGTCATTCATCGAGGTGGTTGCACGTTTCTCACCCGTTTTCTCGCTGGTTTTAAACATGATGATCTTGGCATCCTGACCGCCAAGCTCAATAACACTGCCGACATCCGGATGCAATGCCTCCACCGCCATGGTGACCGCATTGACCTCCTGAATGAACTTTGCGTTGAGGTGCGGAGCGATGGGCCCGGCCCCGGAGCCGGTGATAAAAAGCCTGGCATCCGCAAGGGATAAACCGGGAACATCCCGAACTACCTGCTCCAGCATCTCCAGCACTTTTTCAGCCTGCCGGGTTTCGTGACGCTGGTACTGACTCCACAGAATCTGGCGCGTATCGCAATTGACCGCAACCAGCTTCACAGTGGTCGATCCAACATCAATACCCAGAGTAAGATTTTCTCGCACCATCTCAACCTCGTATGCAGTGACCCGTTAAAGGGTGCTTGTTATTGAATGCATGATTATCGAGTGCAGGTGATTCAAGAGCACGTTCCTTGGCGAACGTGCGCAGACGCTGCACTCAGGCTCGAATTTGCTGATTGGATGTACGCTACCGGAATGCGCGCCAGCTCCACTTAGTGGCCGGCGAAGGCAACGCTAACGCAAATTGGCTGAAAAACCAAGTGTGGAGGTAGGATACTTACGACCGGTCGGCGGGATTGGTTCGAACCGAACGCTGGCGACAATAATGACGGAGGACGACGGCATCGCGGGGTTACGCCGCAGCCTTATGTTGCAATCGGGTGCGCGCGGGCCCCCATAATTCCAAAGGCGCTCAGTGGGAGGTCATCACCCGGAAAAACTGTGCTTTGAGGTAATCGGTTTCCGGTATCGCCGGATGGACGGGATGATCCGGACCCTGACCACCACGGTAAATCATCTGGGTGTCGCGGTCACAATGCCGAGCCGCGCTGCGAACGATTTCCGTCAGTGTTTCCGCCTGCAGCGGCATCGAACAGGACGCCGAAGCCAGCAGACCATCGGGTTCCAGCAATCGAACCGCCAGCTCATTGATGTGGTAATAGGCAGCTTCGCCGTTTTTCTGATCCTTGCGACGTTTGATAAAGGCCGGCGGGTCCAGTATCACCACGTCAAACTTTTCACGCTGCTCGCACAGGGATTTGAGGACATCCACCGCCCGCCCCCTGCTCACTGCAACTTTATCTGCCACGCCGTTCAGGCCAGCATTGCGGGTGACGCCTTCAAGTGCCGACTGCGATGAGTCCACGCAGAGAACGGTCTGCGCGCCGGCCACGGCCGCCTGCACGCCCCAACCGCCCAAATAGCAGAACACGTCAAGCACCCGTCTGCTCGCAACCCAGTTTTGCAATGCAGCGCGGTTGACCCGATGGTCGTAAAACCAGCCGGTCTTCTGCCCTTCAACAGCGGGCACGTCAAACCGGCAGCCATTTTCCTCCACCGGGAGAAATTCGGGGATTTCTCCGTGCAGTGTCACCTGCGAATCCAGATTTTCCATTTCCCGCGCCTGATGGTCATTGCGTACAACCATACCCTTGGGTTGCACAACCTTCCGCAAGGCTTCCAGCAATGCGTCCTGGAGCAGGTCGAACCCGGCCACTGCAATCTGCACGACCAGATAGTCGCCGTAGCGATCCACGATGATGCCCGGCAGAAAATCGGCATCGCCGTAAACCAGCCGGTAATGTGGCGTCCGGAAAAACTGCTCGCGCAAAGCCAGCGCTCGCCGCAGACGCTCTTCAATAAACCTCTGGTCTATCCGTGTCCGCGCATCCCGGCTCAGCAAGCGGCCGCACAGAAGCGCATTAGGGTTGATAAATGCCACCCCCAGGGGCTTGCCCGAAGAGCTCAACACCTGGACCATCTGCCCGCTGATGAAAGTGTTCATGGGGGAGCGCTGGGTATCGACTTCATTGGAGTAGATCCACAGGTGACCTTTGCGGATGCGCCGGTCGGCCTGCGGCTTGAGGAACAGCGGAAGATATTCAGTCACGGATTCAGGTTCGGCAGTTGATAGATTTATTCGCCAGTGGCGGCGCGGTACCCGTCGGCATCCAGGGCGTCGTCAAGTTGCTTTATGTCATCCGGCCTGATTCGGAAAAACCAGCCTTTATCGTAGGGCGATGCATTGACGGATTCGGGCGCGCCAACCAGCACATCGTTGATGGCAATGACTTCGCCGGAAACGGGAGAATAGATATCGGAAGCGGCCTTGACCGATTCGACGACACCCACCTCGACACCCAGGCTGACGGTTTTCCCGATTTCGGGCAGCTCCACATAAACCACGTCACCCAACGCCTCCTGGGCGTGGTCTGTGATGCCTACCGTGACAGTACCGTCTGCTTCAAGTCGTGCCCATTCGTGGCTGGGAAGATATTTTAAATCTGCGCGTATGTCGCTCATGGATTCCTCTGTGCCTTCACTCAATACATTGGTTAAATCCGGATTTATTGCCGAATGTTTCATGGGTGATGTTGACGCGCGGCTATTAGCGCGCGCCTTTTAACGCATGTCGTCTCTTCACTTCGAGGGGACCGATTTCACCACCACCTTGCCCTGCCGGACAAAGCTCGGAGCGACGACACGACAATCGGACAGCTTTTCACGAATTTCCACCTGCGCCGTTTCCTGTGTCTGCAGCGGCACGCGTGCCAGAGCGATAGAAACTCCGAGAGTCGGCGAAAAGGTCCCGCTGGTAACCGTGCCGGTGCGTTTGCTGCCTGGAATATGGACGATGCAGCCTTCGCGCATGACGCCTTTGCCTTCCAGAATCAGCCCGACGAGTTTCTCCCGAAGGCCTTCGCCGCGCTGCTCTTCAAGTGCTTGTCTGCCGATAAATTCCCGATCATCATCCCAGGCGATGGTCCAGGCCATGTTCGCGAGCAAGGGCGAGGTGGCGTCATCCATTTCGTGGCCGTATAAATTCATGCCCGCCTCCAGCCGCAGGGTATCGCGCGCACCGAGTCCGCACGGCCTCACGCCGGCATCGATCAGCTGATTCCAGCAGGCTTCCGCCTGATCGGCCGGCAAAATGATTTCGAATCCGTCTTCACCGGTGTAACCGGTGCGCGCCAGATACCAGCCGTTTTCGAGCTGCCTGCCGGTGAAACGGGGCAGCGCCAGGGCTGCTTCCTTATCTACCTCGCCGGTCAAGCAGTTTTCCGTCACCCGTTGCCGGGCCTCCGGTCCCTGCACGGCAATGATGGCCAGCTCTGGGCGCTCGTTCACGTTGACATCGAAGCCCGGGCTGTGCAGCCGCAACCAGGTCAAATCCTTTTCCCGTGTACCGCAGTTGACTACCAGCCGGTATTGATTTTCACCGAGAAGATAAATGATCAAATCATCCATGACTCCGCCGTGCTGGTTGAGCATGGCGGTGTACAGCGCCGCACCGACGGTGCTCAGACGCGCAACGTCGTTTGCCATAAGCAACCGTAGAAATGCCGACGCGTCACTGCCACTCACGTCAATAATTGTCATGTGCGAAACGTCGAACATGCCGGCGTGCCCACGCACTGCGTGATGCTCCTCCAGCTGCGATCCGTAATTCACAGGCATCGACCAGCCACTGAAATCAACCATGCGCCCACCCAGACGTTGGTGGGCTGCAAAGAGCGGCGTTTGCTTGGACATTGGGAGGGAAACTCTGAGATTGGGGGAGATGCGGATTGTAGCAGGTATAAGATCTGCAGCCTATTTGCCGCGAATGCTTAACGCCTGCTTCTCTGAATCATTAATGCGACCGGAATAATCGATACACACACCAGGGTCAACGCCGGCAAGGCGGCGCGCTCCCATTCGCCTTCGGAGGTCATCTCGTAGACGCGCACCGCCAGCGTGTCCCACCCGAATGGCCGCAGGAGCAGCGTGGCCGGCATTTCTTTCATTACGTCCACCAGCACCAGCACAATGGCGGTAAATAGTCCCGGGCTCAGCAATGGCAAATAGATTCGCCAGATAACCTGCCAGTTATTGCAGCCGAGGCTGTGAGCGACTTCCTGAAAACTCGGGCGCACGCGATCCAGACTCGCCTGTATGGGCCCCATGCCGACCGAAAAATAACGAATGATGTAAGCCAGCAGCAGAGCCACCACGCTGCCGACCAGCCACTGCCCACCTCCCGTGAGGCTGCCCATCCAGCGATCGGTGATGGTAAACACGATAATGATGCCCACTGCCAGCACGGAACCCGGCAGGGCATAGCCCAGAGCGGTCAGTCGCGTCATTGAAGGCAGCCAGGCTGAATCTGCCTGATACCTTTGCGCCAGGCTCACCAATAATGCAACGACTGCCACAATCAGCGCCGATGAGGCACCGAGGATAAAAGTATGTTCGACCAGTCGAAAAAAGTGCGAATCCAGATCCCGCAGTCCGGTGCCTGCGATCCAGACCACCAACTGACCTACCGGAACGATAAAAGTCAGCAGCAGAATGGTGCCGCAATAGCCGGCTGCAAGGGCGGCCCGATAGCCGGTGAGATGGATGCGGTCCCGGGATTTGAAAGTCAAATGGTAGCGGCGTCGCTTGCCTCGGGCCTTCTGTTCCAGCAGCAGCGCAACTGTCACAAAGCCAAGGAGCAGGGTGGCCAATTGCGCCGCGGCCTGCAGATTGAAAAAGCCAAACCATGATTTGTAGATCGCGGTTGTGAAGGTGTCGTAGTTGAATACTGATACCGCGCCGAAATCTGCAAGCGCTTCCATCAGTGCGAGCGCCATGCCTGCCACCACCGCCGGCCGGGCCATGGGCAGGGCGACCTTGAAGAAACTGTTCCAGGGGCCGTAACCGAGACTGCGGGCAGCATCCGTCAACACTCGCCCCTGCTGCAGAAAAGCACTGCGGGCAAGCATGTAAACATAGGGATAAAGGACTGCGCTCATCACCAGCACCACCCCGGCAGGCGACCGGATGTCCGGATACCAGGCATCGCGTCCAAACCATTCCCGCCACAGAGTGAGTATCGGACCGCTGTAGCTCATCAATCCGAGCGCGACAAAAGCCACCACATAGGTGGGGATTGCCAGGGGCAGGACCAGAGCCCAGTCAAACCAGCGCCGCCCTGGAAATTCGCACACCGCTGTCAACCAGGCGAGACTGACGCCGAAGACCATCACCAGCGTACCGACTCCCAGCATGAGCACGCAGGTGTTGGAAATCAGGCGTCCGAGCCCGGTCGCCACCAGATGCTGCCACACCTCCACCTGGGATGACTGCCAGCTCAGCAATAGCACCGCCACCGGGACAATCACCAGCAGAAACATTACATAGACTGGCACTTGCCACCAGCGGCTGTGAACCATCACACCGGCCAGGCCTGTTTCCAAAAAGTTGCCGTACCAGGATGAATCGCGGCCTCCTGGCTGCCGGTCCCGTCGGTCATCTATAGCCCGCCCGGTCCATCAGCATGATCGCTTCGGTCTGAAGACGCCCCGCAGCCTCGACATTCACGAGATCCGGCTTGAAGGTCCCCCAGCTTTTGACCAGGGGTGTTGCGTCGACTTCCGGGTTGGCCGGAAATTCCTGATTGGCCTCAGAAAAATCATACTGAGCTTCTGGCCCGGATAACCATTCCAGTAGCTGTTGGGCCAGCTGTGGATGTTTTGCGTGACGAGTAACGCCCGCACCAGAAATATTGACATGCACGCCCCGATCCTGCTGATTGGGCCAGAAGATCGCGAGAGGAATGTTGGGATTTTCCTTCTGCATGCGGCCGAAATAATAAGTATTTACGACGGCAATGTCGCATTGCCCTGCGGCCACGGCTTCCAGAGTAATGGTGTCATCGGAATATGGATCGGTTGCCAGATTTGCTACCCAGCCGCGCACAACTTCTTCTGTTTTTTCCGCGCCCTGGGTCTTGATCATCGTGGCGATCAGGCTCTGGTTATAAACTTTCTTTGCAGTTCGCAGACATAACCGTCCTTTCCATTTCGGGTCAGCGAGATCTTCGTAAGTGGACAGTTCGTCAGGCTTCACCCGCTCGGTGGAATATACGATTGTTCGCGCTCTTACCGATAATCCAAACCATTGGTTGCTTTCAGCTTGCAGATGCGCAGGAATATTCTGCTCAAGGATCTGCGATTCCAGTGGCTGCAGCAGACCTTTTTCCCCGGCCTGCCACAGGCTGCCTGCATCGACAGTCATCAATATGTCCGCGGGAGTGGCTGCGCCCTCATTTTCAAGTCGCGCCATCAATGGCCCGGCACCATCCGTTATGTAGCGGATCGGAATTCCGGTCTCCTCCGTGAACTTCTCGAAAAGGGGCTTGATGAGATGTTCCTTACGCTCCGAATAAATGGTCAATACTTCTGGATCAGCCTTGCTGCTGTCAGAATCCGAGCAACCGGCCAGACTCGAGAACAACAATGCCACCACACCGAGCGACCGTAAACCTGCCATAAAACACCTCTTCCAGCGAAAATTTCTCAAATAGTAACTATTTGCATTTCTGTGCGCAATCTGGCGCGACAAACGTGGCAGCGGTGGCGAAGCCACCACCGGCCAGTTAAGCTACCTTTAATTCAAATAAAGCGTCGCAGGCGAGTAGAGCATCTGCACAAGCCCGGAATTTAGGTGTTATCAGGAATTCCAGTCGATCCGGCGCCAGTTCTTCCCGTATCTCTCACTCAGGTCAACAAGGCGGACCCGTCATGAAAACTGCCAAGCGTTTGCTGTGGTTAATCCTCCTCCTACCTCTGATTCTGATCGCGTTAGCAGTTGCGCTGATATTTACGCTGGACCCAAACACCCTCAAACCCGTCCTGCGCGATGCGGCTGCCGGCCAGGGTATCGACCTGGATATTCAGGGCGATCTGAGTTGGCAGTTCTGGCCGAATCTCGGCTTCGGTATCAGCGCGCTGACCCTGAAGGAAACCGGCAGCGCGGAGCCGCTGTTCAGTGCGCGCAATGCGGCGCTGTCGGTGCAGCTGCGTCCCTTGTTCCAGCGCCAGATCCGTGTTGATGGCATTCAGATTTCCGCCGCAACCATCAATCTCCAGGTCGATGAAAACGGTAAAACCAACTGGTCGAATATCGGCAGTGACTCCACGCAACCGGATGACGCCAGCACGCCGGACGCACCCCCGGAGCTGTCGATTTCCAGCATCCGGATCAGTGACGCCGCTCTGAGCTATCAGGACAAACAGGCAAACCAGACTATCCTGGTCCAGAAGCTGAACCTGGAAGCGGAACATCTTGCCTTTGACGGGCAGCCTTTCCCGCTCACCGCTTCAATGATTGCCCGAGTCGACGACTTGCCTGCACTGGCGGTAAATTTTTCCGGGGATCCTGGCCTGAACCTGGATGCCGGGATGGCAACATTGAACCAGGCCGAGGTGCGCTTGCGTTCACATCAGACAGACGCACAGCAGACCGGCGCCGCCGTAGCGAATTTCCGGTTGTCCACGCAAACCCGCTGGGGAGACGCATTGAGCAGCGAGGGCCAGATCAACCTGGACCCGCTGGACGCACGCGCCTGGCTCGCATTGCTGGGTGGCGAAGCGCTGGTAACCCGCAATCCGGCCGCGCTTGGCAAGGTCGGCGCCAATTTGTCCTATGACTACCGGGAAGACCAGTTGCGGGTACCCGATTTCGACCTGCAACTGGACCAGACGCAAATCAAAGGCAACCTGAGCGTCAGCCTTGGAGAGACCCTGACAGTACAGGGCGACATGAAAGGCACCGACCTGAATCTTGACGACTACCTGTCGCCACCCGCGGAAACAACCGCACCTGCACCGCCTCCGGGCGAACCAACGCCACTTCCGATGGAAGCACTGCGCAGCCTGGCCCTGGATCTGGCGGTCGGGTTCAACCAGATAACGGTCTCCGAGCTTCCCGTCAAACAGCCACAGTTCAAGATCATCGCGAAAAATGGCACCTGGCTGCTGGACAAGCTTTCAGCCGGAGTTGCTGAGGGTACGATTACAGGCAATGGCCAGCTCGATGCCAGCACTGACACCGCCAGAATGAACCTCGACCTCGCGGCGCAAAACATCAATCTCGGTCAGATCCTGAGGGAAATGGCAGATTTCAGCGATCTCGAAGGTAAAGTCCAGGCGCGGGCCAATCTCATTTCCTCGGGCAAAACAGACCAGGCTTTGATGGACAACCTTGTTGCCGAAGCAACGGTCAATTCCGCCCAGATGCAATGGCAGAAAATAAATCTGGAGCAGCAATTCTGTAAGGCCATGGCTTTTTTGCATGCAGGTGAAGCGCCCGCGTACAATTGGTCCCCGTTTACCGACGTGAAATCGGTCGACATGAAACTGGCATACGCGCAGGATACCCTCCAGATCAACCATATGAATGCCCTGTTGGCCAAGCTGGGCGCCAAAGCGGAGGGCATGTTTAACGTGGCTACCGGTCAGTTTGATGTGCCTTTGAGTTTGTCACTGGGCAGTTTTGCCGGGGAAATTCCCGGGTGCCTGCCGATCAGCCAGAAATGGCGGGACCGCGCACTTCCCATCCGCTGCAAGGGCACTCTGGACCAATTCGGTCCCAAGACCTGCCTGCCGGATGTGAAACTTCTGACCGATATCGCCAAAGGTCGGCTCAAGGACGAAGCCAATGCAAAACTACAGGAGAAAAAAGCGGAAATAAACCAGAAGGTAGAACAGAAAAGGGACGAGGTCGAAAAGGATCTCAAGGACAAATCCCAGCAACTGCTGCGCGAAAAGCTCGGCGAGGAAAAAAGCAAGGCCACCGAAGATTCCGTGCGGAACCTGCTTAAGAAAGTCAAAAACAAGCCGGATCAGCCATCTCCCAACCCGTAGCCAGACCAATGCATGAATCATTTAACCAGCGCGTCCTGACGTGGTACGACCAGTTCGGGCGCAAACAGCTGCCCTGGCAGAACCCGGTTACACCGTATGGTGTGTGGGTTTCCGAAATCATGTTGCAGCAGACGCAGGTGAGCACCGTTATCCCGTATTTCCGGCGTTTTATGGAGCGGTTTCCCAACGTAGCCACACTGGCCAATGCCGCTCTTGACGATATCCTGCACCTGTGGACGGGCCTTGGCTATTACGCCCGCGGACGCAACCTGCATAAATGTGCACAGCGTATTGTTGAGCACTACAACGGGGAGTTTCCCGCCGACGCCACCACACTGGCCACTTTGCCAGGCATAGGACGCTCTACCGCTGCCGCCATCAGCAGCATTGCCTTCAATCAGCCTGATGCAATTCTGGACGGCAATGTCAAAAGGCTTCTGGCACGTCACGCAGCAATTGAGGGTTGGGCCGGAGAGACCGCGGTCAGTCGTCAGCTCTGGCAGGTGGCCCGGCACCATATGCCGATGCAACGGTGCCGCGAATATACTCAGGCAATGATGGATCTGGGTGCACTGATCTGTACGCGCTCCCGTCCAAAATGTAAAGAATGCCCGGTCGCACAAGACTGCCGGGCGCTGGCGCAAGATCTTGTCGGTAAACTTCCAGGGGCGCGCCCGAAGAAAATCAAGCCGGTAAAACAGGCACTGATGCTGGTCATCGAGAGCCCCTCCGGCGGCATCCTCTTGCAGCAACGACCCGCCACAGGAATCTGGGGAGGGTTGTGGAGTCTGCCCGAACTGAGTGTCGATGACGACGCTGATGCGCATGTGGCCGGCCACTTTGGCGAGATTCAGGCGCGGAGCGTCTGGCCCGGCTTTCGGCATACCTTCACTCATTTCCATTTTGATATCCAGCCGGTGCATATGCGTCTGGCGCGCCACCCTCACGCGGTCCAGGATGCGAAGCAACTCTGGTATCACCCGGATCGCCCGGTTGATCTCGGCCTGGCCGCACCGGTGAAAGCGCTGCTGACGCGTCTGAATTCTGAAACTTTCGTACAGGAAATATTGCCTCTATGACCCGCACCGTATATTGCAAAAAATTTCAGCAGGAACTTGAAGGCCTGTCCGCCCCGCCCTTTCCCGGGCCCAAAGGTGAAGACATTTATCAAAATGTGTCAGCCAAGGCCTGGCAGGCGTGGCTCAGTCACCAGACCATGCTGATCAACGAAAAAAAGCTGAACCTGGTGGACCGCCAGACCCGCCAGTACCTAACAGAACAGATGGACCGCTTCTTCAGCGGAAGTGAATTCGATCAGGCGGAAGGTTTTGTCGCACCGGAAAACAAATAGGAAGCCGAGCGCATGACAACCCTTGCCGACCAGCTCAACCGTGACTGCTACTGCAGGACTCTGGACGAATTCCGACTGAAACAGGAATTACTGGATGATCAGGAGGATGCGGATCTGTATCTGCAGACCCTCGAATCCCGCCCGCATCTGTTTTCCGACACCGCGGTTTTTATCAGCCCGGATCAGGCACTGCAGATGCAAGCATTGATCAGCGCAGTTGAAGTGGTTGTCACCCATCCGGCCTACCGCCGAGCCGTCGGAGAGCGGTCGCCTTCGCCGGATTATGCCCCACCCACAGCCGGGGCCTTCATGGGTTTTGATTTTCACATGGGGGAGCAGGGACCACGGCTTATTGAAATCAACACCAACGCAGGTGGAGCTTTTTTGAATGTGGCACTGCTGCGCGCCCAGACTGCCTGCTGTGCTGACGTTTCAGATCAGATGAGCCAGCCGGCGCTACATCTCAACCGGCAGATCATGCGGATGTTCGAGTCCGAGTGGCGCCGCCAGCGCGGCAATGAACGTTTGCGTACGATTGCCATCGTCGATGATGGTCCTGCCGCACAGTACCTTTATCCCGAGTTTCAATTGGCGCAGCGCTGGTTCCGCAGGCACGGGTATGCCGCCGTGGTCGTTGATGCGGCGGAGCTGCGCTGGCAGAACGGGCAGCTGCTGCACCAGACCACTCCCATTGACCTGGTGTATAACCGGTTAACGGACTTCAGCTTGTCCGAACCGCGTCACGCCGCGCTGCGGCAAGCTTACCTGGAAAATTCGGCTGTTGTGACTCCCAACCCGTACCTGCACGCGCTGTATGCCAACAAACGGAATCTGGCCCTGTTGACCGATGAAAACTTGCTGCGCAGCTGGGGAATCGACGGCACCACCATCGAGACTCTCCTCACCGCGATACCCGAGACAGTCCACCTTACGCCTTCGCGGGTTGATGAATTCTGGGAAAAACGCCGTGACTATTTTTTCAAACCCGTCTCAGGGTATGGGGGGCGGGCGACCTACCGGGGCGACAAGCTCACCAAAAAGACCTGGGAAGAAATAAAACGGGGAGATTATGTCGCCCAACGGAAAGTCCCACCCAGCGAACGGGCCTTGACCGTCAATCAGGAACCGATGCTGCACAAAATGGACATTCGGGCCTATAGCTACGCCGGGTCCGTCCAGTTGTTAGCAGCCCGTCTGTACCAGGGACAAACTACCAACTTTCGCACCCCTGGCGGCGGTTTCGCCGCCGTGTTCGTGGCGGGTTAACGCAGTTGCTGCCCGTCATCCGACGGGCATTTCGAATTTGGCCGCATTCAGCCAGATATGCAGCCAGACACTGCTGAAGTACCCCAAGGCAATCACGGGCGCCCATTTCAGGTGGCTCATAAAGGTATACATACCGCGCGCCTGCCCCATCAACGCAACCCCGGCGGCCGATCCTATCGAGAGCAGACTTCCCCCGACGCCCGCCGTGAGAGTGACGAGTAGCCAGTTGCCCAGGGACATGTCCGGTTCCATGGTCAGAACCGCAAACATGACGGGTATATTGTCGATGACGGCAGAGACCAGACCCAAAATGATATTCGCCTGAGTCGCGCTTCCGCTATATAGCGTTTCCGACATCAGTGCGAGGTACCCCATGAATCCCAGGCCGCCCACGCAGACGACGACTCCGTAGAAGAACAGCAAGGTATCCCACTCCGCCCGCGCGACGCGGCTGAACACGTCGAAGGGCACCACGCTGCCGAGGCGGGCAATCGCTTCCTGATCGCCCACCTTCTCCGCGAGGGCACGTTTTCGCTGGAGCGATCTGGGCAAAGTCTTGCGCAGAAAGAAGCCGAAAAACTGCAGATAACCCAACCCGGTCATCATCCCCAGAACCGGTGTCAGATGGAACAGCGTGTGGCAGAGCACGGCGGTGACGATCGTCAGCAGGAACAGGACGACAATGCGCTTCGCGCCTCTCTTCATGATCACTTTTTCCTCGATTGCGCTGGGTTTTCGGTCTTCAATAAAAAAATTCATGATCAACGCCGGCACACCGAAATTAACCAGCGACGGGAGAAACAGACTGAAAAATTCTCCGAATTCAACTATTCCCGCTTGCCAGACCATCAGCGTCGTTATGTCACCAAAGGGACTGAATGCACCGCCGGCATTGGCGGCCAGCACGATGTTAATACAGCACAGGTTTACAAACCGGGCGTCATCACCGGCGACTTTCACTATCACCGCAGCCATCAGCAGGGCTGTCGTCAGGTTGTCCGCGACCGGAGAAATAAAGAATGCAAGGCAGCCCGTCAACCAGAACAGAGTCCGGTAATTGAAGCCCTTGCGCACCATCCAGGCCCGCAACGCATCGAACACCTGCCGCTCTTCCATAGCATTTATATAGGTCATCGCCACCAGGAGAAACAATAGCAGCTCAGAGAACTCAAGCAGCGTGTGCCTGAACGCCTCATTGGATGCCTCAGCCATACCCGCATCCGTATAAACCCACCCGATTGCAATCCAGATAATACCCGCCGCCACCAGCACCGGCTTCGACTTGCGCATATGCAGTTTTTCTTCTGCCATCACGGCCAGATAGGCCAGCACGAAGATCGACAGTGCGAAATAACCCACCCCCGTAACCGTAAGATTCAACGGCCCGGTGGATGCAAAGGCAGGCACGCTGACCAGCGCAATTAAAGGGATCAACCACAAAAAGAATCGAGAAATGAATGCGGACATTGAAATTTCTTCCGAATGGGTGGATAGGTGGGTAAAAATTCACGCAGTGGAAAACAATTCGTCAAGCAATTCGCCGCGCTTTTCAAATATAAATAGCCAGTCAAAGCACTGCCAACTGCGCGGGGATACCTGGCTGCCCGGCGTCTCGTGCGCGCAGTTTAAAAAAGCTCCCTTTCAACTTAGCTCATATCGCGGACCTGTTCATTTTAGCAGGCGGCATTATGACTGTCTGGGACCGCAATTGTCAGGCTATAAAGCATGGAGTCTTCGCCTCAATCTTCACCTGCTTGCGCCAGGTGTCCCGGCGGGTATAATGCAACGGCTTCTAGCCGTGGAGGCTCCGGTACGCCCATGACGGATGATTTTTCAACTTACGCACGGCTTCCCCTTGACGATCCTTCCACCCTGACAAACCACCTTCAGGCGCCGTTCGACTGTTCCATATCTCAGGGCTCCAACTGCCTGCCGCCTTTTTACGCGCCCGTTTTCAAACTGCGCGAGTTCATTTAACGGAAATTTCGTCATGCTATTTAAATCGACCAGACATGATTGGTTTGGCAACATTCGCGGCGACCTTTTGTCCGGACTGGTTGTCGCCCTTGCATTGATTCCCGAGGCCATCGCTTTTTCCATTATTGCGGGCGTCGACCCCCGCGTGGGTCTGTATGCATCTTTCAGCATCGCAGTAATTATTTCGATTGTGGGCGGAAGGCCCGGCATGATCTCGGCCGCAACCGGTGCCATGGCATTGCTGATGGTGAATCTGGTCAAGGAGCATGGTCTGGACTATCTTTTTGCGGCGAGCCTCCTCGCGGGCGTTATTCAGATCATCGCGGGATATTTAAAGTTGGGAAATCTGATGAGCTTCGTGTCGCGTTCGGTCGTCACCGGTTTTGTCAACGCGCTTGCCATACTGATCTTTATGGCTCAACTGCCCGAACTGATTGGCGTGCCCTGGGCAGTCTATGCAATGACCGCTGCCGGTCTCGCCATCATCTACCTGTTTCCCTACGTGCCGAAGTTTGGTCAGTTGCTGCCCTCACCACTGTTGTGTATCGTCTTGCTGACCGCCGTGGCAGTTGCTTTAGGGTTGGAGATACGAAACGTGGGTGACATGGGCGAGCTGCCTGCAACGCTTCCGGTGTTTCTGCTGCCGGATGTGCCCCTGAATCTGAACACTTTGATGATCATCCTGCCCTACTCGGTATCTTTGGCGGCCGTGGGTCTGCTCGAATCTATGATGACCGCCACGATTGTCGATGATCTTACCGATACCACCAGCGATCGTAATCGCGAGTGCAAGGGTCAGGGAATTGCCAACATCGGCTCAGCGCTGTTCGGGGGCATGGCAGGCTGCGCCATGATTGGTCAATCGATGATTAACGTCAAATCCGGTGGTCGCGGCCGGCTTTCAACTCTGACGGCTGGAGTCGTCCTGATCATCATGGTGGTATTTCTTGGCCCCTGGATTTCCCTGATTCCCATGGCAGCACTGGTGGCCGTGATGATCATGGTGTCCATCGGCACCTTCAGCTGGTCGTCCGTCATAAACTTGAAAAAACATCCGCTTTCAACAAATGTGGTGATGGTAAGCACAGTGGTGGTTGTGGTGGCGACGCACAATCTCGCCTACGGCGTCCTCGTTGGCGTTCTGCTTGCCGCGCTCTTCTTCGCCAATAAAGTCAGCCATTTCATGTATGTTACATCGCAGCAGGATGAATCCGGCCGCTGCCGTACCTATCGGGTGGTCGGCCAGGTATTTTTTAACTCTGCGCAGAAGTTCATCGACCAGTTCGATTTTCGCGAAGTCTTGCCGAAAATGATAATTGATGTGTCGCGCGCGCATTTCTGGGACATATCCGCAGTTGCCGCTTTGGATAAGGTCGTGGTCAGATTCCGGCGCGAAGGCGCTGATGTATCTGTGATCGGACTGAATGATGCCAGTGCCACCATCGTCGATCGCTTTGGAATTCATAATAAACCGGAAGAAATCGACAAGATTCTCGGAGGGCATTAATGAACAACACCGGAAGAAACGTGCTGGCGTGTCTGGATGGCTCAATGTTCAACGACGCGGTGATCGACTATGCAGTCTGGGGGTCCCGGGCCCTGCAAAGCCCGCTTAAGTTGCTGCACACTCTGGACCAGCGCCCGGTACCCCCGCCAAATCTCAGCGGCAATATCGGACTCGGTGCACAGGAAAATATCCTGAAGGGACTGGTCGAACAGGATGAACAATCCAGCCGCCTGCATCTTGAACAGGGCCATCGGATGTTGCAGCAGGCGCGGGACCGCGCCATTTCACTGAACGCCATTGATCCCACCATTTCTCAGCGCCGCGGCCCTCTTGTAGATTCATTGACTGATCTGGAACATGAGATTGGATTACTGGTCATGGGCATTCGCGGCGAAGACCATGAACCCCTGCATCACCAGCCCGGCCATCAACTGGAGGCCGTGATCCGCGCCCTCCACTGCCCGGTTCTGGTAGTCAACCGGCCATTTCCGCAAACTCTTCGGCAGCTCATGCTCGCCTACGAGGGCGGCGATGCTTCTCGCAGGGCGCTATCCTGGATCGGCCACAGCCCGCTCTTTGCCGGCATGCATTGTCACATCGTCCACGTCAGCGACGATCCGAATGCTGCCGAAACGCTGCTCAACGAGGCTGAAGCCGAGTTGGCCGAAGCCGGCATGCAGGTCACCACCGCCGGCTTGCGGGGTGATACCGGGCAGGTGTTGCGCCACTACCAGGACATCCACTCCATCGACATTATGGCCATGGGTGCCTTCAGCCATAGCCGCATGCGTGAATTGCTGTTTGGCAGTACAACCTTAAAACTGCTGGGAAGCTCTCGCATCCCGTTGGTACTGCTGCGGTGACGGAGGAGAGATACGTTTCCGGAAACCGTCACACCCCGGCATCCGACCAGCAGTAGAATTACATTCAGAACGTATCTTCTGAACGCAACGTTCAGCTTCCAGTCTTTATGTAAACATGTTCAATATTTTTCACTAAATTGTCATACCTATATCCAGACGGCGTGATAGTATCGCCATCGCTCGCAGTTCAATGCGGGCACCTCCAGTATCTGCACCGATCGGACTCGGACGCAAGTACTTCAACATAACTCGTTAATCGTTTTTATTCATAAGTATTGGAGATACGTCAGGCGTGCTCGGCCTCCGGTTCCAAGGATTCGCCGTGTCTGACACATTCTTAACGTTTGCCAATTGCTACTCAATCACTTCACCGCCCGCCGGGCATTATTGAGGTCTGATGTTTCATGAAAATTTTTAGAATGGTTGTATCGGCATCCGTCATCGGAATTGGGAGTTTTGCGACACTCTCTGCCAACGCAGTTGAGTGCGAACTGCTGGATCAGGATATCTGGAATACGGGCTTTTCGCTCGAGTACCGCATCACTAACAGCAGTTCAAATCCCATCGATGAATGGCGCGTGAGTCTGGACTTGCCGGAAGACGCCATGGTCCAGACACAGTGGGACTCTGTCCGCACCACCAACACGCCATTGATTTTCGCCAATGCATCGTGGAACGGGTCGCTGGCGCCTTCGCAATCCACCACCTTCGGATTTTCCGGGACCAAGTCAGGCGATTTTTCCGCGCCCCCATGCGCTGATGCGTCACAGTCCACTTTGAAGGCCCCGGTAATTGACGATGCGCAGATAGAGTCAACCTCCGGCAACTACGGTTTTGCCTGGGAGCCAATTGAAGGCGCCGTGAAATACCAGGTTCAGAAAACCACACTGGATGCCGACGGCAACCCGACCGACTGGGAAGTCGCCTTCGAATCCTCGGTCCCGAGCGCAGGTTTTGGAAACAACGCCGTTGGGCATTACGGCATCCGCATCAATCAGTGCAACGCAGATAACGTTTGCAGCGATTTCAGCGTCATCAAGCCTGTGGTGGTTTACCGACTGAACGCGGTCAACATCAACCGCGTGACCGGTACGTACCGAATCGAATTCAACAGCCCCTTCCCGGTGGATCTGCTGGAAAACGGCAACGTCATACTGGACGGAGTGACTTCAGGGAGTACAGAATTTCGGCATCAGGTTACCGGCACATTTGAATATCAGCTGTCCGGCTTGACCAAGGTAGTTACCGTCGAAGTTGAGCGCTTTGATCCGAACATTTCCATAGACCGATCCGTCTTTGTTCATGATGTGGCGACCCTGGATGCCGCGGAACTGAATCTTGCGGACGTCATGAACACAATGGCGGCACAGTTCAGCCAGCAGAACACCGCCGACCCGATCGACGGGAACACTCTGTTTGCAAGAATGTGGGATGCACAAAATGCCGAAGGCGGTAATACAGCGACGGCTGTGGAGCATTGCACGGAATCCCTCAATGGTTTCCCCATGACATGCCGACCACAAGAAGGTGCCCAGGCCCTGGCGCCGGCTGACTTTATCGACCGCTACCGCCTGATCTCTCTGGTCAACCGTCTGGATCTGCGCGACCGCCGCGAATTCTCCGACTGTGGTGAGGCGCGCGCAATTTACGCCCTGACCAATAGCAACGGTCGCAATCTGCTGATTTTCGAAGCACTCCTGCCGAACCCCAGACCTGGCGTAGAAGCAGGCTGTTTGCCCATTGCTCAGTTCTGGCACTCGCTGACATCAGAAAGCGATCCGCAAGCGCGCGGCGCCGCGTTGAACAATTTTTACCTGAACGGACTTCCGCAGGCAGGCGTTGAACCGGTATTTAACATTTCAAATTTTTCCGAGAACACAGGTCAATTGCGCACCAATCAGTTTATGGAGCCGGTGTGGGTTCTAAAGGAATACAAGGCTGGAATCAAAAACGGATTAAGCACGCTGTATCTGACCACGGTGAAAAATAATCCGGTTGGTGAACTTTTCGATGTTAACAGCAGCGTCCCTCAGGCCAGTCAGTTCCGCACTGATTTTGCTAATGGCGTGGCCAACCTGAACGGCGGGCTGTCTTTTATAAAATTGCCCGCCTTCGATGACCGCTTCAACAATAACCAAAGTCATTCGTCCGGTAATCTCTTCAGCGAAAACGATTATTTCGGACACTTCGTCAACAGCCTGGACTCTGACTTTGACAACCTGCTCCAGTTGCGGCTGTCAAATATGCGCAGTGAACTCTCGGTTGAACAGGTCATGAACCGCGCTACTGCCATGACCTGTGGCGGCTGCCATCAGCCTTCATTGTTCGGGCTGACAAATCCTGACGCCGTAGGCCCCGGCCAGACCTGGCCCCAATCGCTGGGTTTCGTTCACGTTTCTGAAAACCCCAGCGCCGGCATCTTCCCGTTGTCTGAAGCGCTGACAGACGTATTCCTTCCAGACCGCCGCGACGATTTCGAGACCTATCTCTCTACTGAAGACAGCGCCGTTTCAGATGAAGAAGTCTTTATCGATGCACCGGATACCAATTTGAACACCAACGTCGAAACCGGAGACCGTTCGGGTTAATTGATTCGAAGCAATCGGATGGCTCAACCTTTCGGGGTTGGGCCTTTTTATATCAAAAATTTTTCCGCTTAGCCGAATTTTGCAAGTTCGGAATTGCAATCCACCACACTTCCCGGCACCGCCGCCACAAACCGCTCAGCAGAAATCCCATGACGCGCAAGGGCCAGCTGGAGTTGTTCGGCGGGTTCTTCACGTCCTTCGTCTGTCAGTTTGAATGTGCCCCAGTGAATGCCCATCGCCTGCCGTGCTTGCAGATCCAGCATGACTTGTACGGCTTCGTTCGGATCAATGTGCTGCGCGGCCATAAACCAGCGCGGCTCGTAGGCACCAATGGGGATTAACGCCAGATCCGGTGAACCGAACTGGCGCTGCATCGCCCGAAAAATTTCGCCGTCGCCATAGCCCGTGTCTCCCGCAAAATACACCAGCCCGGCGGTGTTGCGAATCATGAAGCCGCTCCACAAAGCCATCCGCCGATCGCGGAGTGTGCGTGCCGACCAGTGGTGCGCCGGCACCAGATGCACGTCGGTACCCGCTACTTCAAAACGATCATCCCAGTTTCCCGCAAATATTTTTGCGTCCGGTATGTATCGGCGCACAATGGTGTCATTTCCCAACGGCGTCACTATGGGCATGGCAAAGCGTTCATGGAGCTTTCGCAAGGTCTCCACGTCCAGATGATCGTAGTGATTGTGAGACAGGACAACCAGATCAACTTCTGGCAAGGCCTCCATGGCAATGGCCGGTGGCGTCACGCGCCGTGCACCTGCAAAACTCAATGGGCTTGCACGCTCAGACCAAAGCGGATCTGTCAGAATATTCACCCCGCCCATCTGCACCAGCACCGTCGCATGCCCCACCAATGTGGCCCGCAGCCCCGGGATTCGCGCAGCTGGCGTCACCTGCTCAACCGCAACCCGTTCCGGCCACTGCACCCGTCTCGCCGTTGTCTGCCAACGTAAAATGTCCCGCAAGCCCCGGTCGGTGACTGGTCCATCGCGGTTGAAAAACCTCAGTCCATCGAAATTTTCGGAGGCAGGTCCGTTGTAGTAAATATTGCGTCTGGTCATAGAGTTTCGGCCTACGGTAGCGGTTGCAACTCGTCATTGAACTTCGGATCTTACGGTTTCACATTGAACCTGGCAGTTCAATTTCATTCAGACGGATTGGCTTCCAGTACCGATGATTGCTAGGCTGTGTACGAAAAAGTGCCTTTCAAGTCCGTCGTCCTCGCGCACGCTCTCCTAGGTAGCGGGTTAACACAACCCCCTGCTCAAACGTCCTTCCCAAATCACCTTCTCTACCCAGCTTTTCATACATGCCCAGGACAGATTTATCCCACTTCAACTGATTCAGCAGGTAGTCTGCAGTGACTTCCTGAACCAGGATTTCTTCTGTCATGGACATGATTAATTCTACCTATTTTTCTCGAATTGATACCGCAGTGGGCGATTGAGCTTTTTCACCACACCTTCCTCTTCGGCGCGCTTTAACCAATTCATTAGCTGTGACTTCTGTAGTTGTGTGCTTTCGATCAGCTCATTGATTGAGACCGGTTTCTTCGCTAGCCACTGAAGTTCTGCAGTGAATATTTGATAAAAGCTGACAGGGTTTGATGGTGTAGTTTCAGTATCTTTAGAATGTTCGACAGCTGCACTATTCGTATTTGAACTTGCTTTTTCTTCCTTAGATTCATCTGTAGGTGTTGGCTCAGCAAACAGCTCAGGTTGCACGTGTAGGGAAAAAAGATCAGCGGGCGCCTCGTTCACTTGATTCACACTGCCAGCGTCATTTTTCATTAAATCCGCAATAATTAATGCTTTAGGATCACCCTCAACCCAATGGCCACCTTTTGCTACTAGCTCCGCATTCGCGGCATCTTCGTCCGCTGTGCGCTTAACCCACAGCGGCACCCATGCCTTTTTCAGGTTTTCTTCTGCGCCGTTAAATGTGCCACCGGCTTTGCCGGAGTGAACCACCAAAGCGCTATCAGCCAAGCAGTAAATATATTTGTTCCGGGCCATGGCATTGCCTGCGCTAAACCCTGCTTCAGGGTAGAAAGGCGATATCAACACCGCGTGATTATCCATCAACCCTCTTCGCCATTTGCTGCTGGTCGCCGCCTTTAACAGGCTATCGGCCATCACGCCGATAACGACACCGCCTTGCTTTACCGCACCTAGCATTGCCGCCTCATCAACTCCCCTCGCACCGCCAGAGACAATTGCTATGCCCTCTGCCGCAGCGGCAGACCCTACCCGCTCAGTATAGGCAAGGTCTGCTTCCGCCGCCTTTCGGGAGCCGACCACCGCCAAGCCACCCACATTCAATAAGGCTTTATTGCCACAGCCAAACAACACAGGTGGGCAGTCCGTTTTCAGTCGCTGCTTTAACCGTCTTGGATACTCAGGGTCGGAGCGGGTAACGACCCAAAGGCCGGCCCGCTGCCACTTTTCCATGGCGAGTGCCAGGCTATGGCCACGATTCAACAGTTCAGTAATTCGCGTTGCATTGATACGTCCGTCATGCCAACCGTTCAACAAGGCTTTAGGATCGGCAACCAACAGGTCGGCGGGTGTGGTGGATTTTTCCTTTAACCACAAAGCAAAACGGCCCCACTCTGCATTGGTAAGCGGCTTTACGCTTTCTCTGCTGGCTTTTGAAAAGTAGCTGGTCAACAGCAAGGTCGCTTGCGCGGTGGGCGATAAAGAGCCTTCAGCCAAGAAAGAGCCCTCGGCTGATAAAAAGCGAGATACATTCATGAGTCTTTTACCGAAGATG
>CAZXLJ010000035.1:0-28442 GCA_964641175.1 uncultured Cellvibrionaceae bacterium
ACGAGCGCTGTTTGGTATTCCAAATAAGCGAGCTCGAACGCCGCCGGCCGGAAAATGGGCCCGGCCCTTCGGGTTGCGGTTGAAAAAAGGCCACTCTGCGTCGCTCGTCGTGCATTTGGAGGAGCCAAACTTCTCTCTTCGCTTCTTGACTGGCGTTTTTTCAACCACAACAGGAGCGATCAAATTAGTGTGAACAGGCCCTAACCAACGCAACCAGATAAAGTTGCGCAATCGCTGCCCAATCAAGAGGATCAACATGAGCAACAAGCTAGCCCAACTCAAAAGCATGACCGATGTGGTCGCGGATACCGGCGACATCGAAGCCATTCGCAAGTATGCGCCGCTCGATGCCACGACGAATCCGTCGTTGCTTTATAAGGCTGCGCAGATGGAACAATACGCTCCATTGGTAAAAAACGTACTCTCAAGCACAGACTCCATTGCTGAAGCCTGTGATCGGCTCGCTGTCGCAATCGGATGTGAAATCCTGAAGATTATCCCCGGTCGCGTCTCCACCGAGGTAGATGCCCGCCTTTCGTTCGACACCCGCGCTTCCATCCTCAAAGCCAAGCGGCTGCTCGAGCTGTATGAAGCCGCCGGCATTAGCCGCGAACGCGTGCTGATCAAGGTCGCATCAACCTGGGAAGGGATTCGTGCGGCTGAAACTCTGGAAAAAGAAGGCATCAACTGCAATCTGACGCTGCTATTCAACTTCGCCCAGGCAGCCGCCTGTGCGGATGCAGGCGTTTTCCTGATTTCGCCCTTTGTCGGACGTATTCTCGACTGGTACAAGGCCAACACGGATAAAAAAGAGTATTCCTCGTTTGACGACCCGGGCGTGGTTTCAGTTACCCAGATCTACAACTATTACAAACAACATGGCTACAAAACCGTAGTGATGGGTGCGAGCTTCCGTAACACAGGCGAAATCGAGGCTCTTGCTGGTTGCGACCGCCTGACCATCAGTCCGCAGTTGCTGGGCGAGCTAGAAGCGGACAACGGCAATCTTGAGCGCGTGCTGTCGCCAGAGAAACCCGGCGAGCCTATCCGTCGCGTCACCATGACCGAAAGCGAATTCCGTTTCAAAATGAATGATGATGCAATGGCAACAGACAAACTGTCCCAAGGCATCCGCGGTTTTGTGGCCGATCAGGTCAATCTCGAGAACTACCTGAAGCAGTATGTTAAGTAGACTTAAGGCCATTTTTCAGACCAGCACCAGTCCGGAAGGGGCGGCACACTTGAGCGAGGCGCAGAAGCGCCTCGCCTGTGCTGCATTAATGGTTGAAGTTGCGGTGATTGACAGCCATTTTGATATGCGAGAAATGGCGACCCTCAAAAGGACTTTGGCAACCCGTTTCGCCATTCAGCCGGAAGAACTGGATGATTTGATTCAAGCCGCTGAAAGCGAAATTGCCGATTCGACCTCAATGTTCCAGTTCACGCAGCTGATCAATAACCATTGCAGCGCGGAAGAAAAATTCGATCTGATCGCCGGTATGTGGCGGGTTGCCTATGCGGATAACAATATCGACAAATATGAAGAGTTCATCATCCGCAAAAGTGCCGACCTGATCCATTTACCCCATTCTGAATTCATACGCGCCAAGCATGCGGCACGAATTGGTACGACCTAAGAATTTCCGGGAGCCAAATCCATCGGACCCAATTCGCCATGGCGCCGACTTATAGCCTGATCGAGCGTGTGCGCTGGCGTTCGCTCCGCGCTGTTCTGATGGTGGGCGCCAATCGCTCCAGAACGGTTTCCGCGGTTGCCCGATAGGACGTCAACTTGCCGCCATAGATTCCCAGATATTTGACGGTTCCATTCCCGAATTCGCCAAACATGGTTTCACGGGAGCGCCTATTGGCGCCTACCGGTTCTTTGGGCAGGACGCGGATGCCCGAGAATGTGGAGCTGACATTGGCTATCCCTTTGGGAATGCCCGGAAAATAGTGGTTATAAGTTTCGAGTAGATAAGCAATTTCGGCGTCGGGCGCCGCTTTTTCCGGTGATTCCAGTGCTGTTTCGGTTGTTCCGACCATGGTTTTTCCCCGCCATGGCAAGATAAAAACTGCGCGACGATCACGCGGCGATTCTACGTACAAGCACCCCCTCCTGGCGGGCTCATCCAGCACGATGTGAGTGCCCTGCACCCAGTCAATGGGCAATACCGGCGCGCCAGCGATACGTTGCGCAGCCTGGTTGACCCAGGGTCCAGCGGCGTTGACGAGGGCGCGAGAACTGATCACCTCACCGGAACCGAGGTTGATCTTAATGGTGTCCCCCATTTCCGCCGCCACCAACTCGCTATTGAATCTTACTTGTGCGCCCAATGCCTGGGCCGACGAGAGAACTGCCCGCGTTAACGCCTGATCGTCGGTCTGGGCATCATAGTACCGGAAAATTCTGATCAAACCCTCCGTGCGCAGCCCCTGGCGCTGATAATCGATAGGTGGCCCGCACACTTCCGCCTGCAGCCCTCCTCCGCTCAAAAACCTGTACAGGGTAAGACCAGCGGCAATCCAGTAGGCAGACCGGGCTGCGCCTCGGTAGACAGGAATATAGAAAGGTTGCAATGAGACCAGATGGGGGGCATTTTTGAGGAGAAGGCGGCGCTCGCGCAGACACTCACGTACCAGCCTTAATTGCGCCGTTTCAAGGTAGCGCAATCCACCGTGAATAAGCTTGGAGCTGGCACTGGAAGTTTCCATGCCCGCAGCTGAATTGCGTTCTGCCACTAAAACACGTAATCCGCATGCGGCAGCGGCCTGGGCAACGCCCGCACCGTGAATACCGGCGCCGATTATTACGATGTCAAAGTCGCTCATGCGCGCTGAGAATGCTGAGCGAGCATGGATGCGACATCCCACGTCTCCATGATGGGTACGCCGCGGGCCCGGCAGTCGGCATGGTCTCTGGAATTAATAATGTCGTAGGCGAACCATTGCCACGGACCGCTCCACAGAGGTGTCGGCAAGGGGGGAAATTTTTCGTGGTTGCAGATCAGGAAATCCACGGGCTGCCGCCGGACCTCCGACAGGGATTGCTCATCATACCGCCGCAGCACCCAGCCGACAGGCAGCGAAAACCTTTGCTGACAAATCCTCAGAACCGGCAGGTCAAAGGAGATAATGACCGCTTTTGGCAGCCGCTTCAGTTCTGTCGCTACCGCCTCGGCAAACTGTTCACGGCTGGTGGTTGAAAAGACCTCGTGCTTGATTTCTGCGAACACGTAAGCGGCCGGATAACGGGCAAGTTCATCAACAACCCGGGCCAGCGTAGCTATCGGTGTTTCAAGGAAGCGATCGCCGAAACGTAAGGGCTCGTGGACGCTCGTCGCAAGCAATTCTGCGACGTCCAGCTCGGCCGCACGCCGGTTTATACCGGCGGTCCGCAACAGGTCCTCGTCATGCAAAACGACTGGAACGCCGTCGCGGCTGACCTGAATGTCAAATTCGACCCCGGCGGCGCCCTGCTCCAATGCGCCGACCAGGGAAGGCACCGTGTTTTCCGGAAACCGGGCCGGAAAACCACGATGACCGATCCACACGGTATTTGTACCGGACATAACGTTCATCCCAGTGGTTGCTGAAAATCGATCGCGGGGTCAGCGCCGGGGTTAGCGCTGCTCCGTCTTAAACATTATAGGTTGACGAAGAAGTGGAGCCCCCGCGTCCTGTCCAGTTGGTATGAAAGAACTCGCCCCGGGGGCGATCCGTTCGTTCATAGGTATGGGCACCAAAAAAGTCGCGCTGCGCTTGCAGAAGGTTTGCAGGAAGTCGCGCACTGCGATAGCCATCATAGTAGGTCAGTGCCGACGTCATCGCCGGAATGGCCACACCGTTGGTCACCGCAGCAGCCACAACTCCACGCCAGCCCGCTTGCGCCGCTTGCAGTCTTTCGACGAAATACGAATCGGTCATCAAGTTTTCGAGCTGAGGATTCCGGTCGAAGGCGTCCTTGATCTTGTCGAGGAAAGCAGACCGGATAATGCAGCCGCCTCGCCACATCAGGGCAATTCCACCGTAATTCAATTCCCAGCCAAACTCGTTGCCGGCTTCCCGCATCAACACATAGCCTTGTGCATAAGACACGACTTTGGCAGCGAGCAGCGCCATTCGCAGATCTTCCAGAAACGCCTTCCGGTCACCGTTAAAATGTGGTTTTGGGCCCTGTAATATTTCGGCGGCAGCAACCCGTTCTTCTTTTTGGGCTGACAGACAGCGTGCAAAAACGGCTTCGCCAATCAGGGTCAGCGGCACTCCAAGCTCCATGGCCGTTACGCCGGTCCATTTGCCTGTGCCTTTCTGCCCGGCCGTATCCAGAATCTTGTCTACCAGGGGCGTGCCGTCTTCCCGATAAGCCAGAATATCCCGGGTAATCTCAATCAGGTAACTGTCCAGCTCGCCGCGATTCCACTCGGCGAATACTTCGTGCATTTCGTCCGCAGACATTCCCAGCAGGTCTTTCATGATCTGGTAGGCTTCGCAAATCAGCTGCATGTCGCCATATTCAATTCCGTTGTGCACCATCTTGACGAAATGACCGGCGCCGTCCTCGCCCACCCAGTCGCAACATGGGGTACCATCTTCGACTTTGGCCGCGATACTCTGAAAAATCGGCTTGATTTCGGGCCATGCCATTTTGCTGCCACCTGGCATGATCGAAGGGCCTGTCAGTGCTCCTTCCTCGCCGCCCGACACACCGGCACCAACAAAGTGCAGGCCTTCTTTGGCCAGCCAGGCAATCCGCCGGTTGGAATCGGGGTAGTGAGTATTTCCGCCGTCGATAATGATGTCCCCCTTTTCCAGATGGGGTAGAAGCTGACTGATGACGTCATCAACCGCCTTTCCAGCCTTGACCATGATCATGATCTTGCGCGGTTTCGCCAATGACGCGACAAATTCTTCGATATTGCGGGCGCCCCGGATGGATTTGCCCTCCGCCCGGCCGGCCAGAAAACTTTCGACCTTGTCCTGAGAGCGGTTATATGCGGTAACAGTAAAGCCCTTGCTGGCCATATTCAGGATCAAGTTCTCGCCCATGACGGCCAGGCCAATAAGGCCAATATCAGATAAAGATTTCATAGTGGAAGTTCTTGTCGGTAATTCGTGAATTTTTAGCCGCCGCCGGGTAGCCATCGAGAAGATACCGGCAGACAATCAGGTTTCAGGTAGGGTCGCGAATCCGGGCCTGGTGAGTCGGCCCGCTTGAGCGCCGCGCGATAAATCTCCCAGCGCCAGTGCACAATGAGAGCGCGGCTAAACATACCACCATTCCGTTCCGGATGGAATCGCAGCAGACCCACTGTCGGCGGCCTGCGCGACCGTCATTCACCGCGTCCGTGCGGCTGTTTGGATTTCCTGCCGGGATCGCATGTCAGCTATGGATTTCCGGGGGCCCGCTGTTTATGCTATGCCACCAAATTAAAACGATAAAAACCAAGTATCTAACTCAGCAT
Organism: uncultured Cellvibrionaceae bacterium; assembly: GCA_964641175.1. Classification (GTDB taxonomy): domain Bacteria; phylum Pseudomonadota; class Gammaproteobacteria; order Pseudomonadales; family Cellvibrionaceae; genus CAYNST01. The sequence goes on from CAZXLJ010000035.1 coordinate 5,466, forward strand.
TTCCATCCGTGAATCCCGTTGCCGCTGAAACATGCAGACAACTGGTGCATGGCCCTGCCTGAAAGTCGTGGCTAATGGCGCAGTTTCATGCCTGTTCTTCTCGACCCGCGGGCACCGTCGACCCGCTGAGTAGCTACCTACCTAATGATGTGCAGTAACAGGGAGATCCCGCCCCGTGTCAAATTCAGCGTCCACCGACCGAACATCCAAACTCCGTCTGCGTGAAAAAATTGGCTATGGACTGGGTGATGCGGCCTCCAACTTTTACTGGGCGATCATCGGCTCTTACCTGGTTTTCTTTTATACCGACATATTTGGCTTATCTCCCGCGGCGGTGGCCACGATGATGATCGTGACCAAAATGATTGACGCGTTTACCGATCCGCTCATCGGAGCTCTTTCGGACCGGACGCAGACCCGCTGGGGCAAATTCCGTCCTTATCTACTCTTCGGCGCCGTACCGATGGCGGCGGCGGCAATCTTGACGCTGAGCACGCCGGACCTCAGTGAAGGCGGCAAACTGATATGGGCATACTGCACCTATTCGCTGATGATGCTCACCTATACCATTTTGAACTTGCCTTACTCTTCTCTCGCAGGGGTGATGACAGCCGACACAAGCGAACGCAATTCGATTTTTAGCGTGCGCTTCTTTTTTGCTTATTTCACCAGCATCATTGTAGGCGCAGCTACACCGGATCTCGCTGCCTGGTTCGGCCAGGGCGACGCGGCCAAAGGCTGGCAGATGACCATGGCACTTTACGCCTGCGCCGCCACCTTACTGTTCTGGATCACCTTCGCGACCACCAGAGAGCGTGTTACACCTCCGAAGAATCAGAACACCACCCCGGCAGAAGACATCAAGGATCTGATCAATAATCGCGCCTGGCTCATCCTGTTCGGTCTAGCCATGATCATCATGATCACCATCGTCCTGCGTAACAGCTCGGCGCCTTATTATTTCAAATATTTCGTCGAGCGCCCGGACTTGATGGGGACCTATATTGGTCTGCAGATGGCGGCATATGCCGTCGGTGCCCTGTGCTGCCCATTGCTTTTGCGATGGGCCGGTGACAAGGTCCGGCTGCTGTCGATACTGATGGGCGTGGTGGGTTTTCTCAGCGTCCTGTTTTTCTTTATTCCCAAACCGGACCAGGTCGGATCGGTTACCATCACCACCCAGCAGGCCACTACCCTGCACGCTGAAGCGTTGATCGGTCAGCCGCATCGCGAAGGCGATACGTATAGCTGGACCACTTACAAACCAGTGTTCTGGATTATCAAGGAACGTGTGGCCCTCGAGGAAAAGGGCGCAACCTTGACGCTGGACAATGCCAAGGGCCAGGTCGTGAGCCTCGCGAAGACCACCACCGATGCCAACGGGAATGTCATCACGATAGACAGTTCGGATCTGCCACCGGAAATTCTGGTCATGTTTATATTGAACATTCTGATCAGCCTTGCCCTCGGCCCGAAATCTCCGCTGACCTGGTCAATGCTGGCTGACACAGCCGACTACAACGAATGGAAAACCGGGCGGCGAGCGACTGGCATGACGTTCTCCGCCGCCAGCTTTTCCCAGAAAATGGGCGGCGCGCTTGGCAGCTTTGCCATCGGAGCGGTCCTCGCCAGCATCGGCTATGCCGCTAATGAGGCGCAAAGTGGCGCATCCCAGACCGGCATTGTGACGCTGCAGACAATCGTCCCCGGCGTCTTTGCTTTTATTGCCATTTTCGCGTTACGGTTCTACAACCTCACAGGGCCCCAGCTCGAGCAGATTCAGGCCGAGCTCCGAACGCGCGAAATATCCCGCGGGCCAGGTGATTAGCTCTGCCAGTCGGCTCGCGCCCTGTACCCCAGAATTATTTGTTGGAGAATCCCATGTTATCCGCAGTAGACAATGGCGAACGCTTTGAGCTGTCTTCGCCGACCTCCATGCCGAAAAGCGCCGGATTTCTCTGGAACCGGCAGATGATGCTCCAGGTCAATTGTCGGGGATACGCGGTTTCCATGTTCATGCAGCCAGAGCCGGCCAAGTACATGCACGCGCCCAATCTGGAAGCCAAAACGTTCATGCAACCGGAGCAGCCGCACTACACGCATCACCCCGGCCGTTTCTTTTACATCAAGGATGAAGAAACCCAGGAACTTTTTTCGGCGCCTTATGAACCGGTCCGCCAGTCCCATGACCGCTACTGCTTTTCGGTCGGAAAGAGCGACATAAAGTGGTACATCGAGCATCTGGGAATCCGTATCCAGATTACCTTGAGCCTCACCACCGACGACGTGGTGGAGTTGTGGCAGGTAGAGATAACCAATATTTCCGGGCGTTCGCGCCGCATCAGTTTGTATCCGTATTTTCCGGTCGGCTATATGAGCTGGATGAACCAGTCGGCGGAATATCGCGAAGACCTGAATGCTCTGGTTGCCAGCTGCGTGACGCCCTATCAGAAATACACCGATTACTTCAAAAACAAGTTTTTCAAAGATAAAACGTTTCTGATTCATGACCGCACACCTGCCGCCTATGAATGCAACCGGGAAGCCTTTGAAGGGGAAGGCGGACTGCACCGGCCGGACAGCGTTATGCGGGAAGCTCTGGGGGATGGTGATGCACGGTATGAGCCACCCGTCGCGGCGCTGCAGTACAGGCTGGAGATACCGAGTGAGCAATCGGAAAAATTTCGCTTTATCCTCGGTCCTGCTTTTGATGATGCCGAGATAAAAAAAATTCGCGACCGCTATTTGCCTGATACAGATTTCGCCCGTGCCCGCGAGCAATACCGTGAATACATCCACCAGGGGCAAGGTGTAATAGAGATCGAGACACCGGACGATCATTTCAATCACTTTGTAAACCACTGGTTACCAAGACAGATTTTTTATCACGGTGACTCCAACCGGCTGTCAACGGATCCCCAGACGCGCAACTACCTGCAGGACAACATGGGGATGGTGTATGTCGATCCGGATGCGGCACGCGCGGCCTTCGTCCACGCGCTCAGCCAGCAGGAAGACTCCGGAGCCATGCCCGATGGCATATTGATGCTGCCGGATGCGGAGCTGAAGTACATAAACCAGATTCCCCATACGGATCACTGTGTCTGGCTGCCGGTATGCCTGAAAGCCTATTTCGATGAAACCAATGATTACGGATTGCTTGATGAAATAGTCAGGCACCACAAGACCGGTGAAGCTCTGACAGTCATGCAGCGAATCACCCGGGCCATGCGCTGGATGCTGTCGGCCCGCGATGAGCGCGGCCTGAGCTATATCGCCCAGGGCGACTGGTGCGATCCCATGAACATGGTGGGCTATAAGGGTAAGGGCGTATCGGGATGGCTGTCGGTCGCCAGTGCGTACGCGTTGCATTTGTGGGCGGATATCTGCGCACGCCTTGATCTGAACGATCTGGTGGCGGAGTTTCGCTCCGGCGCCAATGATTTCAATCGCGCCGTGAACGAACATCTCTGGGATGGAAATTGGTACGGACGCGGGATAACTGATGATGGCGTAATCTTCGGTGTCGCCAAAGATCAGGAAGGTCGCATTTTTCTGAATCCGCAAAGCTGGGCGATACTGGCGGGAACCGCAGATAAGAAGCAGCGGGACTCCCTGATCAAGGCAGTCGAGTCGCAGCTGGAGACACCTTATGGCGTCATGATGCTGGCACCCGCTTACACGGGCATGCGAGAAGATGTGGGCCGGGTCACGCAAAAGCATCCGGGCTCGGCTGAAAACGGCTCGGTCTACAATCATGCCGCCATTTTCTATATCTATAGTCTTTATACGGCGGGTGATGCCGACCGTGCCTGGAGACTCTTGCGCCAAATGCTCCCCGGTCCTGATTATGGGGACTATCTGCAACGGGGCCAGCTCCCTGTCTTTATCCCCAACTACTATCGCGGTGCCTACTACCAGTTCCCACGTACCGCCGGGCGCTCCAGTCACTTGTTCAATACCGGCACCGTCTCCTGGGTGTACCGTTCGATCATCGACGGGTTATTCGGATTGCGTGGTGATGGCGGTGGGCTGCGGCTGGAACCGCAGCTGCCTGCGCACTGGCAATCCGCTAAAGCCATCCGCTGTTTCAGGGGTGCAATTTTCGACGTTCGCATAACCCGGGCCGCGGACGTCACTGCCATGGAAGTCACAGTCGATGGTCGCAAGCTGGTGCGTCCTCATATTGCGGACATCCAGGCCAATCAAGTTTATCAGGTCGAAATCCGGCTCCCCCGGCAGTGAGTCAGCCAGTGGAAACGTTATTCGACCTCGCAAGCCATTAGGGAAGTCGTTGTATGAATATTCTGTCCCACACCTCCCCGCCCACCCTGATCATTTGTTTCGGGGTGAGTGGCAGTGGAAAAACAACCCTGGCGCTATATCTTGCCGAACAGTTTCAATTGAATTTTGTCGAGGCAGACGATTTTCACTCTGAAGAAAACAAGGCGCACATGCGCTCGGGGCTGGCACTGACGGACAAAATGCGTGAACCCTGGGTAAATTCCTTATGCGACCATCTGCGGGCCCAGGGCGAGCGGGGTCAGAGCTGCGTCATGGCGAATTCCGGACTGCGTCGCGCTCATCGCCAGCGTTTTCGGGAGCTGGGCTTCCAGACTCTCTTCCTGCATTTGATGGCCCCCAAGGAAGTTATCCGCAAGCGCATGGAAACCCGGAGTAATCACTACATGCCTCCGGATTTGCTGGACAGTCAATACAATGCGTTCGAAATGCCCGAAGGCGAAACCGACGTGTTCCTGTTGGATGTTTCGGAATCCTTACCTCAGGTCGCCACTCGGGTTCAACAGCTGGTCCGCGATTTTTTCAAGCGCAATGCGGCTGAAGACTAAGCGGACCGGGAAGTACCCGCGTAACGCCCCTTCTTTTTAAAGACGTTTGGCGAGCTGTCCCGAAAATAAAAAAAGGGGGCTTTCGCCCCCCCGGTATAGCTCGCCTTTAAGTTCTACTGGCGCTCTTGGGTATTACAAGTATCTACACCAATACAGTTGCGTTCGTTCTCCCAGCCCCATCCGGTAGACTGGTTTTGACAGTACGCGACCTGGTAGCCATACCAGTTGCATTGTCCACCGTTGGAGGGATTTCCGCTGGAGGAACTGGAGCTTGATGAGCTGGAACTTGATGAGCTGGAACTTGAAGAACTGGAGCTTGATGAACTTGAGCTCGAAGCGCTTGAAGAGGACGAGCTCGAGCTGGACGAGCTAGAACTTGAAGAGCTGGAACTTGAAGAGCTGGAGCTTGACGAGCTCGAACCATTGCCACCGCCGAAGGTTACGTCCACACAACCGTGGAACCGTTCATAGGTGAAGTGGTTTCGTCCCCATTCGCCATAGATTACGTGGCGGCCTGACCGGGACGGCACGTTACATGTCGTATGGAACAGGCTCGCGCCTTTTTCCGCGACGACATTGGGATTCGCGCCGGGGTTTTTGTCGTCATATTTCTGAACGCAGAAGGGTTCGGATTCGAAATCACTCCACGTGAGCGCGCGCCCTTCCTGAAACTGGTAATCAGATTTGGTTATGTAGTAAACAAATTCCTCGGTGTCGTCATAATGCGGCCCCCAGGAGATGTTCCAGGTCAGTTCCAGATTGCCGCTGTTGATGGCCGTGGTCGGCCAGTTCAATGGCAGATCCCATGGAGTCGCTCCACCACCCCAAGTCTCGCTGTCGAATCCGCAAACGTTGGTGGAAGTCGCCCCCTGTCTGCCCACGTCATGGGTGAGGACGCTCATGAACTGGTACAGCCCGTTGGAATCAACGGCGGCCGCTTCCGCACAGGCAGCCGTTGTTGCCCGGTCTGCTGATTCATTCATACCGCAGTGAGCATTTCTGGACGGCGGATTGGATATCAGTCCGTGCGCCAGTACCTGGCCAGACATACCCGCCAGAACCAGCCCGGAGATCATAAATCGAAGAGTTTTTTTCATAGCACAGCACCTATACCTTGTTTCGCTAAATTTATATTTGAGTGACGCAGCCACCAAAACAGCATGCGGAATAGCGCCGCATTTACAGCTTTGTTGTAGTTTTGTTTTTGATGATTAACTATTCAATGGTTTCAACTTCTTTAACTTCAACTGCTTTTAACATAGTGCCTTTCCATTAACATAGTGCCTTCCATCGGCGCTTACCTGTGATAACCAAGTCACGTAGCACTCTGTGAATTTGCAGGCCAATCCGTTAAATGTGATGCGCTTTACATACGACACGGGATTCACGTCACATCATTATTAATTATTATCAGCGTAATAATTTTCTTCTATAAAGGACGCGTGTCACTGCTTACGTGGGTTTCAGAATTATTACCCTGTTCACTTTATAACCTTTCTGGTTATTTTTCGTTACCATAGGGTAAACAGCAACGAAAATCCAGCATTTAAAAATTCGCCGCAATGCCCATTTGCAATAAGCCAGGTTTTTCTGAATCAAGTTTAATACTAGCCATGTAAAGGCACTCAATTCCGGGGCGCACCTGGATAGGTCAGGACGCCTCTTCCTGGGGCTGAATGGTGTTCCAGCCGTCCCGCGCTGCATGCATCCATCGCAGAGCTCTCCCGGAATAATTTAGCAAAATCAAAAGATTGCGATAGATCGACTAGCTCCCTCACGGGGTGGCCTGAAGGTTGCAAACGCCTGTTTGGAGTCGAGCATCTTGTTATCGCAACGTTGTTCAGTCGGTATGATTCTGCGATTACTTGGGAGCCGATGTTTGCACTCGTACCTTGTTTCTCCGCGAAAGACTTACGGGGCCCTTCCGGCCCCCTTTTTTTTTGCGGCGGGAACCTCCTGCCAGCTTTCTTACCACATCAGGTCATCAGGGATCTGGTAGTCCGCGTACGGGTCGTCCTCTGCCACTGCGTCTTCCCGTGTATCGTTTAAAACGATGACATAACCAGGGTCCCGGGCCAGGATCTTTTCGGCCACGACTCTGGGGACCAGGCCATAACCTCCGTCTCGACGCACAATCGCAGCGGTGCCCGCTATGAGCTGCTGTTGCAGTCGCGTATCCAGGGCAATTTTCTTGATCGATTTGCCATCTGAAAACTGATACGAAATCTCCCCGCTCCGCGGCGTTACCCTGTGATTTTCAATGAGCTGCCTGATCTGGGCCTGAATCGCTTTCCGCTGCGCTTCCGCTGCGAGTTTCAAATTCAACTCGCGGTCCCTTTCTGCCTTCTCTTGTGCCGCCTGCTTCAAAGCAAGTTTGGCTTCGTCGACCGCCACCTCTCCTTTGGCCAGCTTGCGCGATCCCTTCTTTTTCTCTTTCTGCAAAGCCTTGGCTTTTTTCTTGTCAATCAGACCGGCTTGTAAAAGCTGGTCCTGCAATGAATTGGACATACGCTTCTCCGACGAAGTGGGGGCAAATCACAGAGACGGCACATCTTCATCGGGCTGAGGGGCGGATGGGTCGCTTCCGGACGGGAGCGAATTATACAGATTTTGAATCAGTTCTTTGCCGTACTTGCGTTCAAGTCGTCTGACAATGAAATGTCCTCGTGCGACGCACTGGTAATGGTCGATGAATATGGTGTTGATTAATGCACCTCCCGCAGCCCCAATCGCCGGAATCGCCTGCGCGGCTGCTTTTTGCGTTACCTGAACCCCGAAGCTGTTGGCAACGCGCGCCACCAGCTTGATCAGAACCGGTGATGCCGACTCGGACACGCCAGACTTCAGAATATAGGCGGTGGCATCGCTCACCGATTTCGCCAGAGCTGTCCGCACTGCAAAGTAACCGGCTTCTGCGGCATCGTCACCCGCTCCCCGCCCCCCCAGGGCGAACACCTCCAGACACGCCATTTTGGTATCAATGGAACTGATCGACTCGCCCTCACTTCGGGCGATATCGGCAATGGAACGCAGGATGATGGACGTGGAAAGAGGCAGTTCAATGCCAATCGCCGATAGCCCGAATAGCCCTCCCAGCCCACCGCTGGCAGCAACGCTCAACTTGTGCAGGCTGTTTGAAGCCGCTTGACCCGGCGAGTCCCGCATCGTGAAAGCTGCCGTTTCTGTCGCCTTCAGGAGCGCGGTCTCGGTCAGCTTGCTGATGCCCTGGTGCCAGTTTTTGGGCAACATTTCCAGGCCACGCTCGATCGGCGAACCGATCATATTGGTGATGCGGGCAGCCAGGCCCGGATTTTCCAGCAGCTGTTTGGCCCGGGCGAGGTCCTGCTTGTCGATCTCGTCTACCGCGTTCATAAATTGCGCCTTTTGATTATCTGTAAGATCATACGGAGCCAGAAAAAACGGGGATGAATTCAGCAGTGCCCGCCTTTTCGCGGCGAAGCCCCTCCCTGATGGCGGCTGCCAACACCTCCATGAGGATAAATTTCAATGCATGCAGCACCTACCGCTTCTATCCGTGCAGTCTTGTTAAAGTTCAGTCTGACATTCGTCGCTGTCTTCGGACTGTCCGCCTGCAGCCATCAATTGCCGAAAAATTCAGCGACGACCGCATCTGTCTACGACAAGACCGACAGCTATCTGCCCGCGGAACAGCTCGAAGAACTGTTCCACGACGTCCAGATGCAGCGTATTTTTGCCGACGGTAAAACCTTTGTCGATGCAGAACCGCGCCAGTCCCCCGCAAAGATCCGACAGCTCTACCGCCACGCGAGCCGCAATGGCGATATCGACCTGAAGACCTTTGTGGATCGACACTTCGAACTGCCGGAAACGGGTACGGGTGAGCTCGTCGGGTCTGTTGAAACCCGCCCGACGGGGACTATGGAAAACCATATCGTGTCGCTATGGGATCACCTGAGTCGCCCTGCGGATCCTGAACGTGAGTGGTCTTCCCTGCTCCCTTTATCCCACCCCTATGTCGTCCCCGGAGGACGGTTTCGGGAAATTTATTACTGGGACAGCTATTTCACCATGCACGGTCTGGCGGCGGATGATCGGCCTGATCTCGTCCGTTCTCTGGTGCGGAATTTTGCCGACCTCATCGATCGCTTCGGCCATATACCCAATGGCAATCGATCTTATTATCTGAGCCGATCCCAACCGCCATTTTTTGCCTCGATGCTGACGTTGCTGGCAGAGATTGACGGACCCGCCGCGAGCGCCCGCTATCTTCCGCAGCTTGAAGAGGAATACCGTTTCTGGATGGACGGCGAAAACCGGGTTGAACCTGGCGGCACTTTTCGCAGACTCGCAAGAATGCCGGACGGGTCCCTGCTAAACCGCTATTACGATGATCTTGACACGCCCCGGCCCGAGAGTTATCGCGAAGATGTTTTAACTGCGGCCGAGGCCGCCTCGGAACAACAATCGAAAACTTACCGAAATCTGCGCGCTGCTGCAGAGTCGGGCTGGGATTTCAGTGGTCGCTGGTTTGCCGGAGAATCGCTGGGAACCATCGAGACTACGGAAATCCTGCCGGTCGATCTTAATAGCCTGCTCTATCATGGCGAGCGCATGCTGAGCGAAATGCATGCCTGGAGCGGCAATGACGAGCGCGCCCACTATTTTGCGCAACGCGCAGACCGACGCAAAATCGCCATGCAGACCTGGTTCTGGAATCCGGACCAGGGCGTCTTTAATGACTACCATCTGCGACATAAAAAGCCGACCCGAAAGGCGACGCTCGCCATGGTGTATCCATTGTATTTTCGGATCGCCACCCCAGCGCAGGCCGAGGGCGTTGCCAAATATCTGCGTGAAAACCTGCTGCTGCCAGGAGGATTTGTTACTAGCCTGGAACAGACGGGTGAGCAGTGGGATTACCCCAACGGCTGGGCGCCATTGCAATGGCTATCGATCCGAGGGCTGCGCCAGTACGGATATGAAGAGCTCGCAAAGGAAGCCACGGGACGCTGGCTTGGATTGAATCGCCGGGTTTTTGATCGCACGGGCCGTCTGATGGAAAAATACAACGTTGTCGACATGAACCTGCCGGCAGGCGGCGGTGAATATCCTTTGCAGGACGGCTTTGGCTGGACCAATGGCGTAGCAAAAGCCCTTCTGAAAGAATGGCCTGAATTTCGGGTGGAAGAATCGTCCGTTCAGGATTGCTGCGAGTAATCCAGTTCCTCAAGCAAAATCGCCTCCTGATCCACAAACCCGCGTGCTTCCCGGATCGCGGGAAGCAGTACCCGGTCAACATATTCGCTGCCCGTCTCATGGGGATCAAGCTGCTGTTCGACCCGGTCGAAACGAGGGCGAAATGCCCCGTGACGCAAGCGTCCGAAGAGCGGTACATAACCGGGTTTCCAGACATCCATCTCCGGAAAGGCCTCCCGGAAATTTTTGAGGATCGTCATGGCGGCATAATCAAGATCGCCCCAGAACCGGCACTTGATCGTGGAATCAATTTCCTGTTTGTGCCACCAGCGGGTGAATCGTTCGCGCACAGCGTCTGTACCGCCGAGGAAACTGAACACCGTTTTGCCGACATCCCGGGATGGAGCTGCCGCGCGTTGCAGGCCACTGCCGTAAACAAGGGCGATATCGGTCGGCCGACTGTTCACCAAGTCCAGGAAACTGTCCTGATTCTCCACGACCAGCATGGTGTTGAAATGCTCCGGCAACCATACATGTAGTAATAGTGGCCGAGCCAGCACATGCTTTGCCTTGATCGGGTAAAGCGCACTGATCAACTCACGATGTCTGATCAGAAAAAGTGAGTCGCCCCAGAAACATCGGGCCGAGAGTTCTCGCAACGAGCGCGGTTCCCGCAGCTCTTCGCCCAGAGACGCGAACGCCTGGATCACCGAATCCGCGCCCTGTTCGGGCATTCGGATAATGTACCCGTGAAGGGCGCAGCCCCCATCTTCAAATCTGCTTGCATTGCGCTCCACCTGGGTTTTCCAGGCGAGCGCATAACTGTCTTGAGCTGGCCTGTGCAGCCAGTAGCGCACCATGGCTTCTTTTTCAGGTACAAACCGGAGAGTCGCATGCTCATAGGACTCTTCAGTATGGGACTGCCGCGCCTGCTGCACAGTCCAGACGTGATACCGCGTATCGAGCTCCCGGATCAGCCGCCATAAATGCTGTGTATCTTTGTGATAGAAATAAAAAAGCTCGGGGGCGGAATTCGCGGTGATTTTTATGACCGGCTCGGTCCGGCCCTTGTCCAGCATATCGAGGAACGAGTGCAGCAGCCGACGTAGCAGATCTTCCTGCTCCACTGCAGATGGCTTTTCGGGCCAGTTGTGCCCACAACGCAACATTTTTTCGACCATGATGGACTCGACTTTCAGGGAACCGCCTCACTGCCACTATGGCCGCCGCGGCGGCTAATGATAGATCGCTTTAAAAACATTCACAAATGAGGACCGGTTTTGCGTATCGAGCGGCAGACCAATACGGGCTGCAATATCCTGGGCCGAAATCACGCCGCGGATCGCCCGACACCCGTGATCGACAACGAGGCAATGCTGCTGTCCACTGTGCTGCAAGGTTTCCATGACATCCTGTATGGTCGCCCGTTCCAGCTCTTCGTAATCAAACGAGCGCAGTCCGCTTTTGGGATGCATGAAATCGCGGACTTTCAACTCGGAGCGGGCATAGCCTTCCGCCACCATCTTCAGCATTTCCTGGCTGTCGAGATCATCGACCGTAACGATGCCCAGAAAGCGCTCGTATTCGTCAACGACGACTTTCAGCCGGATATGATCGCGCCGCATCGAGGCTTCTACTTCCATAGCAGGCGCATCTGGGCTCACCAGCGCCGGCTGGGTTTTTCTGAAGTCGTCAAGTACGGAAACCGCGGAAGACTGGATATTCTGAACAGAGTAGTTGACAGGCCAGATCAAACGGTCGACGTCCAGCCCTTCATAAAACTGAAGTTGTTTCATAGAATGCTCCCCCCAAGGAAACAGCCGGAACTACACCGGCTTATAACCAGTTTAGACCAGTTTCGCAGGATGCAAGCCTGCATTGCATAACGGCTTTTCCAGGTTCCGTTACCGGGGGAGCGATTCCGGTTTATCCCTGGCGGTGTTAATACATGCCTGGTCAACCCGTGACCGGTAGCAGTGAGGGTTCATCCGCAAGCGGCTGCTCTGCTGGCTGGAGGGTCTTCGCCAACAGCATGTAGATGGACGGAACGACAAACAGGGTAAAGAGCGTTCCAATCGCCATGCCGCCAACCAGAACCAGCCCAATCGAGTTTCTCGCTTCGGCGCCGGCGCCGGACACGAGCACCAGGGGAAAGTGGCCCGCGACTGTCGCGAGAGTTGTCATCAGGATGGGGCGGAGCCGGGAAATGGCGGCTTCACGAACTGCTGACAACTTCGACAAACCCTGCTCCTGCATCTTGTTGGCGAACTCCACCACGAGAATACCGTTCTTTGCCACCAGTCCGATCAGGGTAACCAGGCCCACCTGGGAGTAGATGTTAAGCGTTGTAGTCCAGCCGTCCGTCCAATATTGCATCTGTGGATTGGGCATTTTCAAGAAGGTAAAGATCAGCGCTCCGAACATGGCCAGCGGTACCGAGCCCAGGAGAATGACCACGGGATCGCGAAAGCTGTTGAACTGCGCCGCCAGCACCATGAATATCAGAACGAAAGCCAGAGCCAGCGCTGGCACAAACTTGTTGCCTTCGCGCCGCAGCTGCCGGGATTCGCCCGTATAGTCCACGATGTATCCCTGGGGCAATATCTCCGCCGCCTGGTCCTCAAGGAAGGTCAGAGCGACGTCCAAAGGCTGAATGGCGACACCGCTCAGTTTGACCGCGTTCAGCTGCTGAAACCGGTTAAGCGAGCGAGGCACCGTTTTCTGCCGAATTTCCGCCACCGTGCTCAATGGGATCAGCTGTCCATCCGGGCCGGTAACATAAATATTCTCCATCTGATCGGGGTTCAATCGCTCGCTGCGTTTGACCTGGGGAATTACCCGATAACTGCGCCCGTCAATATTGAAGCGGTTGACATAGCCACCGCCGTACATCACACCAAGATCCGCACCGATCTGCTGCATGTTCAATCCCAGATCGGCAACCTTGTTGCGATCGATAATGACTTCTGCTTCGGGCACATCCACACGGGTGTCGATTTGCGGTGGAAAGGCGAACAAGCCGCTTTCAACCGCTCGCAACTGCAGCTGCTCGGCAAACGCTACCATTTCAGCTGGCTCCGCGGTGGAAGCAATAATAAATTCAACCGGAAATTCCCCCCCTCCGGGCAATGCCGGCGGTGTGACAGGAAAGATGTTGATGCCTGGAATCGCCGCAAGCTTTTCGGTTGCTTCCGGCATCAGGTCGAATACCGATTTTTCCCGCTGATCCCACGGCGCCAGCAGCATGCCGCCGAAACCGCCGTTGGGAAACGTCAACTGAAAAGTAAAGCGCGTTTCCGGGAAGCTGGAGAAGGCCCGATTGACTTCCGCTGCATAAAACGTGGCCTGGTCCATCGACGCATTGGCTGCACCCTCAACAATGCCGAATATGACGCCCTGATCTTCCGGCGGCGCCAGCTCCTTCGCGGAAAACATGAACATCGGGATACACAGAACACTCAGCGTCAGCCACAACAGGTAGACAGCCGGGCGATTCTGCAAGGTCACATCCAGTGCTGATGCATAACGCTTCTTTATCTTTTCGAAGGTCTGCGCGGCCAGTTTTGCCATGCCTTTTTCTTCAATATCGGACTTCAGCAAACGCGACGCCATCATGGGAGACAACGTCAGCGCCACGATACCCGAGATCAGCACCGCGCCCGCCAGAGTAAATGCGAACTCGCGGAACAGGGATCCTGTCAATCCTCCTTGCAGTCCGATAGGTATGTATACCGCCACCAGGGTGATAGTCATCGCGATGACCGGTCCCACCAGCTCGCGCGCACCGAGGATGGCCGCCTGCATCGGTGATTCGCCGGCGCCGATATGACGCTCGACGTTTTCTACGACGACTATAGCGTCGTCCACCACCAGCCCCACTGACAGAACAATCGCCAGGAGGGTCAGCAGGTTCAAACTGAAGCCGAAGATCTGCATCAGGAAAACTGCACCGATGAGGGAAATCGGAATCGCAACGAGGGGAACAATCACTGATCGGATCGAACCCAGGAACAGGAAAATGACGATGACGACGATCAGCAGCGTCTCCGTAAGCGTTTTGATGACTTCGCTGATCGCGCTTTCAATGTATTCGGTGGCATCGTAGGCAATAGCCGCACTCAAACCGCTCGGCAGACTCTCCTGCATCGCTTCCATTTCTTCGCGGACTTTCGCCATCACTTCCAGCGAGTTGGCATTGGGCAGCGGCCAGATGCCCATAAATGTCGCGGTGTGTCCAGAATAGCGGACTTCGCTATCGTAGTATTCGGATCCCAGGACCACATCAGAGACATCTTTCAGCCGGATAATCGCGCCGTTTTCTTCACGAATGACCAACTCTTCAAAATCCCGCGTAGTCGTCTGGCTGGTATTGGCGGACAGGTTAACCTGGATATAAGACCCTTTGGTTCTGCCGATTGCGGCCAGGTAGTTGTTACTCGCCAGAGCCTGCCGGATTTGCACGGGCGTTACATTCAGTGCCGCCATCCGGTCCGGCTTGAGCCAGACCCGCATGGCGAATGTGCGACCGCCCAGCACTTCCGCGCGCTGAATTCCTTCGAGTGCCGAAAGGCGTGGCTGGACAACACGGGTCAGATAATCCGTAATCTGGTTGTCCTGCAAAATGTCGGAGCTGAAACTGAGATAGGCCGACGCAAATTGACTGTCTGAACTTTCGACGTTAATCACTGGCAGTTCCGCCTCAGGGGGCAGATCGCCACGCACCTGATTGACTTTGGAAGTGACCTCCGAAAGCGCCTTGATCGGATCGTAGTTAATTTCCAGATAGATGCGGATTGTCGACAAACCCTGGGTGCTTTCTGACTGAAGGTAGTCGATGCCATCAGCGCCGGCGATTGCGCGTTCCAGCGGCGTGGTGATGAACCCTCTGACCAGTTCCGCATTTGCGCCTATGTAGTTGGTTGTTACCGTTACCATGGCGTTGTCACTGCGCGGATATTGCCGCACGGTTACGGACGACATTGCCTGAATGCCGGCGATGATAATGATGAGGTTGAGCACGATGGCCAGAACCGGCCTGCGCACAAAAATATCGGTGATGGATTTTGTCATTGAGACTTCCCCGGCGGCGGAGCCGCTACCTGACTGAAGATGCCGTATGGAATTTCTGGATATCCGGCGGACGGTGGCTGCACCCGGCGGCGCGCTCACCCGTCCGCAATAGACACCTTCAGTTGTCTTCGGGCCGCGGATTCAACTGGAAATCCAGTTGGGTATCACTGCTGATTGCCACCGGTGCGCCATTGCGTAATTTGAAGACACCGGCAGTCACGACTTTCTGATCGGGCTGCAAACCTTTGGTGACCGCTACGAAGTCTCCCTGAGCGCGACCGATCTGAACAAACTGCTGCTGTGCAACGAACTGTTTGTTCCCCGTCGCTGAGTCCACACTCTCTTCCACCACAAAAACGGAATTTCCGAAAGTGGCGTGGGAAATGGCAGTCCCCGGAACTGCCAGAACCGATTCCCGTTCCGGCAGCACAACGTCCACGTTCGCAAACATGCCGGGCAGCAAGTCCATGTCCGGGTTTGCCAGTGTCGCCTGTATTTTCACGCTGCGGGTTGATGAATCAATCTTCGGATCAATGGCGGTGAGCTTCCCCTCGAAAACCTTGCCGGGTACCGCATCCGCCGTCAGCCGGATGCCAAGCCCCGGCTTCAGGAACTGCAAATGCTGTTGGGGCAGGGAAAAATTCACGAACATGGATTCCACTGCCTGCAGGGAGACAATAGGGGTGCCTCCCGCCAGATCTTGCCCCCGGTTCACCAACCGTATGCCGAGGTGCCCGTCGAAAGGGGCACAAATGGTCTTCTTTTCGATGGTTGTTCGGATGATATCTGCTTGCGCAACCGCCTCTTTGAAGCGGGCCTCTGCCGTGTCCATTTCAGAACGGGACGAAACCTTTTTCCCGAATAATTCTTCGACCCGTTGAAGATTCGCCCTGGCGAGATTGACGTTGGCTTCAGCGGCCCGCAGCTGAGCCAGCTCCGACGAGATATCCTGCTGGATCAGCTTGTCACCCGCCTGCACCTGGGAGCCTGGCTGGAATAATATTTCCGTGATCCGTCCTGGCAGATCCGCACTGACCGTCACTCCTTCGACGGCTTCAAGGGAGCCCACGGCCTTGAGAACAACTTCCCACTGCTGATCCGCGACGGGCGTGACTGTCACGCTTGCAGGCGGCGGCACCATCGCCTCGCTGGCGCTTATCAAATCCCGAATCTGTACCGTCTTGATGCCACCCAGGAGTCCGACGAGCGCGAGGACGCCAAGTACCGTAAATACAAAATGCCTGTTTATACCAAACCGTTTCATAGTTAACCCCAAATCCGAACACCCGGAGAGATTCCGGGAAAGTCATCCTTACTGCATCTTCCAGGCGCAGATCCAGAACGAGGGTTGTTTGGCAAATTATTTTTGGAAGGAACCCGTTAAGACGAAACAACAGAGCGTGAAGAAAGTCGCGGGGACGCTCATGGAAGACAAGTGCGGCCGATTATAATCGGTCTCGCCATACGCTGCCTACCCGGTTTCCGATCACCAGGAATAATTTTTTACCCGGTTTCTTGAAACGCGGTCTACGCCGTCCCGGCGCTCGAACCAGGGCGTCAACCTGCCGGTTCAATTTGCGCTCAATAAGCGATCCAGTCACCAGTGGCGATCATGAACAGCACAGACCGCACATTCGTAAAACCCATACCTCTCACCGCTTGCCGATAGCGATCCATCACAAAACGATACTGGTTTTTTTCCTGCTCCAGAAAATCCGCCCGAGTCTGCCCCGCTGACGGCTGAGCGGTCTTGTAATCGATCACCCAGGCAGTCTGATCCGGCTCGATCATCAACAGGTCAATGACGCCATCCACCACATCTCCCCTGCTCACCCAGGAAACCGGATGTTCCGGATAAAGACGATGGGCCTGATCGTGGATCCAGTGCATCTTTTCATGTTGCAAACATCTGGAAATCAGAGTGGATGCATTTTCCACGATGCGCACGGCTTCTTCCGGCAAGGCACCCAGTGTGATCGCCCGCGCCCGCCAACCCGCGGCCAACGGAGCCAGATCCCGCCCACGCCAGCATTGCAGACCCTGCTCGGTAATAACTTTCAGTGCTTCGTGGATGAGGCTGCCACCCAGTCTGGTCACCGTATCCTGACGTTGAAACCGGGGCAGATTTTCCTCCGCGTTATCGAAACTGTAGCGCGGCGTGTAATCTTCAAGCAGTGTCCCGGGAATTAATTTAACTCCGGGCCAATCACTCCGCACACGGTTCAGCAGTCTGGCCGGTCTGATCCCTGCTGATGCGGGATCAGTGACGTCTTCCATCCCGAGAATGACGGCGTCCTGGCCAATCGCCGGCCAGATGCGGGCAAGCAAACTGCCTTCCGGGGGCCCGGAATATCCGCTCTGGTCCTTATTCTTTTTGAATTTCGCCTGGAGAAAAAGACGTTTTCTTGCACGCGTGACTGCGACGTAGAGTAAACGGCAATCCTCCAGGGTCTGTCGCTGTCGGCGTTCAAAATGAAGATGCTGATAAATGCGGTCCGACTGCTGCCCTACGGGCGCCAAGGGTGCAACCACCAGCTCTTCGACACCCGTCCGATTCACCCGCTCTTGCCAATGTATAAGCTCCTTATCACCCGGCCGGCTGCAACGGTGCAGCTCCGGCAGGATCACGTAATCGAACTCGAGACCTTTGGATTTGTGCATTGTCATGATCTGCAACCGATCCGGTGCCAGCCGGTCTGGCGCCGCAAAAAGTCGGGCGACAGATCGCTCAAGCCGTTCCATATCGACGACCTCTCCTTCAAGGTCCAGCCGGTCCAACAGATCGAAATACCGCTCGATATTGTCTCGCTCTGCATCCATGTCGACACACCCCGGGCCACCCAGTGCGACCCAGATGCCTTCTATCCAAAGGCGAAGCGGTTTTCTGTCCCGCTCAGCCAGGGCGAGATCCAGCAGCGGTATTACGCGGGCCAGTCGCCGGTAACCGTCTTCGCTGACCTCCTGAATCCGCGCCTGCCCCGTACCTCGCTGAAGAATTTCCCGGCTCTGCTGGAGGATAAGCCGGCTCTCGGTCACCTGAGCTATGACTTCCAGGTCATTCAGCGTCAACCCGCACCAGGGCGCACGCAGTACGGATAACCACGCCACGCGATCTGCCGGAAACAGCAGGCAGCGCGTCAGCGATACCAGATCCTGCACGGCCGGCCGCTCCGCCAGATACTCAAGCTCCACGGCGCGGTAACGGATTTCGGCTTGCCTTAGCGCCTGCATGAGCGGCACCGCGTGCTCGCGGTTGCGGACCAGCACCGCTATGGAAGAGGTTGGTTCCTGACGGAGAAGATTTCGAATTGTGTCGACAAAAGTGTTTTCCCAGACGGATGCGTCAATGTCGGCCGAGAAAAAGTGCGTTACGACCCCCGGCTCTTTCAGTGGCGGGCGTACGGCATCTGACGGTGAATAGGTCACAGCGCCCCGCGCCATGTCATCCCGACCTGGAAAAGCCTGGCGAAAAACCCGGTTGACCCACTCTACCAGCCCGGCCTGCGACCGGAAGTTGCAAGTCAGACGTAACAACTGCAGATCAATACCGGCCAGCCCGAACTGCCGGGTCTTCAAAAACAGACTGACATTTGCTCCTCGAAAGGCATAGATCGACTGCATGGCATCGCCGACGCAAAACAGCGTGCGGCCGTCTCCAGGTTGCCACCCCGTGGTAAGCCGGGTCAGCAGGTCGATTTGAGCCAGTGAAGTGTCCTGAAACTCATCCACCAGAATATGCTGAATTCGGAAATCCAGTCGTAGCGTCAAATCGGTCGGCTCATCCGGCGGGCCGAGCGCGCGACTCGCACGTGCGGCTATTTCGATAAAATCCGCCTGCTTGCGTTGCTGAAAGATCAGCTGGAGATGAGCCACGAGGTACGGAAGCAATGTTGTGAGTGTTTGCAGCATTTCCCACTGCGGATCGGTGTATCGGGGGTCGGGCCAGGTATCAATCTCCTGCAGTAATTCAGGCAAGCCATCCACGGCGGACAGCTTTGAGAGCATTTGCTGCATCCGTTCTTTCTGGGCTTTGCAAACTGCTCTTTCGAGTTTGCTTTGACCTGGCGGGAAACCGCAGTTGATATCCAGCTTTGAACGGATTGTTCCTTTTCCGGTCAGCAGCAGCAAGCGCCAAGCTGCCCACAATTGAAGGCAGTCGTCACCGCTGACAGGCAGTGAATCGATCCCCTCGATACGTTCGAGTGCACAGATGGCAGAAGTACTTCCGGCGCGCTTCAGATTCGCGGCCGCGTAGTCCGCCAGATCGAGGAGTTCCTGCTGCCACGCAGAAGGTATCAGCGTACAAATCTGTTCGATTTTCTCCTCAAGAATATCCCGCAGAGAATTCTCCAGCACCTGACGCACGTCAATGCTGGTGAAACCGGTGCCAATCAAGGGCAACCAGACATCCCGCTTGGCGAGCAGTCGAACCAGCAGCTGCTCGACGCGCGGATAAGCGTTGTCCAGATGTGAAAGTAATGATCGCAGAGGCCGGGACCAGGGAGAGTCACTTTGCAGATCTTCCATTAATGACCGGACACTCTGGATATAAAGCTGATCGGACTCCTCACTGACCGTAAAATCCATGCCGAGCGCAGCCTGCAATGGCAAAATCCGCGTGAGCCGATGAGTCAGGCTGTCAAAGGTTCGGACCTCGAGCCGCGCCACGTTCTGCCGCAGATTCCAGTTGAGCGATTCATCGCGTTCGAGCACTTTCTTTGCCAGCGACCATGTCAATTTCTGGTGAGCACTAACCGGTTCGGGGCCTTCCGCGGAGCGCAATGCGTTCAGTAAACGCTCCCGCATTTCAGCGGCCGCTTTTTTTGTAAATGTGATGGCGAGAATGGATTCCGGCGCGTCTACCAAAGCCAGCAGGGTCAGCATGCGCTGGGTAAGCAGCTCTGTCTTGCCACTCCCTGCGGGGGCCTCACAGATCAGACTAACCCCTGGATTGAGTGCTCCCTGTCGCTGCTGGTGGTCTGGCGGTGACTCAATCTTCATCGTTGACGAGCTCATCAGACAGCGAATTGATTCTGCATAGACCCTGCAGGTCGCAGTAACGGCATGTCGTTCGTGGATTGACCGGATCAACCACTGCCCAGCCGTTGGCGAATTCCGTCGCCAGATCCGCAAGAATTTTCTCCCACCCGGACAGCAATGTCTGCCAGTTCCCGGGCGGATCCGGCCAGCCCAGCTTTTCCGCGAGGTCCAGATCCGGATGGTGTCCGGCCTCCTTCGCGAGACCCACCATATTTACACTGGATGCCGTCAGTTGTGCAAAAGCAGTAATGTTCACACGATCCTTGAGGGCCAGCGCATAGAGGGGTACCTGCGGTTCTTCGAGCCGTTCGCCAGACCAGGACTTTATGGAAACGCCGCCAGTTTTATAATCGATGACCGCCACCGAATCTTCAGTCGGCAGCCCATCGATTCGATCTATGCGCAAGTTGATGGTCAGTGGCCCCACCTTAAGTTCAAACTGATCTTCGTGTCCAAGCACATTAAATGCGCCGCGGTTCTTTTCCAGCGTCAGCCAGTCCCCCAGAATTCGTTTGCTTCGCTGGATTTCGATTTCCCTGAACTGCTCTTTGATCCGGGCGGCTTTAAAATCACGATGCCAGGCTTGATGTAACGTCTGTTCAATCAGAGTTTCAACGGCATCGGGCAACAACGCCTTCAGAGCCTCCTGACTTTTCAGTTCCGACCAGATCAGTTGCAAGGCGCCGTGCAACAAAATCCCTCGTTCCAGCGGCGTCACACCCAGGCTTTGCAATTCCGGGCGTCTGGCTAACAGCCGGTGTTTGGCGAAGGCCCGAAAGGGGCAGGCCGACTGATCCTTGATTATCTGGGTTCCGCCCTTTACGCGTCGTTCATGAGGAGCAAGCGATCTTGCGCAATCATCCTGAATCGACTCAAGCACAGGCGTAGGCATCGTCTCAAAACGGGGGAGATCCAGGCGGTCGAGTGATTCAGGTGGGAATATCGGCAGATCTCTCAGCAGGGCACTAAGCCTCATTGGCTGATCCGCTAGCCGCTCCGGGAAACTGAATATAACGTGCTTCGCGCTGCGACAGAATCGCGTGGTCAGCTTTTGCGCAATCTCCAGCTCCCGGTCCCACGACGCTCTAGGCATCCGAAGCTCTCGTTGCAAAGACGAAGGCAGTAAAGGATTCGGCTGGCAGGGCTCGGGCCAGGTATCATCGCTCATACCGGTCACCCATAAATCATCGAAGTGCATTCCTGCGGCCTCCAGCATTCCCAGCACCTGAATCGGAGACGAACAGGTTTGCGGCTGAAACGGTCTGTACGCCATCTGTTTCAATCGTTGCAACGCCTGATTTCTATCGACCGGAGTAACAATGGTATCCAGAGATGCGAGATCATTCAGAAGTTCGTGCCATTGCACCAGCTGCTGGTATTCCAGCGAATCCAGCTCCCGGTCACCGGGCCATCCCAGCAACTCAAGCTGTCTCGAAAAATCGTTTGCCCAGGCAAGGTAATTCTGTCGAGCATTTTGTTGTGTAACTGCGGTGGAATATTTTTGCAGTCGATCCAGAAAACTGACTGCTTCGGGATCATTTACTTTTTTGTTGTAATGCGCCAGCTCGGAAATAAAGCCGGACAGAGACAAGTCCAGATATTTCTGCAATAGCAAATCGGAAAACTCCACTTGAAACACGCCTGTCTGGTGGTTTCCGATAAATGGGCATTGAAGAATTCTGACAATTTTGCTGACTGGAAGCCGTGTATCAAGGTTGAGGCATTCAAGCGCGATGGCGACCATGGGTACTTGCGCCAGTGGCTGTGCTGCCGAAATATTGAATGGAAATGCCTGCCGCGATGTGCCGGGCAAAATGCGCTGGGGTTCAAATACTTCGGTGAAAACTCTTTCGACCTGCGGCCGTAAAGTAGCCAGTTCAGGTATTACCACTGCAATGGATTTATCAGGATTCCTGGCCAGCCGCGCCGCTGCCCATCTCGCCGCACTGATCAGCTCCTGCTCACAATCAGGTAATTTAACGGTGCCAGCGACAGCGGCCATGGATATATCCTCCATTGCCACGGTAACGCCTGCATGCCGCAGACTGTCGAGAAATTCTTTTTCGACGGGACTGAAGTCGTCAAACCCCAGAAAAACACAGGTTTTTGGAAGATCGAGCGTTGCTACGGATTGCATCACCTGCTTGAATATCCCGACACCATCCGCTACATGAAGCCGAGTGCAATATTCTTCATAGTGAAGGATGCAACGCTGTAAAAATTCCATTTCAGGCGTATTCACGTCCATATCGGCAATGTCCAGCTTCCATTCCTTCAAATTGCGGTTCGCACGAGACGCCAGTTCTGCCATCGAATCGACTGACATCAATTCGCCTTCTTCCATGCTGGCACCCGCAGCAATTCGCCACAGTACCGCTTCCTGATGTGATTTCAGTATCGCTTGGGACGCATCGCCGGTGATGCTCATGTCGCGATAAAGATTATTTATCCACAAGCTGAATGACAGCACCCGGATCGTTTCCCAGGCGCGGTGCTTCTGATTTCTTTGCCAACTATCATATTGCGATTTTACAAAGCGGCTGAGGCGCTGATTGGGTGTCAGTAACAGGACTGATTTTTCGACCTTCTCGAAAAGCTTTGTATATTCGTCGAAAAACGTCACGGTCACTCCCGAGCCAGAGAAAATTAGTCACGTTTGTCCCGCTTTCAGCACATTCGGACTGTTCGGATGTCGTCCATTCTAGTCAGGATGCAGCATATTCGACACCCCCTGAGCGAATATCCGAGGATGCATTAACAAGAAGGGCTACCGCCGGATAGAGCGCATTACTGCACAGAGGGGGCATCTGCTCAAGGGCAAAGCACGGGCGCTCTGCCG
>CAZXLJ010000036.1:0-27411 GCA_964641175.1 uncultured Cellvibrionaceae bacterium
CACGAAAACCAGCTATTTCAAACCAGTGAGTAACACGACCGACAAATATTGCAACAGTGCTTCGTCTGGTGGTAATTACTGGAGCGGAAATTTCCTGAACTGGGCCACCATGACCCGCATCGACCAGATCCGCAAAGTGCTATACGGCGGAACCCGGGACGTCGACACCCTGGGGCAGACCATTCTGGAACGGTCTCACCTGCCCAATGATGCCCACAGTTTTGCCAAATATTACAACGGTCCTAATATCAAAAGATTAACGCCGTTCAACATAAATCCCGGGTCGGCGACCAGTTCCGATAGCGGAATAACCATCTGTAATACGACGCCGTCAGCGTCCAGTTCCTTGTCGCAGAATGTCACCGAGAAGCCGCTGGCCCGGGTGGTCACCGGTAACTATTCGCTCTGGGCGGCCAATGAGCGATTTCAGTGTCTGTATCAGAGTGAAGTGGATAATAAGGTCAATACTTCATATGACGGAAACGGTAACAATCCAAGCAAGACGGGCATTTATGCCAAGTCCTCACATCCCGGAACATCCAACAGGGCGAAACAAAAAAACGGTACAACCATTGGTGACTATGTGGTGCGGGTTTCCGTATGCCATTCAAATCTCATTGGACGCGAAGACTGCAAACAATACCCCAGCGCCAATTACAAACCTGTGGGAATCCTGCAGACCTTCGGTGACGACAATTCCATGAAGTGGGGATTGATGTCCGGTTCTTACAAGAAAAACAAATCCGGTGGCGTGTTGAGAAAAAACGTCAGCTTTATTGGAGATGAAATCAACACAGCAACAGACGGCACCTTCAAGGCTGCGCCCTCAACGGGCGGAATCATCAATACCATCGACAAGTTCAGAATTGTCAATTATCACTACAATAACGGGTTCTATAACGACGCCGACAACTGCTCTTGGGGGTTGAATACCTTCAACGATGGCAGCTGTACCAACTGGGGTAACCCCTTCGCGGAAATCCTGCTGGAGTGCTATCGCTACTTCGCCAACAAAACGCGCAACACGGACTTTGATGCCGACGATTCGAGCCTGATCAGCGGTCTCACCCGGCAGACCACCTGGTCCAACCCTCAGGTACAGTCCAGCTCCTGTGCCAATCTTAGCGTCATCGCGTTTAACGCCAGTACGGTTTCTTATGATGGCAACAGTCTCGGCAAGGTTACCGATTTGAACACCACCAACACGGCATTGAAGCTGACCAACCTCGTCGGTGCCGGGGAAGGCATTCACGGCAATACCTATTTTGTCGGTGAAAACGGCACCACTAACGATCAGCTTTGTACCAAAAAGACCGTTTCCGAACTCGGCAAGGTGGAAGGGACATGTCCCGACGCGCCGCGTCTGGATGGTACTTTCCATATGGCCGGCCTGGCTTATCATGCCAACACCACAGACCTGCGCACGGATATTGACGACAAGCAGACTGTTACCACCTACGGTATTTCCCTATCGCCCACGCTGCCGCAAATCACCGTGCAGGATAACGCAACCCGGAAGGTTACCATCCTGCCTGCATGCCGCAACGCGACCGTCGGCGGTAACTGCGGACTGGTGGATTTCAAGATTGTGAGCAAAACCGCGACGTCCGGCAGTTTCTATGTGAACTGGGAGGACAGTGAACAAGGCGGTGACTATGACCAGGATCTCAGCGGGTTAATTCAGTACACGCTCAACAATAACAAGCTGGTGGTGACGACCCAGGTGATTGGCGAGTCCACAGGAGACAAGATCGGCTTCGGGTTTGTTATCAGCGGAACCACTGAAGATGGCTTCCACGCAATCTCGGGTATCGCCGGTTTCAGCGGTTACGGATGTTCGAACTGTAAAGGCTCCGACAGTGCCAAAAGCAAAACATTTACACTCGGCAGCTCCAGCGCTGAACTACTGGAGCAACCGCTGTATTACGCAGCGAAGTGGGGCGGATTTGTGGATGTCGATGGCGACAACAAGCCGCTGGCTGCGAAAGAATTCGACACCACGAACAACCTGACAGGCGCCGCCGAACCGGATGGTGTGCCCGACAACTATTTCCTCGCCATCAACCCCCAGCAGTTGAAGGATCAATTGACCTCAATTCTGGTGAATATTCTCAACCGTACCGGTTCCGGCACGGCAGCATCGGTGGTGTCCAACACCGGGACTGGAGAGGGTGCCATATTCCAGGCACTGTTCAACCCCCGCTACAATTCAGATAGCGGCGCAGAGTCGGTGAATTGGGTGGGTACGCTTAACGCGTTGTTTATCGATTCGTGGGGCAACATTCGCGAAGACAGTGCTACGCCGAAAGGGCAGCTGACCAGCGCCGACAATGTCGTCCGCGTCTATTACGACCCGGTCAGCGAAAAAACCCTTGTACAGCGCTATGACCTGAACGCCGACGGTACCCGCGGTGCGGTCAAAGGCGGTGCGGTGGAAGTGCGGGACATCAAGCCGATCTGGAGCGCCAACGAGCAGCTGGCAGCGGTGACAAGTTATACAACCCAGCGCGCGGCGTACAAAAATTCCGCGAAAACCGGCCGCTACATTCTCACCGGTATTGACCGGGATGGCGATGGCCAGATTGGCAACGATCCGGATCTGAACGAGATATTCCCCTTCACCGGAACCACTTTCGATCCGGCGAGGACCGAGCCTTACTACCGCCTGCTCGGCCTGGCTTCGGGCAGTACCGGGCAGGCAATCAACCTGGTCAACTATATTCGGGGCGCACCCATCGCGGGCTACCGCAACCGCAGCATTGATGTCGATGGTGATGCCGACGTGGAACCCCTGCTGCTGGGCGACATTATCAACTCCACGCCAATATCCGTGGGCAGGCCCTCGGCCGGCTATGACCTGGAGTTCTCGGACGAAACCTATCGCGCCTTCCGGACCAAGTATCAGAACCGTCGGCAGGTAGTGTATGTCGGGGCCAATGACGGCATGCTGCACGCTTTCAACGCCGGCTTTTTCAATCCGCTCACCTCCACCTATGATCTGAAAGTTTCCACTGAGACTACCCATCCACTGGGCGCGGAGCTATGGGCCTATGTTCCCTATAACCTGCTGCCGCACCTGAAGTGGCTGGCCGCGCCGGACTATCCCCATGTCTATTACATGGACGGCCCGATCCAGACGTTTGACGTCAACATCTTCCCGCCGAGCACCAAACATCCCAACGGCTGGGGAACCATCCTGGTGGCGGGTATGCGTTTTGGTGGCGGCGAATACAAACTGGATCTGGCGGGCGACACCAATCCGGCCAACGACGTCACCCTGCGTTCCGGCTACGTTGTAATGGACATTACCGATCCTGAGCAGGCGCCGACGGTATTGGCGGAGATCACCCATCCGGATCTGGGTTTTTCCACTTCCAAACCGACGGTGATCAAACTGCGTGAGCCCGATCTGACCACCGGCTCCTACGCCTCACCAAATCTCAATAAATGGTATCTGGTCTTCGGATCGGGACCTGCCGGCTCGACGACCACTGGCAAGCGCGCGGCGCTGACCCAGGCGATCAGCGAGAAGGGTAACAAGATTTTCACCTACGACTTCGAGGAGCGGGAGCTTACGGCTCATACTGTCGGTGATTCGGCGAGTTTCGTCGGTGGCATCACCGCCATGGACTGGAGCCGTAACTACCAGGACGACGCCATCTATTTTGGCACCGTCAGCGGCACAGTGGCTGCGCCTACCGGCAAACTCTACCGCGGTGCCCTCAGCCGGACCGGCTCCACGTTGCTGCTGGATTTCGAAACCCTGCTCGATGTTACCAATCAGCCCTTCAGCACCGCGCCGCTCACCCTGCGTGATCGCCAGGGCGGCTTCTGGGTTTATGCGGGCACTGGCAGGTTTATGGTGGCTGCTGACAACATGAGCAACAAGAAGCAGTCTTATTACGGGATCAAGGATCCGCAGCTCAGCGGGCAGGTACTTGGTACTGAAGTGGACAAGGACACACTCATTGACACCACTGACATCCGGGTCTATTCAGATGGAACCCTGGAATCCCGCTCAAGCCCGGGTTCGGCCATAAAAGTGGGCGAGAATGACACGGTAGTGAAGGTGTATACGGATGTGACCATGGCTGTAGAAAAAACCAACGGCTGGTATTTCGATTTTGCGCGCACGCGGGGTCGAAGTGTTACCGAGGCGGTGGTATCGGACAGTTCACTGGTCTTTACCGAATACCAACCCAGTGGATTGCTGTGTTCGCCTGAAGGCTTCGGATACCTGCATGCAACCAGCCTGAAGACGGGGCTGCCCGGTTTCTTCGGACCGCTCGGAACCAACAGTGACGTCACCAACAAGGATGGAGCCGAAGAAGTTTACGGTAGCCAGTCGATTGGTATGGGGAGCCCGTCCACGCCCGGCATTCACCAGCGCGCCGATGGCACCAAGGTGGCCATCATCCAGACCTCTACGGGCGAGCTGGTGACTTCTGAAATTGGTTCTGGCGGGGCTACTGGCAGTCGCCGTCAATCCTGGCGTGAAATGTTGATCGACTGGGATTTCTAAAGGGGCCGGTTTTTTAATGGTTACCGCATGCGCCGGTGTTTTCCACAACACCGGCGCTGTTTTTATCGGTCTCCAGATAAGGCCGCCCCATCCGGTGAACCACGATCCGCCGGTTCAATTGGGGCTCGGGTTGTTGCGGACACAGCATGACGGCGCCGAACTGGCGCGCCGTGCCGTCAGCATTGAAGGTGATGTGGCGGTTATTGGAGGCGTCAAGCTCGACGGTTCCTGGATATTTTATTGCTCCATAGGCGAAGACTGAATCCGCGTCGTCGAGGCGCTGATCGTAGGCCTGGTCGATAAAGATTGCGAACCGCTCAATATCGCTGCGGATACAGTTCCCGCCCGCATCCACCCCGCAAAAAGTTACCCGACGACCCGACGTGATGGCGAATTTACGAGCGCTGTTGAGCTGGCGCACAACGGACGAGGCAGCCGTATCCGCCTGCTGCTTGTCGATAAAGCCCGTCAGCGCGGGTAGGGCCACTCCGGTCAGTATCCCGATAATAACCGTAACCGCCAGACATTCCGGCAACGTGAATCCTGAAAGATAGCGGCGCATTTTCCTGTCCCTGGAAAAACAGCCATGGTGAGCGAAGTCAGCGAGCTAAAAAAGTAGAGGGCGTTTGGACGGTCTGTGAGGAATTTGCGCCAAGACGTGTGCGTGGATAACGGGTCGTTGCGGGCTTACGGAACTGTGCGGGGATAGCACTCAACGGATTATTGAGGTTCAGTCAGCTTCAAGCCCGAGCTTCTGCAAACGATAGCGCAGCGAACGAAAACTGATCCCCAGGTCCTTGGCGGCCAGCGTCTTGTTCCAGCGGACGGTATCCAGAGCGCCGAGAATTGCTTCTTTTTCAATATCCGCAAGGTACTCATCCAGGGAAGGGTATTCCTTGCAGCGGGCGTAATGATTGGTTTTACTCCCGTCAGCCTTGGAAGGAGCGGTGAGGGTCGTTGCCTGATTAAGCTGCAAATCCTGGGGTTTTATGATGTTGCTGTCGCACAGCGTGAAGGCTCGCTCCAGAATGTTTTCCAGCTCGCGGACATTTCCCGGGAAAGCATATTTGGTTAACTGCACCATGGCTGCTGGCGATATTTCCGGCGCGTCCAGCGCCATGTCGCTGGCCAGCTTTTTTAACAGGTGCTGCGCCAGTAGTGGAATATCTTCCTGGCGATCCCGCAGGGCAGGCACACTCAGCTGAATGACGTTGAGCCGGTAGTAAAGATCCTGGCGAAAATTCCCCTGTTCAACCTGCTTCGCCAGATCTTTATGGGTGGCGCAAAGGATTCTTACATCAGTCTTGATCTCAGTTGATGCGCCGACTGCGCGCACTGCCTTTTCCTGAATGGCACGCAGCAATTTGACCTGCATGTCCAGGGGCAAATCCGCCACTTCATCGAGAAAAAGCGTGCCGCCTTCCGCCGCCTGGAACAGCCCCTGTTTGTCCTGATGCGCGCCGGTAAAGCTGCCTTTTTTATGGCCAAAAAATTCACTTTCCATGAGTTCGCCAGGAATGGCGCCGCAGTTGACAGGCACGAAGGGGCGATGGGCGCGTGAACCCAGATCATGGATCGAACGGGCGACCAGTTCCTTACCGCTGCCGGATTCCCCGCTGATATAGACCGGCGCCTGGGAACGCGACAGCTTGCGGATGCTTGCCTGCAATTGCCTGATGGGTTCGGAGCGACCAATGATACGGGGCGTTGCCGCGTTGCTTTCATCATCTAATTGACTGACATCGACGGCGGCGCTGACCAGTTTGCGCAGGGCGGAAAGGTCTACCGGTTTGGACAGAAAATCAAAAGCACCGGCTTTCATCGCCTCGACGGCAATATCCATGTTGCCATGGGCCGTAATGACGGCGATCGGCACTTCCGGATGATCAGCCTGCATCAGTTTTACCAGATCAATACCGTTGCCATCAGGCAGTCGCATGTCGGTCAGGCATAGCTGGTATTCGTGGTCGGCAATGAGCGCGGTGGCCTGCGCAATGGTGCCCGCCAGGTCGGTTTCGATGTCCATGCGATTAAGCGTTAGCTGCAGCAGTTCACGGATATCCGGCTCGTCGTCGATTATTAGTGCTTTTATCGGGTTCATATTTAAAAGATCCGCTGATAATGAGAGAAATCAATGCGGAAGCAGCTCATGTTTTTTGGCGTGCGCAGGTAATGCAAACCGGCCTGATTGATTTCACATAGCTCCTTGGAAATATACAGACCCAGCCCGGAGCCGCCTTCGTCTGTCGTATAGAAGGGATCGAAAACATGGGGCAGTGACTCGGGTGCAATGCCAGGCCCGTGATCAATAATGTCCAGATAGGTCGTATCGTCGTTCTCCGCGTTTTCCACTGCCAGAATCACCCGGGGTTGACCGATAGTCTTGAGACTGTAGCGCGACCCGTTGTCTATAAGGTTAGTTAATATTTGCGATAAGTGAGTGGGATCCATTTTTACCAGGTGCCGGCTGCTGCTGATGCGCAGTTCAATGGACGCCTCCTGGGCGAGCCGGAACTGATTGACGAAGCGCGGCAGCCAGATCGCCAGGTTGAGGGTATCTGCCCGCGGCTCCTTGCGGCGCGACAGGGCAAGTGTGCTCTCGACGATCTGGTTTACCCGGTTTGAATGCTGGTTGATGATTTCGGTCAGACGTTTATCTGCCGGTGAGATATCGGGAGATTCCGCCAACAGCTGTGCGGCGTGGGAAATGGCCCCAAGCGGGTTACGGACTTCGTGAGCGATACTCGCAGTGAGGCGGCCCAAAGATGCCAGCTTTAATTGCTGCGCCTGCTGCGCGACGACGCGGTGATCCTCCAGATAAATGACGGTGCGCGACGTTACACCCAGCTCGAGATTAGAAAAACTCACCCGCGCTTCTTTGCCCGCCCGCATTTCCTGAATAGCCGGCGGCCCCGAGCCGGGGTCCTTCTGCCATTTTTCGATCATGCCTTCCAGAGAAGAGATGCTCTTCAGCGGACTTCCCCGGTAGTCGACATTTTTCGGGAGGTCCATGAGGTTCAGGGCGGACTGATTGATCAGTTCGATATTGCCGGCTTCGTCCACCACGATAATTCCAGTGCGCATGCGCGCCACAATGGATTGTGCGAGGCGCTGCAGATGCCGGGCGAAAGCCGCCTGCGCGGCCGCCTCGCGGCTGCTGCTGTGAATTTTTTCAGTCAGGAACTGGATGGCAAAAGCGGTACAGAAAAGCAAAACCCCCAGCGCGCCGGCGGAGAACATGCTCTGGTTGGAAAATCCGATGACGCTCGCCAGATACAGACTTTCCGCGACCACCAGCAGGCTGGCCATGGCCGCGTAGGCGATACCCGGCTGGCCGCGGATAAACGCACTGCCAATCGCGACAAACAGGATGAGCAAATAACCCAGGCCACTGCCAATACCGCCGCTGGCATGCAGCATCAGTACGATGGCAAAAACGTCCGCGACCAGCGACACCGTCAGCCGATTGAACGAGTTAAGCAGGCGCTCCGCTGGAAAGGCAACGATCGTCAGCAGACACAAACCCGCATAGGCTGTGCTGGTCCATAAAAACAGATCCGGCCAGAAGGTTCCGAGGATATTGCCCGAATAGGTCAGGAACATCCCCGCCAATACAATGGCCAGCACCGTCCTGAAGATCAGGTAAACCCGAATAAGGCCCTTGTTGTGCGTCGGTTGCAATGCCATGCGCCCCGGCCGGGCGGTCCGGCTCGTCTTGAATAGTTATTTCAAGTGTAGTTGGGGGGCGGAGGTGTCGAAAGGCGGAATGGCCGCAATATATGTAGGATAAGCACGCGTTTGTGCGCGTGCTGATAACGATGGACGGCGAAGATACTCCTGCCCCTTGCAAAGGGCTACTGTATACACACGAGTTTGGCAGGCCTGCGAATGGCACGGGACTTGAAACTCCTCCCCCTGCGAAGGGGGAGGCTGGGAGGGGGTGTGTGAATCTCGTGCGCGCCCCGGAAAAACCACCCCCCTGAATCCCCCCTTTGCAGGGGGGGATGTGCACCATCTGAGCGGACTTGTGTGCATACAGGCGTTGCAAAAGGGGGAGGCAGGAAGGGGGTATGTTTTCAAGCGAAAAGCGCCCGGGTAGATGATCCCGAAGGACTACAGCTGCTCCGGTTTCCGGGCGGTGTCGGTGTATTCAGGGTCGTACATGCTACGGGTATCGAAGCCGCGAATTTCGTCGCGGTCAAAGAGGCCAAGTGTGACCCAGGACACCCAGCTGCGTTGCTTCTGACCGCGGATGTAACGCTTGTCAAACTCGCCGTCATCAGTCAGGGCGGGGTGGTTCGGGAAGTTCTTGGCAAGAACCCGTGCGGCATCATCCCCCACCGGTTCGTTCCCCAGCAGATAATGCCCCTGTGCCAGCACTGCCAGCGCATCGGGAACTGCGGGCGTATTGGGAAAGTTTTTGACCACGTAGCTGCCACGATTGGTGGCCGCCAGATAGGCGCCGCGCTTGAAATAGTAATTGGCTGCATGAATTTCGGCGCGGGCCAGGACGTTGCGCAGGTAGATCATCCGCTTTTGGGCGTCGGGGGCGTAAGGCGAACCGGGAAACCGCTGGATAAACTGAGCAAACTGATCGAAGGAATCCCGCGCGGCACCCGGATCACGATTGGTGTGGTCGGACCCGAACAGCGAACCGAGAAAACTGCTTTCCTGATTGAAGCTGGCAAGACCGCGCATGTAATAAGCGTAATCCACATTGCGATGCTGTGGATGCAGGCGGATAAACCGGTCCGCCACCGCGATGGCAGCTTCATATTCACCAGCGCGATATTGCGCATAGATCAGTTCAAGTTGGGCTTGCTCGCCATAGGTTCCGAAAGGGAAATTTTCCTCCAGCAGATTCAGGGCCTCCACCGCGCCAGTCCAGTTGCGTGAGTCCATCTGTCTTTGTGCGAGTTCATAAACCTCTCGCTCCGACGCACCCTTGGCACGCTTTTCGTTACTGGCACAGCTGGTGAGAAGGGTTACAATGAGCAGCAAAAATATAGGGGTCAGGGCTTTGAATCGCATTGAATACCATCTATCGATTAGGTGCAGCCCGAGGCATTCCAGGCGTCCACAAGATTCTCGGCGACAACTCGAGTCGGCGCAGTTTAGCCAGTCACAGGCAATAACTCAATGACACAGCAGATCAAAAGAACCGGCACTCTGCCTGCGGCAGAAGTGGGTCAGCGCTTGGATCAAAGTCTTGCGCGCTTGTTCCCGGAATTCTCGCGGGAACGTCTCAAAGAGTGGATCAAATCCGGTGCTCTGGTCGTCAATGGCAAGACTGCCAAGCCTACTTTGAAGGTCAGTGGCGGCGAACGGGTCGATCTGGACGCAGAACTTGTACCTCAGGGGCAGTGGCAGGCGCAACCGGTGCCCATGGAAATCATCTATGAAGACAGCAGCATTGCCATTATCAACAAGCCCGCCGGGCTGGTAGTCCATCCGGCGGCAGGCAACTATACCGGAACATTGCTGAACGGGTTGCTGGATCGCTACCCGGATCTTCACAACGTACCGCGGGCAGGGGTGGTGCATCGTCTCGACAAGGACACCACCGGATTGATGGTGATCGCCAAGACGCTCCAGGCGCAGACCAGTCTGGTGGCGCAGCTGCAGGCGCGCTCTGTGGCACGGGAGTATCTCGCCCTGGTTCACGGTCATCCGCCCATGTCAGGGACCGTCAATGCCGCCATCGGGCGAGATCCCCATAACCGCAAGAAAATGGCCGTCGTCGCCACCGGCAAAGACGCTGTCACCCGCTTCCAGACGTTGCAGCGCTGGCCGATGATCAGTTTACTGCGACTCAATCTGGGTACTGGCCGCACTCATCAGATCCGCGTTCATATGAATCACCTGGGATATCCGCTCATCGGCGATCCGGTATATCGAAAAAGGGGACAGATTATCCGGGGTCTGGCAGCTGCCGTGATGGAGGCGGTGGGCGGACTGAAGCGACAGGCTTTACACGCTCATAAACTGGGTCTGCTGCATCCGGACAGCGGGGAGTTTCGTGAGTGGCAATGCGATGTTCCGGCAGATCTGCAGATGCTGATCGACACGCTGAACGACAATCCCCAGTAAGTACTGCCCGGGCTTGACCATGGTCGAATTCACTCCACACCCGTTATGGCGCCCGGCTTCCTGGCCCGCGCCCCCGGGCGTAAAAACTGCGATTACCGGCCGCAGTGGCGGCGTGAGCGAGAAGCCCTATGAGCGTCTGAACCTTG
Organism: uncultured Cellvibrionaceae bacterium; assembly: GCA_964641175.1. GTDB lineage: Bacteria > Pseudomonadota > Gammaproteobacteria > Pseudomonadales > Cellvibrionaceae > CAYNST01. The sequence goes on from CAZXLJ010000036.1 coordinate 10,759, forward strand.
CATTGCATGTGGGCGATGACCCGGCCGCGGTAGAAGAAAACCGTGCCCGCCTGGTGAGCTCCATCGATGCACAGCGAGTTATCTGGTTGCAGCAGGTGCACGGCACCGACCTGCTGGATGCTGATGGCGGACTCCCGGATGCAGGGGACGTTCCGGTGGCAGACGGAGTGTTTACCGCACAGCCGGGAGTTGCCTGTGCCGTCCTGACCGCCGACTGTATCCCGGTGCTGCTGTGTGACCGCTCCGGCGAGCAGGTCGCTGCCGTCCATGCCGGCTGGCGCGGGCTGGCGGACGGGATTCTTGCCCGGGCCGTCGGGTGCTTCCATGCACGCCCAGAGCATCTGCTGGTATACCTCGGCCCGGCCATCAGCAGCGTCCATTATGAAGTGGACGACCGGTTTCTGAAGACACTGCAAGCGAGCACTCCGCTGAAGGAGGGGGGTGTGCTCTGGCAGCAGACGGTAATGGCCAGGCCAGGCAGCGCCGGACGCTACCTGTTCAATCTGCAAGCGCTGGCTCGCTGGCAGCTGCAGGGTTTGGGGGTCAACCGCATCTACGGCGGCCATGACTGCACCGTCAGCCAGACAGACCGCTTTTATTCCTACCGCCGCGACGGAGTGACCGGGCGCTTCGCCAGTCTTATCTGGATTGCTCCGCAATAAAACCGGCGAAGTGATCACCCCATTGATGGAACAGCATTTTGAAGTCCCGTAGATTCACCACGCGATTGGTTTCCTTCAGATCGTTCAGCGCTCCATGGCTGCGCGTCTGGCTGAAATCGCTCAAGCTGCCGAGGAGCCGCCGCTCCGCCCCGTCCTCCAGTGCCAATTCCAGGCGCGCCGAACCGACATAATCGACAAACTGGCGAGACAAGGGTCCCCGGCTGGAATCCGGAGCGGTAAGGCGAAAATCCGCAAGCTTGGCATTAACAATGAGAACCCCGGAACCAGGCCCCTCTGCCAGACTCACTCCATGGGCAGCAAGGCTCTTATTCAGGGAAGTGCGCAGCGCGTCGGAATAGGCGCCGCGAATGCGCCGTTCATCCCGCCGGCTGATGTCGCTGCGGTGATCCCGCAGCCAGCGGTCATGGAATTCAATGGAGGGATCATTCACAAATACAGCACGATAGGCGTGGAAATCGGTTTGCTCATCAAGGAATGCCTGGTCGAATCCCTTGACCGACAGTTCCCTGACCTCGTGAGCGGCCCGGGCGTGGTCCGGTTTTGGAGTCGCCCAGACCGGGACTTGCATCAGGCCCAAGAGAACCCCGCCAATGATCAGAAATCTGAATTTCATTTAATGCCTCATCAGGTGTCATGTCCGGTTTTATAGACCGTCAGGTAAAGGCAAAATTCGTCGCTGTTCAGCCAGGATTCGACGAATGACAGGGAACAACTGCCGGTGCCGGCGAGAGCACTGTACAGCGGGCCCGCCTTGATTTTACGGCGACGCACCCAATTAAAGCCCTTGAAGCTGACAGCACATTTTGCTTTCAATTGCTGCCAGTACCACTGAATACCTGCGAGGAAAACCCATGCGAATAGACAGATTCACGAATCAGCTCCAGCTCGCGTTATCCGATGCCCAGTCTATCGCGGTGGGGCGTGATCATAATCAGCTCGAGCCCGTTCATCTGTTGCAGGCCATGCTGGATCAGCAAAGCGGCTCGGTGCGCCCGCTGCTCGCCAGCGCCGGATTCGACATGGTGGGCCTGCGCAACGAAGTGAAAAAAGCGCTGGAAAATGTCGCGCGTATTCAGCGCCCCACCGGGGAAGTACACATGTCGCCAGAGCTGTCGCGACTGTTGAACCTTGCCGATAAATACGCCCAGAAGCAGGGGGATAAATTTATTGCCAGCGAAGCGCTGCTGGTGGCGGCCATGGAAGATGGCAACAACAACATGGCGCGGGTACTGAAACAGTTCGGGAAGCTGGAGGCGCTGCAACAGGCCATAGCCCAGGTTCGAGGCGGTGAAAAAGTCGATAACGCCGACGACGAAAGTAACCGCCAGGCGCTGAGCAAATATACCGTGGATCTGACCGCCCGGGCGGAATCCGGCAAGCTCGATCCGGTCATCGGCCGTGATGATGAAATCCGCCGCACCATACAGGTATTGCAACGCCGCACAAAAAACAATCCGGTCCTGATTGGAGAGCCGGGGGTCGGCAAAACCGCAATCGTCGAAGGGCTCGCACAGCGCATCATCAACGGCGAAGTCCCGGAAGGACTGAAAAACAAACGCTTGCTGTCACTTGACCTCGGCGCCCTGCTGGCGGGCGCAAAATTCCGCGGCGATTTTGAAGAGCGGCTCAAGGCGGTGCTCAACGAGTTATCCAAAGAGGAAGGCAGGGTCGTGCTGTTTATCGATGAACTGCACACCATGGTCGGTGCCGGCAAGGCCGAAGGCGCGATGGATGCCGGCAACATGTTGAAGCCGGCCCTGGCGCGCGGGGAATTGCACTGCGTCGGCGCGACCACGCTCGATGAATATCGACGCTTCATAGAAAAAGACAAAGCGCTGGAACGGCGCTTTCAGAAAGTGCTGGTGGAAGAGCCGAATGAGGAAGATACCATTGCGATCCTGCGCGGACTCAAAGAGCGCTACGAAGTGCATCACGGCGTGGATATCACGGATTCCGCGATCATCGCGGCCGCGCGCCTGTCACAACGCTATATCACTGACCGCCAGCTTCCCGACAAGGCGATCGATCTGATCGATGAAGCGGCCAGCCGCATCCGCATGGAAATAGACTCCAAGCCGGAGCAGATGGATCGCCTGGAGCGGCGCTTGATCCAGCTGAAAATTGAGCGCGAAGCGGTTAAAAAAGACGACGACGAAGCAGCGCGCAAACGCCTGCAGAAAATCAATGACGATATCGCAACCGCGGAGCGCGAATTTGCTGATCTCGAAGAAATCTGGCGCTCCGAAAAGGCGGCCCTGCAAGGCTCGCAGGGAATTAAAAGCAACCTGGAACAGGCTCGTCTCGATCTCGAAACTGCCCGGCGCGCGGGCGATCTGGGGCGCATGTCCGAGCTGCAGTACGGCATTATTCCGGCGCTGGAAAAGCAGCTCAGCATGGCGAGCCAGGTGGAGACCGTGGAAATGAAGCTGCTGCGCAACCGCGTCACTGATGAGGAAATCGCGGAAGTGGTTTCCAAATGGACGGGCATTCCCGTAGCCAAAATGCTCGAAGGTGAACGCGATAAATTGTTGCGCATGGAAGATGCCTTGCACCGGCGGGTCGTAGGGCAGGACGAAGCGGTCAACGCGGTGGCCAATGCGGTGCGCCGTTCGCGCGCCGGGCTTTCCGATCCGAACCGACCCAATGGTTCGTTTCTATTTCTTGGGCCTACGGGAGTGGGTAAAACCGAGCTTTGCAAAGCGTTGGCGGAATTCCTTTTTGACAGCCAGGACGCCATGGTCCGCATCGACATGTCTGAATTCATGGAGAAGCACTCGGTCGCCCGCATGATTGGCGCGCCTCCGGGTTATGTGGGTTACGAAGAGGGCGGTTACCTTACCGAAGCGGTTCGGCGCCGCCCCTATTCGGTACTCCTGCTCGATGAAATAGAAAAGGCTCATCCGGACGTGTTCAACATCCTTCTGCAGGTCCTGGAAGATGGCCGCCTGACCGACGGTCAGGGTCGAACCGTGGATTTCCGCAACACCGTCGTGGTGATGACCTCGAACCTGGGTTCTGACCGGATCCAGGAGATTTCCGCAAATAAAACGCTGGAATCACTGAACGATGAGGGCATCTTCAACCAGCAGGAACATAACGAGTACCGCCATCTCATTATGAAAAATGCTGTCATGGAAGTAGTGACCCAGCACTTCCGTCCTGAATTTATCAACCGCATTGATGAGGTAGTGGTATTTCATCCGCTGGCGCAGGACCAGATTCGCGGAATCGCAACTATCCAGTTGAGTCTGTTGCGCAAACGGTTGGCAGATATGGACTTGAGCCTGGATCTGGACGAGGCTGTCATGACGCGACTCGCGAAGGCCGGATTCGATCCGGTTTACGGGGCGCGCCCGCTCAAGCGCGCCATCACGCAGATGATCGAAAATCCGCTGGCGCAATCGGTGCTGGAAGGCCGGTTCCTGCCGGGGGATACCATCATCGCCCGTTTGGATCAGGACCACGTGGTGTTTACCAAAGGTTAGGGAGCCTCTGATCAAGTCCGAATAGCGCCCGGCTTACAGAGTTCGCAGAGCGCTGTAAGCCCCGTAGCGCGCGGTCAAAGCATTCATCCGCCACGTTGCTCTACTTGCGAAGCGCATAGGCCATTCGCAAGAAAAGCGCCTTGCGGGCTGGCTGCCGCGCGTCAGTCCGGTTTGGTTCGCGCAGACGCCGCCCGAACTATTAAAGGTGCCTGAAGCTTTTAAAGTTGTCTGAAGCTTTTAAATGACGAGCATCGCGGCACCGCAGCGCTGTCTGGTCGGTTTTTGCCTCCGCCTGCATTTCGAAATGCCGCAAAAAATACAGTTTTAAACCTCGCGAAATTTTTGCCCCGCCAAAAATTCACTCGTTAATGCAAACAAACGAATGTGGCTTTCATTTCTTTCTGTAATTTATACTCCGGCACGGCATTCATAACGGAACCTAAGGATAAATAGTGAATATGACCAATATAAAAAAGATAATTGCCGCAGCAGGGCTGGCAGCCAGTTCAGGTGTTTGCGCGGGTGTATATGATCCCAGTGTGGCCTATGACGCGCCCGATGCGAACCTCGCGGACGGCATTTGTGCGGATGCGCAGGGCAAGTGTACCCTGCGGGCGGCGATCGAACAGTCCAATGCGGACAACGACGCCGCCGTGATTTTCCTCACCGAAGGGATGACTTACCGTGTTAACACAACGTTGAAGATCGCCAGCAGCGTGTCCATTTTTGGCCATCTGGGCCGCTCAATGGCGCTCAGTGCGCCGACCATCACCGCCGCCAGCGGTGCGACCATTCGCATTCTAGAAATCGATGCGCCGGATGAGCAGGTTTCCATCTGGAGCACGCGCATAACCGGCGGTGATCTGAGAGCGACAAATAATGGTGGCGGCATCGGCGGGGCCGGGATACTGATTCGCAAAGGCTCAACTGTTTTTCTGGACAGAGTGGAAGTGGCAAACAACGTGGCCGACCGCTTGAGCGGAGGCGGGATATACAACGATGGAACCCTGTCGATCCTTCAAAGCAATATTTCCAACAACCGTGTGTCGGATTGGCAGGCTGTCGACAATCCGCAGCTGTACCACGGCGGTGGGCTGGTGAATGTAGGGCAGGCAAAAATAACCGCCTCGAGTTTTATCAATAACAGCGCCCGGGTGGGCGGTGCCATCGCGGCGAGCCGAGGTTCCATTGATGACGCGGGCGCTACCCGAACCACCATACTTGCTTCGACCCTCACCAATAACCGCGCTTCTTTCGACGGGGCGGCAATCTATTCGGATTTTTCCGAAATGGATATTATTGGCTCAACAATCCTGAATAACGGCAAAAATACCAGCACCGAATCCCGCCGGGTTCTGTCGGACGTCGCCGCAATCTCCACGCCATTTGGTGACGCCAGATACGACCCTGCAGTTGTCAGCACTCTGGCGGCGGGTGAATTTTTATTCGGTAACGCCTGTAGCTCCTGCCATGCAAGTAATCCGATTAAAGCCAACCGGTACAGCGAGCGCGCGCTCTTCGCCTACATCGACTCGAAGATGGAACAGTATTCCAACTGCTCCGGTGCATGTGCCCAGAGTGTTGCGTCTTACCTGGTAAGTAATCTCTATGCTCCGGCGGCAAATCTGCCCAGGGATATTATTTTCCCCGAGACGCCGAACACTTACATTGCGACTTCCATCGTAATCAATGAAGACGACATGCCGGAATACAAGAAGGGTCTTTCCATACCCAGCGCGGACTACACCCTCTGGGGCAGTTTTCCGGCCGGCTCCGGCGTGACACTCAATGATTTTTCCGGCGGCGGCAGCTACGGCTTTCCAGGTCAATTGACATGGTCAGAAGAAGTGGCACTCGACTTCTCAATGATACCCACGATCGCTTACCCTGGAATTAATACCGTCGTGGCCAAACCCGTCGCGGGAACAATTGTCTGGAGAGAATCGGTGAACTTCTCAATGTGTAAGGACGTGGCCCAGCGTATTCCCCTCGTTTCCTACACTCTGTCTCCCTATTGCAGACACGGCGAGGCGGCGGGTAACGCCAGAGAAGGACGCGCGCGCTTGCAACAGTATGCATACGGCTCGTATTACTTCTCGATTGGTGCCTGGGAAGACAACCGGAATAACTGAGCAGGCAGCGTGAGCCGTCAGTTCTAAGGCAAAATGTAAAAAGGCTGCTTCGGCAGCCTTTTTTCAACAAAAACACGAATGAAAATAATCCGGTCACCTTAAGCTCCGGGACCAGCTGCCCGACACAGGGTGTCCTACTCGCAGTAAAGAGAGACCGCCTTTTCCGTGAAGGCACGCTCCTGCTGGACTTCATCTACGCTCAGGGTGCGCATGCTGCCATCGTCCATCTTCATCTGAATTTGCCGCTGACTGCTCAGCAGGGTCAGCCGGTCGCGTTCTTCCTTGCACCGCTCCGCTGTTTTCGCATCCGGCTGCGCAGGGGCTGCTTCGTCGGACTGACTCATTACGGATTTGCCTGTTTTAACGCGCTCCGCTTTGACGCCCTGGGGCGGTTTGTCCGAGTAATGCGTCATGCCTTTGCTATCGGTCCAGCGATAGTAATCGACGGCCATGCTGCTGCTACAACCGATCAGCAACGCCACGCCGATAAGCCAACGGAGTTCGTGCATATTTTACTTCCCTAAATTAACGACGACATTGAACGCACAAAGTATAAACCATAAAATCCGGGGTCGAGGCTCAGCCTGTCGGTGACCGGGTGCCGTTAAGCCGGAAACAGGGCGTTGATCTGCGCCTTCTCCACGTCAGTAAGCTGCCGGGCGACCTGCAGCGCCATCAGATTTGAATCCAGTTGCTCCGGTCTGGAACACCCGATCAGGGCGCAGCTCACACGGGGGTTAGCGATGACCCACGCCAGAGCGAGTTGCGCAGTGGAAACGCCCATGGCCGCGGCAATCTCGCCGAGCCGGTCCACCCGCTTGAGCTTGGCTTCGGCCTGGTCCTCGCTGAGCAGAAGATCCTTGAGCCACTGGTATTCCGGCAGACTGAACCGGCTGCCGCTCGGGATGCCGCTGGAATACTTCCCTGTCAGGATGCCGGATGCCAGTGGGGAATAGGTGGTCAGGCCGAGGCCGACGGTATCGTAAAGCGGCATATATTCTTCTTCAACGCGGCGGCGCTTCAGCAGACTGTATTCCGGCTGCTCCATAAGGGGGCCGATCAGGCGCTGGCTCGCGGCAAATTCATGGGCGGCCTGAATGGATGCGGCGGACCATTCGGAGGTGCCCCAGTAGAGGATCTTGCCCTGATTGATCAGCGTGTTCATGGTCCACACGGTTTCTTCCACGGGCGTCTCCGGGTCGGGCCGGTGGCAGAAATACAGATCCAGATAATCTACCTGCAGTCGCCGCAGCGCGGCGTGACAGCAATCCACTACATGCTTGCGCGACAGTCCCAGCTGGGTGGGCCGGTCGCCTCCCCAGAAAACCTTGCTGGAAACAATGAACGTGTCGCGGCCGTAACCCAGTTTTTTTAACGCTTCGCCCATGAGACGTTCGCTTTCGCCGCTTTCATAAGCTTCCGCGTTATCAAAAAAATTGATGCCTTCGTCATAGGCACGCGCCATGAGATTACGGGCCTGGCGCTGGTCCACCTGCTTGCCGAAGGTCACCCAGGACCCCAGGCCCAAAACACTGATTTTCAAACCGCTTTTACCCAGTCTTCTATATTCCATAAATCACCTTGAGATTTGTCGGAGCGCCTGATTGCAGCCGGCTGCCGGCAGACACGAATGCGCGCTGACACCGTCCGGCGACGAGATTGGCATTTATCGGAATTGAACTACACTTTTTATTACCGTAAAGGCCGGATCGAAGATTCGTCATAGCGAATAGGACAAGTGCTGGCACCGGTCACGATTCTACGCAAAAAAAACGGGAAATCACGGGAAAGCTGCAGTGGTTACCAGTTCAGTTCGCCGGGAGAAGAGAATGAAGATCTGGTCGAGGGTACGCAAGTGTCTCCAACTGAATAAAAGCCTGCTGTGCGGGGTGCTGGCCATGGCGGTGGCGGGTTGCTCCAGCGACCACAAAGGCACACTTCACTACGACGCCGACTCAACGGTCAATCCTGCCGGTCCGGTGAACCTTTCCAGCTCCAGTTCGAGCTCAAGCACCAGTTCTGGCGCTTCGGGAGACCCGAGCCCCAATCTCATCGTCAACGGCAGCGTCGAGAGCGGTCTTCCGCCGTGGAGATCCCAGGGGGACGGGGTGACCATCGAGCAGTCTTCACAATTCGCCCATACCGGAACCAGCAGCCTCTTTATCAGCGGCCGCACTCAGCCCTGGCACGCGCCCGTCATGGATCTGCCGCTGGATTTTCCAACCGGTCGGAGCTTTACCGCATCGGCCTGGGTTTATCTGCCGCCGGGGTCGCCCGAAACTGTCTTCAAAATAAGCATGAAACGCGTTGACGCGGATGGCGAAGCCTACCCCCCGGTGGCCGAGACGATTCCGGCAGTGGCGCCGGGAAACTGGGTCAAGATGACAGGCAGTTTCGTCCACACGGCCCGTGGGGCCGTGACCGAGCTCTTCGTCTACATCGAAGCTGTGGATGCCAATGTTTCCTATTATGTGGACGATCTGGAAATCCGCGCGGGCCCCTTCGGCCTTGCCTCGGACCGGAGCAAGTTTCTGGGAAACGTGATTGCCGATGTGGTCCCGGATGATTTCGACACTTTCTGGAATCAGGTAACTCCGGAAAATGGCGGCAAGTGGGGAACCGTCGAGGAAACCCGCGACGTCATGGTCTGGGACGAACTGGACCTGGCCTATGATTACGCCCTGGAAAACGGCATGCCCTTCAAACTGCATACGCTGATCTGGGATCAGCAGCGCCCTGGCTGGATCGATGCGCTTCCACCCGGTGAGCAGCTGGAGGAGATAGAAGAATGGATCAGCCTGCTGGCGGAGCGCTATCCCGAGACAGACATGATCGATGTGGTAAATGAGGCATTGCCAGATCACGCCCCGGCGAGTTTCAAGGCCGCCCTTGGAGGTGACGGCGCCACCGGCTGGGACTGGGTGATTAAAAGTTTCGAACTGGCCCGCGAGTACTTCCCCACCGCAGAACTTCACCTCAACGACTACGACATCATCAGCAACACCGCCAATATCGCAACCTACCTGGAAATTGCCGAACTGCTCAAAGCGCGCAACCTGATCGATGCCCTGGGCATCCAGAGCCACTACTTCAATGTTAACGAGCTCCCGGCGCAAACCATCACTGCAAACCTGAATCTGCTGGCCGCCGCTGATCTGCCCATCTACGTCAGCGAGCTTGATATCACCGGAGCCACCGAAGAAGAGCAGCGCCTTCGCTACGCGGAGAAGTTCCCGGCGTTCTGGGAGCATCCGGCCGTGGCCGGGGTGACCCTTTGGGGGTATGTGGAAGGCGAAACCTGGCGAGAAGGTACGGGCCTGCGCAATGCTGATGGCACGCCTAAACAGGCGCTGCTGTGGCTCCAGGATTACTTCTGGAACTAGGACCAAGCAGATGTCTTCTTTTCAGGTGCAGTCGCCCATGCAGGCGTCTTTTTTGGTATCGACGGATCATGAATGCTGCACCCCGTAACGCTGTAACCGATAAATTTGACCGACCGGGAGTTCAACTGACCAGCGGGATCGCCAATTGATCCGGATCAGCTGATCTCCTGAATCCGCAAGGCAGTGCGCCGCGGCAAGGCGGCGTAACGTCTGCGTCGCTTTACATTGGAGGAATTCAGGCGTGAGTAAAAAAAATCTCAAGGCATGGGGACGGATGCGACCTGTAGCGGTGGCTATCCAGTCAGCGTTCTTCCAGTCGGCAGTGACATTATCGCTCGTTTCCGCCACTGCACTGGCCCATGCCCAGAATGACGGAACCGCCGGCGTCGGACAGTCAGCGGATTCGGAAGGTATCCTGCTGGAAGAGGTCGTCATCACCGGCTACCGCAATGCTTTGCGCACCGCCGCGGTGGTCAAACATGAAGCGGTCCATGTCGCCGACACCGTCTTTGCCGAAGATGTCGGCAAATTCCCGGACCTGAATGTCGCCGAGGCGATACAGCGGGTCGCGGGTGTCCAGTTGACCCGGGAGATTGATGGCTCAGGGCTGCAGGCCGGGGTTCGGGGACTCAATCCCAACTTCACTAAAGTGATGCTCAACGGTGCGCAGATTGCGGTGGCCTCCAGCGGCCGCACGGATTCCGCCAGCAGCAACCGGGAAGTGGATCTGGATCTGTTCCCCACGGAATTTCTCACGCGGCTGGATGTGCACAAAACATCGTTGGTCAGCGCGGTTGAAGGCGGGATCGGCGGGACGGTCAATCTGCGCACCATGCGACCGCTGGACACGACCACCAACCACATTAATTATCAGGTACAGGCCGGTTACGGGGAGCATGCGGAGAAACTGAGTCCACGTGCTTCGGTATTCGGTTCGTGGAAAAACAGCGATCGCTCCTTTGGCGTTCTGGCGGGACTGTCGGGTGTCTCCACCAAGATCGTCACCCAGGGTTTCGAGTCGTCGGGCTGGACCAATCCCAACCTGACTTTCGACCAGTGTGGGGCCGTCCCGGTCGGAGTCAACGCCTTGCCGGGAACCGCTGCTGGCAGCCAGTGCAACCGCACCGGGGGCAACGGCTTCACGATGGGCGTACCGGTATTCCTTGATGACCTTGGCTCGCCCACTACAACGCCCGGATATCACGTCACGCCGTCCAATACCCTGATCACCGGCGACTCCGGCACTGAATACGGCCCCGGTACCGTCGTTAACCAGAACTTCCTGATTGATGTAAACCCTGGACTGACTACCCAGCGGATCAGCAGCGCTCTGTTCCCCAGCATGGGGCGCCCCCACTACAGTGAAGGGGATCGCACCCGCCTGGCGAGCATCCTGTCGATGGAGTGGCTTCCCAATGACTTCGCCAGTTTTTATGTGGACATGCTCTATGTCGACGCCGACCGGGACATCAATCGGCAGAGCATGGCATTGATCGGCGGCAACTCCCAATTGATCCCGACCGGTATGCGACTGGACGCCAATAATGTCGTCACCCGGGCTGATCTTTTTAATGCGCAGTTTCAGCTGGAAGCCCGCCCCTACGAAGAAACTCTCGATTTTTACAGTATCACCCCCGGCGTGCGCCTCGTGTTTGAAAACGACCGGTCGCTGGATCTTCAGTTCAGTACCAGCCGCAGCGAATGGCGCCGCGAAGCCCCTACGGTGGGCATCGTTACCCGTCTCGATGGCGGGGTGATCGCGAGTTATCACAACGATGGCGGGGAGGCGCCGCATGTTACGTCCAACATCAATTTGAATGATCCCGGCCAAATGGTGGGCTGGAACTGGCAGGGCATGTCTATCCAGAACGAGGAACGCGAGACGGAAACCTACGGAGCGCGGGTTGATTTCCAGCAGGGCAATCACATCAACAACTGGAAAGCCGGCCTGGCCTATGACGAAAACGTCCGGTATATCAGTGCCTACGACGGATCCCTGTCCTGGAGTGCGGGGCTCAATGAAGAAATACCACCGAACAGTATTCGGAACTACCTGACTTCCGGCCCCGCTGGTTTTGTCGCGGTAAATTACGACGCGCTTTTCGCCGAGACCGAATACCACGCGCTGTCATCTGCGGCCGGTCTGGTTGCCACCACCGGCACCAACGCCGCCACCAGCGATCTCATTGAAAAAACCATCGGCTTGTATATCGAGGGCAATCATGAATTCGTGGTACTCGATCGCAGCCTGCGTCTGAACGGAGGTGTCCGGTATGTCACGACTGATCAGGAAGTTGGCGGCCTGCAACTGGTGGGCAGCGCCTACGAGTGGCGCATGGCGGATTCGGATTATTCAGAAGTGTTGCCGGCCTTCAACGCAGCCTTTGATCTGAGCGGCAATCTGGTACTGCGCGCCGCCTTGTCCCGCACAATGACCCGCGCAAACCCGCAGCAGCTGCTGCCGGTCACAATATTCACGGATCAGGACGCCACCCGGGTCGCCATGGGGAACGTGGAGCTGGACCCGTTCACCTCCGACAATTTCGATTTGGGATTGGAGTGGTACACCGGGGCCGAGGGCTATGCCGCATTCAACTATTTCCGCAAGGATATAGACGGTTTCAGCAGCGGGGCGTCCAGTCCGGTGCTCTTTAGCAGCCTGAACATTCCCCTGGATTCCCTGAGCATTCGACAACAGGACGCCATCAATCATCGCGGTGGGCCGCTGGTCGCTACAGTACAGCGCCAGGAGGCGCCAGTGGCCAACGGTTCGCTCAAGCTGAGCGGGGTGGAAGTGCAGTGGGTGCAACCGCTGCCCTGGCTGCTACCGGGTGCGGGCGTCGCCGCAAACTGGATGAACATCGATCCGGATGCGGGAAACAGTAGTGTCTACGCACTCTCAACCGGGATCGCGGAAAATATCGCCAATCTGACCACTTACTATGAAAACAGCAACCTGACCCTGCGCCTGTCGTATGGTTGGCACGACGAGTACAGCAGTTCTGGTTACGGAGCCAATGGCGTCTGGTCGGCGCAGCGGGTGGTCGAATCCCGTGGACAATGGGACTTCTCCGGCAGTTACGCGTTTGCCAATCTGCCGTCCAATCCCAAGGTCACGTTCAACCTGATCAACTTTGGTGGCGAGCTGCAGCGGGAAAATTTCCAGTACAACAACGCTGCCTATGGCTACTATGATCCGGGTTATACCGCGGTGCTGGGGATTAGCGGGACTTTTTATTAAGCATTACCCCCCTAAATCCCCCCTTTGCAGGGGGGACTTTTCTCCCCTCCCAGGCTGAATTCCGCATGCGCAAGGGCGACGGGCAGTTGAGACGAATTTTGGTTAAATGTGCTGGTCCGTCGTCTCGGCGCACGCCTGCCGATTGGTTAATTCTCCGGGTTTCGTGGACCCCCGCGTTCGCGAGGGCGACGAGCAGTTGAGACAAGTTCCCCGGTTGAGAGTAACTTTCAAGCCCGTCGTCCTCGCGCACGCGGGGACCCACGATCGAACGGGGAGTATGCACAATCACGGTACAACCCTGCCAACAAGCACATTCGTTGTCCGCCTGATTCCCTGAAACCCCTTCGTTGTTCATTTATCCAGCCGTCGCTATTCCATGTTAATCGGCTAGTCCTCCCGGGGTTCGTAGGCCGCCGCGTGCGTGCGCGAGGGCGACGGGCAATTGAGACAAGTTTTCGGTCGAAAGTTACTTTCCGTACACAACCCAAATCCCCACTTTGCAGGGGGACTTGGATGGGCATTGCCCGTTCCTCAAATCCTCGCCTGAGCGATCAGCTTTTCCATCAGTGCCTCACTCTCGGGATTGAATATCTGTCGTTGCTTGTCGGCTTCAAACCAGGCAAGGGTATGGACGATACCGTCACTGAACGGCATGGTGCAGCGGAATTCCGGAACCAGGCGTTTAATTTTGCTGTTGTCGAACAGTGCGCTTTCGCTTTTGTCGCCCAGCAGCGTGCCACGATAGCGCGGGTCTGCCGCACAGATCTCTGCTGAAGTAACGTGAACGATTTTCGCCTCGACGCCGAGGGCTTCCGCCGTGAGCTGGTAAATTCGGTTCCAGCTGAGAAATTCGTCGGACGTGATGTGCACCGCCTCGCCCAGCGCTGCGGGCAAGCCCAGCAGACCGATAAATCCCCGGGCGAAATCTTCTGCATAGGTGATCGTCCACAGTGACGTGCCGTCTCCATGAACGACCACCGGTTTACCCATCTTCATCCGCCGGATTGCGGTGTATTCATTCCACCCGCCGATAACCAGCGGAATCACCCGGGCATAAGTAAAGGACGGGCGGACAATGGTGAAGGGCATGCCGATTTCGTCCGCCGCCTGGATCAGAGCCCGTTCCGCTGCGATCTTGTCGCGGGAGTAATCCCAGAAAGGGTTATGCAGGGGCGTCTTTTCGGTGATCCAGCGGGTCGGGCCGGGATTCTGGTAGCAGGATGCGGAGCTGATGAAAACATACTGGCCGGTTTTGCCCGCGAACAGGTTCATATCCCGGCGGATGTCCTGTTCATTGAAGGCGATCCAGTTAACGACGACATCCCAGTAACCGTCGAGGGTGTCGAGAGAATTGATATCGGCCTGGATCAGCCGGGCGCCTGGTAACTCCCGCGACGATCCACTGCGATTGAGCAGCCAGAGTTCATGTCCGGCTTCCAGGAGCTGGCGACTGACGCTGAAGCTGATATTGCCCGTACCACCTATCATGAGGATCTTCATGGAAATTCCTTGCTGTATCAGTCAATGCTTGATGGGTAATTCCTGTGGTCGATATCGCGAGTGCAGGGCGGCCATTATAGGCATGGTGCGGGTCATGTCGCCGACAGTCGCCGGGTTTGTGAGAAAGTCGATCTTCCGTAGCGGACCTTCACGGGGTCTGCCTGGGTCGATGCATGTTTTTTGAGCAATTTGCAGTTCTATCCTTGACAACGTCGGGATATTGAAGAGAATGTCGTGACGCCTCTGGGGTTTTTACCGAAACCCTTGCCGACAGATCTCGGTGGCAGTCTTTAGCAGGTCAAGTACCCTTGGCATGCACCTCTTTATACAGGGCTCTTCACCCGTGATGCCCAGACCGATGCAGAAGCGATACCTCAGCCGCGCCTGCGGATCTGCATTGGTCGGAGTTGTCGTCACGCGTTTGATTGATGTGTGATCCGGTTTCTACCGGCGGCCCGGGCTCCCGGGACGCACAGGGCAGAACAAACCGGTCGTTGCTACCCCGAATCCTGGTAACCGCACCCGGATTCACGTAAACGAAAGTCACAGCAGATCCGGCCCTGGCCCGCAACTTCAGAGCATGAACCTGGCTTATTGGGCTCGTCGGCACACAGTCTGCCATCGAGCGACCATTTTATTTTTCAGACTTATTGTTTTCAAACTAACTGCTTCAAACTCAGAGGAACAACACGGTGGAATTACTCTCAGGCGGCGACATGTTAATGCGCGCACTGGCCGATGAAGGGGTAGAGTGCATCTTCGGTTATCCGGGCGGCGCAGCACTGCATATTTACGATGCGTTGTTTCGCCAGAAAAAAATCAAACACATTCTGGTTCGGCACGAACAGGCCGCTACCCATGCAGCTGACGGCTATTCGCGTTCGACCAACAAGACCGGCGTCGTCCTGGTCACCTCCGGTCCCGGCGCCACCAACGCCATTACCGGCATCGCGACCGCCTATATGGACTCCATTCCCATGGTGGTCATTTCCGGGCAGGTTGCTTCTGAAAGAATCGGCGAAGATGCATTTCAGGAAACCGACATGGTCGGAATTTCCCGGCCCATTGTGAAGCACAGCTTCCTGGTCAAGGATGCGCGTGATATCCCGACCATCGTCAAAAAGGCTTTTTATATCGCGTCAACCGGCAGGCCCGGTCCGGTGGTCATTGATATTCCCAAGGACATTACCAACCCCGTGGACAAATACGAATATCACTACCCGGAAAAAATCCGGTTGCGGTCGTATTCGCTGGTCAGCCGCGGTCATTCCGGGCAGATTCGCAAAGCCGTGCAGTTGCTGCTGGCGGCCAAGCGTCCCATCGTGTACGCCGGTGGCGGAGTCATTCAGGGCAATGGTTGCCAGCCGCTGATCGAGCTGGCCCGCAAGCTGAATCTGCCGGTCACCAATACTCTGATGGGTCTGGGTGCCTATCCCGGTACCGACCGGCAGTTTCTGGGTATGCTCGGCATGCACGGTTTTGTCGAAGCGAATCTTGCCATGCACCACGCCGATGTCATTCTGGCAGTCGGCGCGCGCTTCGATGATCGCGTAACCAACGCACCCAACAAATTCTGCCCGCACGCAAAAATCATCCACATTGATATTGACCCGGCGTCAATCTCCAAAACCGTCACGGCGGATATTCCGATAGTCGGTCCCGTTGACAGCGTTCTGGGCGACATGCTGGATATTCTCGCAGACAGCACCGAAAAGCAGGATGCCCGCGCCCTGAAAGAGTGGTGGAAGCAGATCGACGAATGGCGCGAGAATTACGGCTTGCTGGTCAAACCCAGATATCCGACCGGCGGTGAGATGATCATGCCGGAAGAGGTGGTATCGGCAGTTTTTGAAGTAACAAAAGGCGATGCCTACGTGACGTCCGATGTGGGGCAGCACCAGATGTTTGCGGCGCAGTATTATCCGTTTGCGCTGCCGCGTCGCTGGATCAATTCCGGCGGGCTCGGCACCATGGGCTTCGGGTTGCCCGCCGCCATGGGGGTGCAGTACGCACATCCCGAAGCGACGGTCGTCTGCATCACGGGCGAGGGCAGCATCCAGATGTGTATTCAGGAGCTCTCGACCTGCACGCAGTACCGGCTGCCTGTAAAAATTATCTGCCTGAACAACCAGGCCCTCGGCATGGTCCGGCAGTGGCAGGACATGCAGTACGACAGCCGTTATTCCGAAAGTCTTTACGAAGAATCGCTGCCGGATTTCATCAAGCTCG
>CAZXLJ010000037.1:0-27154 GCA_964641175.1 uncultured Cellvibrionaceae bacterium
GCGCTCTCGAGCATGTTCGCCTGAGTCAGCGCTGCCAGGAGTCCGCGTTGCCACTGCTGGTTTTCCGGTTCAATAGCCATAGCCGTCTGGTAGCTGCTAATTGCGCTGAATGGGCCGTATTGCACAAGATTCAGGTATGCCAGCTGCCCGTGTACCAGCGCATCACTCGAGCCCAATGCCACAGCCCGGGAGAAGTGCTGACGCGCTTCCTTGAACTTTTCCTGCACAAGATATAGCTGAGCCAGGTCACTGTGCACCCGGACAAGTTGGGGCTGCCGTTGCAGAACGGCCAGGTAGGTTTGTTCCGCTTTGTCGTACATTTCCAGCGAAGCATATATTTGTCCTTTCAAGGCGAGCATTGCAGGACTTAGTTCAATATCATAAAACTGTTCGAGCTCCTGGATGACCTGTTGCCGCTGACCCGCCTCCAGCATGGTTCGCAACCGCTCCGCTCTTTCATATTCTTCAGGCGCAATAGACGCCTCCCGGTCGGTATAGGGACCGGTAAATTGAGGCAGGACGAATTTTGGAGTTGCCAGCATCAACTCGAATTTGACAGCGTCGGCAGCTGCAATGGCCGGCGTTAATATCAGCGCCAGCGACACTGTCGTAAGCGCACCGGCGCGCAATTTGTTAAGGATGCGGAGTCGTATCATTCTTCAGGTCCTGTTAATGAATACGAGCGTGTACAGATAAATTGCCTGCACCGCTTTTCCGTCTTTCTTTGGAATCGTGAATTTGGAATCATTAATGGCCTTGCGTATGACGTCAGTCATTTCAGGATAAACAGGATCGACTATTTTTTTTACGAATGCCTGACCAGACTGATCAATAATGATTTCCACCTTGGTTTCAACTCTCGAAACGCCTTTGCGTCTCAGTTCCTGCGGAAAGCTGATTCGGTTTGTGGATACCAGTCGAGGTATCTGATCGAGTTCCTTTACATCCAGAAGCGGAAAATTGACGCTCAGGGACCGGGTTAGATCCAGCTTTCCGACGTCATTGTCCGGTTTGTGTATTTGCTGCACCCTGGCCATGGACAGTTTCGGATTATCGGAAAACGTCATGTCGGGACCGGCCCCGCGTCCCGGTAAATCAATGCTGGGAGGCGCGCTCGATTCCTCTACCTGCATCTCCACGGGCGGAGGTGGTTCCGGCGGTGGCGGCAGCGCTATGTCAACTTCTCTTAGCGTCACAGTCTCCGATTCAGAGATCGGGATGGAATCGTGCAACACTATAAAAGCGGTCAGGCTCATCACGGCAATCATACTTAAAAGCCAGATCGACAGCCTCAACGCCCAGCCAGCGATGCGCTCCCGTTTCACGCGACTACCACTTGCGAAACCCGCCTCATGTTTGACTCCATCCCGGTATCTGTAAACCCACCCTGCTCTCCATGTGACCCGCCAACGTGATTATTTTGTGACAGTAGCAATACTGACTTTTTCGACCCCTGCCATCTTGGCCTCATCGATGACTTTCACCAACAGATCTGTCGGAACCGATTTATCTGCCTGAATGACCAGAGGACGCGGATCCCGCTTTAATGCCTGCATCAATGTTGTCCTGACGCCTTCGATACCGATGCTGGTTCCGCCGTAAATGACTTCCCGCGATTCGGTAATGGCAATCAGCAATACCGAACTTTGCAAAGTTTGCGTGGAAACGGCCGTCGGCTTGTCGACGTCCACTCCGGTTTCCCGGACGAATACTGTCGTGACGATAAAGAAAATGAGCAAGATGAAAACCACATCGATCAGCGGTGCCAGATCAATCCCCGGCGTGAGTGCTTCTTCAAGCTTGGTTTCAATGGACGATTTCATAAGAGTGCACAAGAATCCAGCTGCTTCTTTGATGGTGCAGCAATGCGAGAAGTAAAAGACCCGGAACCACCATCACCAAGCCAAGTTGCGTGGTAAACAGGGCTTCACCTATACCGCCCGATACCAGTTCCTGCAGCGCCAGCCCGGAGTCTCTGGATAACTGTCTGAACGTTTTCATCAAGCCGCTGATGGTGCCGAGAAGCCCCAGCAAAGGCAGCGCCGATAAAAGCATCTGCAAGCTGCCAAACCAGAACCGGGTTCGTAAAAACCACGCTGCATTGATTTTCTGGAAAAAGCACAATTCGATCGCGACGGCATAACAAAAGGTCGATAGCGCCAGAATCGCCCAGACCACAATGCTGTTAAGAAGAAACGCATGATCGGCAATTATCTGACCCATAATTCGGGAGCCTCTGATTAATTCTTTGCCTGCACTTTGCTCAAGCGCACGGCAAAGGTTTCCAGCTTATGGTGGTAGTTTTTTATGTACCGGTTCAATAATGCGCTGACGACCAGCGATGGAATCGCAACTATCAACCCGAGCTCTGTCGTGACCAGTGCTTCTGAAATACCGCCGGACACGGTGGACGCATCACCCGAACCGAATATCGTCATCATTTTGAAAGTGGTAATCATCCCCGAAACCGTTCCCAATAACCCCAGCAGCGGCGCCACCGCGGCCGTTGTCGCAATCACGCCCATAAAGCGCTCGAGCCGGTGTCGGTGTTCCATCAGGCTCGCGACCAGAAGATCATCCCGTTCGGCAGACACGGGAACCTTGCGCGCGATTTCAACGAGTTTTTTCTGAAATTTGCCAATGGCTACATTGGCTGGAAGCTCTCCGGTTTCGCCGGTCCAGGGATGGACCTGAACTTTTGGCAGGCGTGCGAGCTGTGCCGCTTTTATCAATGCGATCACCAGAGCCAGAAGTCCGAAGAAAATAATCGGAATCGCCCAAACGCCACCGGCTTCCAGATGGCTCCAGACATCCCCCGCGTTGTTCTGCAATTTTGCGGCATTGCCCAGTGTGGGATCGAACGTCAGATCGCCCCGGCCTGTTTCAAACAGCGACTGCAACTGTTGCAGATCCGCCTTACCAAATTCTTGCAGCAGCTGCGGAGTTTCACTGCCAAAACGATCCACCAACCCGCCCAGACTGGCTCCAGGATCCAGCGCCACTTCCACGGGGCCTACAGCCAGAACCTGAAGCACCCGGATCTGACCGGAGGAAAGAACCACCGGCTTGTCTGTCCAGCCGGGCGCCATGGCTTGTTGAATCCGGTCGTGCGCGAGCTTCAGCAAGTCTGCTTCCAGCAGCTTCGCTCCGTCATCGGAGACGGCAACACCCGAAAGATTTACATTATTGACAAAACTGGCCAGCAAATGCCGCTGGTATTTACTTTGGACCGACCACTGCGCCACTCTTTTTTCCAGCTGTTCAAGTCCCAAAAGCTGTTCGTCCGCTGTCCGTTGTACAACGGCAGCCTGCTTGCGTAGTGACTTGACCTCATTTTCCTTTTTACTGAGCTCCGACTGCAGGCGACTGCTGGCGCGTCCTATGGACGTTTCAATATCTCGCAGCGACTGATTGGTCTTCGTAATCCGATCGAGAATTTCCTTGTCCACGTCTTGCGCTGAAACATTTGTTGACAGACAGGATAGCAGCGCGCATATCCACAGTCCCGGTAACAGACGCCTTCGCCAGCGCACCCCACCTGGAATTTTCCCTTTCATCGACGTCCCTCCGAAGCATCCTGACTGGTATTTACGAGGACTGGAAGGGGAACGTAGTCTGCAACGGTGGGCGTTTCCAGCATGGCCTTGACTTTCAGCAAGGCGGATGCGTCAAGTTCCCTGCCAAGTATCTGCGAAGCCTCATCACCCTGCCACCACTGCCATCCCTGTTCTGTCGGGAGGCCAAAACCGGTCTTGCTGCCGTCGTCGCTGATATACCAGCCCTGCGCCAGGCCGAGGTATATTTGCGCAACCATAATCTGGTCACCATCCGTCCCGCCCGGTATCTGCATTGCGGTTTTGTGATAAGCCACCCGGCCATTGAATTCGTTCAGGAGCTGATACAGGGAAAGCAGTTTTTCAAGCTTTTGACTGTTCGACGCATCCTCCCTGGAGGCCAATTCGAGCTTTTCCGACCATTCAGCCTGCAGT
Organism: uncultured Cellvibrionaceae bacterium; assembly: GCA_964641175.1. Taxonomy (GTDB): domain Bacteria; phylum Pseudomonadota; class Gammaproteobacteria; order Pseudomonadales; family Cellvibrionaceae; genus CAYNST01. The sequence goes on from CAZXLJ010000037.1 coordinate 3,990, forward strand.
GGCGGAGGCAGGCGAGGCTGCAGTCGTTGCATTCTGCTGATCGCATCCGCGAGCTGGACGCCAAGCTGCACCTGTTCCCGTTCAAGCTCGGTCTGTTCTTCTGACAATGTCTGACGACGCGCGTCCACTTCACTCGTAGAAGAGTTGCTTTGAGCCAGTGCCTGCTCGATGGCGTCGACCTCTATCTGCATCAGCTCCAGCCGTCGCGACAATATTGTCTCGCGCTCCCGCCATTGGGATTGCAGCTTGCCTTTCTGGTTTTCCAGATCAAGCCATCGCGACATCAGGGACTGGGGATCATCGGCCGGATATCCCGGTCCAGACCAAACCGGTAAAAGGATAATGACCACAAAAAGAAAATTCTTCACTGGAATCCTTTACGCTTATATTCCTGCGGTGAAAGGTGGAGCGCCGATGGCCCACTAAATCGTAGATGCGTGCGACCTTGCGTCATGTCGGCCCTAACCCAGAGCCCCCGGACTGGTCACTATTATTAAAGTTGTGTTCGGAATTTATCAGTACCGGCGGACAAAGGCAACAGCGCACACTGTACGCCGTTGGTCTAAAGAAAGGGCCGGTTATACTTTATTTTCGCTTTACGCTTTCCAGGTATTGAAAAAGATCGGAGTCCGCTCGAACCATCAGGGTGGTGTTGGTGCCCAGAGCGCGGTAGGTTTCCAGTGTCCGTATAAAGGCATAGAATTCCGGATCCGCGCCGAATGCTTCACCATAGATGCGAATAGCTTCCGCATCAGCATCGCCTTTTATTTCCTCCGCTTTTCGTGCGGCTTCGGAATTGATGCGGCGAAGTTCACGTTCCATCTCCCCTGTTATTTCCAGGCTGCGCCCCTGCCCTTCAGCCCGGAACCGCTCGGCAATTGCCTGTCTTTCAGAAATCATTCGGTTCTCCACCTGGCGCCGAACTGAATCAATGTAGTTGATACGCTTGATACGGACGTCCTTTAATTCAATACCCAGCTCCGGCATAAGTTTTGACGCACTTTTAAGAATTGCGGCCTCGAGCTTTTCACGACCCAGCTGCGGACGCTTGCTCAGCGTAATATCTTCGCGATCCTGTTCAACCTCATCGAGCTCTTCCACATCCACACTCCAGTCGCCCGAACGTACGATTTCTTCCAGCTCGGTGCCTGAGACAATATCTCTGACCACTGAATCAATAATGTCATCCAGGCGCGTGCGCCCTCCACTTTCATCGCGCACGCTTCGCAAAAATTGCAGCGGATCGAGAATGCGCCAACGGGCGGTAGTATCCACCTGAATGAATTCACGACCCAGCGTTGGAATCTGGGAGACGTCCCCGTCCCAGATCAGCAGGCGTTTGTCAAAACGCCTCACTTCCTGGACAAAAGGCAACTTCCAGTGCAAGCCGGGTTGGCTGATGACCTCGCCTCGGGGCTCACCAAACTGGACAATGATCGCCTGCTCGGCCTCATCCACCACGAACATAGATGCAAATAATGAAACACCCATGACAATCAGAATTAAAGCGATGGCAGAAATTTTCATTTCTTTGCCTCCTGCCGTGGTTCGCGAATATTCATCAGCGGAAAAGGACCCGCCTGATTATCCTGCACCATCAGGACCTGCCCTACATTAGGAAGTATTTCAGTCAAGGTTTCCAGATAAAGGCGCGCGCGGGTCACTTCCGGCACCGCGGTGTACTCTTGCAGCATCGCTTTGAATCGCGCAGTTTCTCCGTGAGCACGGTTTACCCGTTCCGTTGCGTAGCCCTGGGCATCGGCGATCAGACGTTGTGCTTCGCCCTGGGCTCGAGGTATCTGCTGGTTCGCCCGTTTGGTCGCTTCATTGATCATCCGTTCACGTTCCTGCCGCGCTTCGTTTACTTCATTGAAAGCAGGCCGCACCGCAGCCGGCGGGACAACATCCTGCAGCTCCACTGTAATGATATGAATCCCGGAGTCGTACAAATCCATGATGCTCTGGATTTCGTCACGCACGCCCTGGGCAATTTCCACCCGACCCACCGTCAGCACTTCAGAACCCAGCCGGTTGCCGACGATCCGCCTCATAACGGACTCGGAAATATCCCGCAACGTAGTATCGGGTTCGCGTTGCTGATACAGGTATTTAATCGGGTCCTGGATGCGGTACTGAACTACCCACTCCACATCGATCACATTCAAGTCACCGGTCAGCATCAATGACTCCTCGGTGTATTCGCGATCTTCATAGCGGCTCGGTTCATTACCGCGCTGACTTAGAGTGCGGAAGCCGAACTCCTGCTTGAGAACTCGCGTCGAAGCGACCCTTTGAATCCGGTCGATGCCGAAGGGCAACTTGAAATGCAGTCCGGGATCGGTGATTGCCACCACGGCGCCAAAGCGCTTCACCACTGCCTGCTGTTCAGGCTGTACGGTGTAAAAAGCCGAGAATACGCCCCAGATAAAGATGACGATAAAAGGGATGTAAGCGAGTGGTAATCGTGACCCTTTGAACTGGCTTCGTAATTGCGCAAGATCCTGATCAAGACTGCGTACGTTACCCGAATCCTGCCACGGGTTTTTCTTCATCGAACACTCCTTCTCGTTTTGTACGTGGAACCTGTGATTAATTCCGGAACCTGTTAAATCCGACTGCAGAATCCGTGAGTATTTCTTCGACCCCCAGTTCCAGGGCACGGGCAATATCGGTTTCGCGCTCAGGCAGGAAAGCGAGTATACGGGCTCCCCGGCTCCGATAGCGATCTATAATCGGCCTGTTCATCAGGTTGACCGATTTAAACCGGGGGGGCACCGCATAAGTGATGTCCGGCGTTATGCCGGAAAAAGCTTTCAGTCCGGCCAGACACGCGAGTCCCGCCCGCCGACATTGATCTGATCTCGCCATGCACACCGCGCCCGGTATTGACTGCCAGAGAAGCTGCTGATGGTGATTGCGCCACAGGAGAAATCTCGCGCGCTGATCGAAAAACTGGACGTAGGGCGGTCTCCGCCACTGCGACAGTCCCGAAATCGTGGCTCCGGCCGATTCCCGCTTAATGTCCAGAATCCAGTGAAACCCGGAAAATTCTTCCAGAAAATCATCGAAAAACAGGAGCCTTTCTCCGCGTCCAAGCCGGACTTTTTCAAGCTGCGCCCGGGTCGCATGTTCAACAATAAGCGCAGGCCCGCCCAATCGCGCCAGACTGGCGTCATGGCTCAAAACGATATGGCCGTCCGCTGTGGTGCGCAGATCAGTCTCCAGGTGCCTAAAGCCCGCGTCGATGGCCGCACGGAATGATTGCGCGGTATTTTCCGACGCGAGCGTACACAGCCCACGGTGGCTGATCCAGATAGTCATTCAGCCCCCACCGCGATATCGGAGCAACCAGGCATGGCGGCCACTGCGCTGCAGACATGCTGAACCGCGATACCAACATCAGTCACGTAATAAAGCGACGCAAAGCCCCAGCGGTCACGGCCGAGGTTGTGAAACACCATGCCCAATGCAATGTCACCGGCAGAAAAGCGCTCATGATGGCGAGCAAAATATTGCGCAGCCTTCTGCTGCTCCGGGTCGGAAAACAACTTGATCACCCTCCACACGCCGCCGTGATATGCCTGTATCAGTAACATCGAATAGAGCGCCGAACGCTTCGACGCCGGAAGGTGTCCGAATGCCTGCCTAAAGGGTGTTTCCAAATTCTGGTGATTTTTTTCCAGCAGCTGTAATGCGCAATCGATTTGAGCCATTCGATGAAAATGGAAGCGCTCGGCAAACCCGCAATCCGACAGGGCCGCCTCGGAAAGCTGCAGAATGCCGCGTGCACCAGCCGCGGAATGAGCGTCAGGGCGACCGCCGCTTTCTATAAGGATTTTACCGGCGAGGGTACTCAAGACGTGGTTTGGCATGGTCACCCGACCCGCCGCCACACGATTGTCGTAGACCTGGGCGATCGCCTCGTGCAGAGACACGGTTCTTGCCGGAGTGCCAATACGCATGCCATCCCAGGTTCCCCACAATCGGGCCGCATCGACCTTACCGACGTACCTGGCCAGGGCGGTGCGCAAATCCGCTTCGGGTTGATTACAACTGAGGGCAAACGGATATCCGATCACGCCTTCGGCTCCCGGTGACCATGCGTCAACCTGGCCGCTGATCTGCAATTGCTTGCGCCGCTGATTTATGAGTGCCTGCGTGGATTCCACGTCTTTCGCGTCATCCAGATAGCCCAAAAAGCGTGCCCGGGCGTCAAACAAAATATGTCGCCCGGCCACTTCGCAAAATGAATTTCGCAGCAGCACCCAGCGACGCACAGTGGCGAGGTTTTCATAAACACCCTGGCTGATCCAGAATGGGCTCTCCCGCACGACCATCCGCCAGCTTTCCACGGGCTTGGGATCGGGCGTCGGTGACGGGGCCGGTTTAAGGACTTGCGCCTCGACTTTAATCGCTGTTAATAACAGACAGATTGGAGCCAGTACACAGCAGACTCTGTTAAAAAAAATTTTCCGCTCCCGTTCACCAGAGAATAAAAACTGCAGCTGCCATCCGCCCACAGACTACTCGGTGCAACAACGCCTTACGGCACGTTGCCAACCTTCGAGCAGGCGCTGCCTTTCGCTCGCCGGGATTTCCGGCTCACGGCGAACGCCGGACGTCCAGCTGCTTTGGATTTCATCAAGATTTTTGAACACCCCGAGCTGGAGTCCCGCCAGTCGAGCGGCGCCCAGCGCGCTGGACTCCACCATGGCCGGGCGTTCCACTGGAATGTCCACAATGTCGGCCAGAGCCTGCAGCAGCCAGCTGTTGACCGTCATGCCACCATCAACACGTAAAGCGGCGGGACGAACTCCGGAGTCGCCATGCATCGCCTGGAGCAGGTCACTGGTCTGATAGCAGACAGCTTCAAGTGCGGCGCGGGCCAGTTCCGCGCGGCCGCTGTCCCGGGTCAGGCCGGTGATCAGACCGCGGGCGTCGGGGCTCCAGTGGGGTGCGCCCAGGCCGGTAAATCCAGGCACCATATAAACCCCCCGGTTCGATTCCAGGCTGCGCGCCAGTCCCTCTGTCTCATCCGCATTCTGTATGACTCCGAGTTTGTCCCGCAGCCATTGAACCGCTGCCCCGGCGACAAAAATGGCGCCTTCGAGGGCATAGTGCGTCCGGTTGTCGAGTCGATAGGCGACGGTGGTCAACAACCGGTGGCGCGATTCAATGGCGGTCGTACCCAGCTGCATCAAGGCAAAACAGCCCGTGCCATAGGTACTCTTGACGATTCCAGGCTCAAAGCAGGCCTGACCAACCATGGCGGCCTGCTGGTCGCCAGCGACGCCGGCAATGGGTAACTGGTGATCGCCAAGACCGGTCACTGTCACCCCGAAATCAGCGGCGCAATCCTTGACTTCCGGCAGCATTGCGACCGGCACTTCAAACAGGTCGAGCAGCTCTTTGTGCCATTGCTGCTCGTGGATATCGAAGAGCATCGTGCGCGACGCGTTGGTCGCGTCGGTGGCATGCACTTTCCCCCCCGTGAATTTCCAGATGAGCCAGGTATCGATAGTCCCGAACGCCAGTTCGCCCCGCTCCGCCCGTGCGCGCACGCCTGCGACATTATCCAGAATCCAGGCCAGCTTCGTCGCGGAAAAGTATGGGTCCAGCAATAAACCGGTGCGTCGTGAAATCATCGGCTCGCAGCCTTCGCGCTGCAGCCGGCGGCAATGCTCCGCTGTGCGCCGGTCCTGCCAGACAATGGCCGGGTAGACCGGCTCGCCCGTCTGCCGGTCCCACACCAGCGTTGTCTCGCGCTGATTGGTGATGCCGATACCTGCCACGGCCTGATTATTATTTAATTGCGCGAGTGCAGCGCGGCAGACTTCGGTGGTCACCGACCATATTTCCAGTGGATCGTGTTCGACCCAGCCGTCAGCGGGAAAATGCTGTGTGAATTCCTTCTGCGCTTGAGCAACGACCTTGCCGTCCGCAGCGAACACCATGGCGCGGCTGCTCGTCGTACCCTGGTCAATCGCGAGAATCAGATCTTTCATTCTTTACCCCCCGAACCGAGAAGCCCTTTTCAAATTGAACCCATCAAGTACCCGGTGCGATGACGCCGGGTTTTGCCGGTATGGCCCCGTTAACGTGCTTCATGATATTCAGGTAAGTGTCAGTCCAGTAAAGCTTGCGATTGTCAGCAAGGTGTTTTACAAGCTCCGCATGGGCTTTTTCCGAAACGGTCAAGTAATCACCCCCCACCCCGTGGAAAATGATATTGGCGACGCCGCCATTTCTCGTGGCATCTTCCACAAATTTAATGAGGTCACCCCCGCTGACCCCGTCCGGCACCATATAAGAATGAAAGCCTTCCGGTAAGCGGTGGTCCATCCCTTTAATGGCAACAAATTCCTGCTCGACAGCTTCGAAGAAATGACCATCGGCGACCTTGCTTTCAATACACGGTGGCGTAAAAGTGCGTTCACTGCGACCATCTATGGCTTTTAAAAACGCGTTGGCCGTGAGAACTTCCTGTTTCATCTGAGCGACTGTCCGTTTGTCCAGATCATGATAGGCAGGCACCCATTCGCGATTAGGAGCGGCGCGCGAACAGGGATGAAAAATTGTGTGGTTGCCCAGTTCGTGCCCCGACTTTGCCACAGCCCTCCATTCATCCATGCGTGCAGCAACAACCGGTGAGGCCAGCAAAAGATAAAAAGACGCTTTGATTTTGTAGCGGTTGAGGACAGGGACTGCGTGGTTCAGCTGACTTTCCAGTGTATCGTCGTAGGACAGGCTGACAGCACCCTTTGCGCCGCCAGGCCATTTGACCGGTCCGGCTATTGCGCTGACCGGATACACCAACAGAATCAGTAAAAAGCCTAATCCATAGAATCGGGGCATGGGAAATACTCTTTGCGTTAAAGGGTGTCGAACCCGCAATGGGGCCGCTTTACTTGTCCGAGACAATTTTCACAGGGAAAGGCGCTGCATCCAGACCACTGTAAAGCGTCCTGTGCGGATACGGGATTTCTACACCTGCTTCTTCGAAAGCCTGTTTTATTTGCTCCTGGATGCTGTTGCGCAATTCACGAAAGCTTTCCCGTCGTGCCCATACGGAAAACTGGATATTCAGTGAAGATTCGCCAAATCCCGAAAATACGAATACCGGTTCCGGCTCACTCAGGCACAGCGGATTCTGGTCGGCAACCCGTTCCAGGATCTGCCGAACCCTGGAAATGTTCTCCCGATATCCAACGCCGACCTGAATATCGAAACGCCGGATGGGAAAGCGAGTGAAGTTGGTCACCTGGTTTTTTATCAGGCTCTCGTTGGGAACCCGCACATAAAGATTGTCGAAGGTCCGCAGTTTGACCGAAAGCAGATCTATGGACAGAACTTCACCGGTGGTTTCACCGATCTTGATCACATCTCCAAGCTGGAAAGGCTTTTCTCCCACGAGAAACAGACCGCTGATCAAATTGGACGCGGAAGTCTGGGAAGCAAAACCGATGGCGACCGACAGTACTCCGGCGGCGCTGAGCACAACCCCGAGGCTGAACCCCAGCTGCCGCAGCGCGGAGGCGAAAAATAAGCCCATCACCACCCAGTACAGTACACGTTTGATCAGCATGCTGTGATGCGGCGTGAATTGCCTGACCGCCAATTTGTGGGCCGTTCGTGCGCCTACCTGAGCAATCAGATACCCCGCCATGACAATCAGCGCCGCCCGCACCACATTGAGCGCCTGCTCGGACTGGATAAAGGCAATGGCATATTCCATCATCGTCGATACCCGTTCATGTGTGAAATATATGGGCGAATGCGCGTACCAGCCCGCCCTTCGGCAGGTTAACCCGAGCGGGCGACAGTTGTTGATGTCCTGCAACCGGCTTGCCCACCGTAAAATTCGTCAGGGGATTGCCCTGCACATGGGTCAGCTCAACAGGATCTGTCCAGAGCGCGTGCTGATCATTGGCATATACCGCCAGATGCGGCAGCGGGATGCTGATCTTGTCAATTGCGAGAAATCCAACGGCCTGATTGGTAATCGTGACGGGTGTAACGGCCCGATGAGCCCGGGGCGGCACTTCGTTTCTGGACATGCGCGCCAGGGTCCTCGCCGCATAGCACAGAGAGCCCAACTGGGTGGAAGGACCAAACCAGGTGTCGGACAGGCGCATTGTCATGAGTTCCTGCAGTTCGATCTGCTGATCAGGCAGCATGACGCTGACACATACTGGCGAGCTTATATAGAACGTGATGCTTTCGCCCGGCGGCACCCGCACCGGATGGCTGGTGCGCACCACCATCGACCGGTCGAGCAGCTTAGGACGCAGCTCGAGACGGGACGACGTCTGGCGAAAGACAAAACGCGCTGGATTGAGATCCTCTGGTACTGACACGGTTCGGACAATGCTGAATACATCCGGTTCCTGTGTGCCTTCCGTGCGCCGTGATGCCACCATCCATTGATCAGACAGGCGCTGAATGAATAGTGTCAAAGGGCCGATCGCCAGTTGCCAGCCTTCACCCACACCAGCCTCAAGGGGGCGCCACCAGGGAGAACTGGCCAACTTATCTGTCGATGTATCCATGAAACCAACCTGAAAAAGCTTCGTTATTATTTTAAAAGGTGCCGGATCAGCTTTTACAGCCTCTGTCGCTATCGGACAACCTCTCTAGACGGATGTTGGCAATGGATACGGAAAGTCTGCCTTCTGTCGTCAGCAGGAACACGCCAATCACTTCCGCAAGATTCACCTGATTCCCCTTGAAGCAGCTGAGGGGTAGCGGAAATGAATGCCAGTCGCCACGCTTGTACTTACGCAACAGATTGCCGATCTTGACCTCGCCCCGGCACGGCCAGCCGCAATCCAGGGCAAGATAGACTTCCTGTGTCGGCTTCTGATCGACTTTAATATCGAATGTCAGTGCGGCTACATCTTTCAGTCCGGAGATATCAATGGGAGGGCCCGTCAAGCTCAGCTCTCCTTTCAGCCGTGCCTTGGACCAGACCGCTCGGAGGGCGTCACCGGTGGCCTTGTAATCTGCCGACTCAATTTTCAGTTTCCCACCGGCAGAGCGTCCCTGCAAATCCTCGACCGGTATGCCCCAGGCTTTGTTATCTCCCACAGTAAATGTGCGTCCACCTGGAATCAGTCCATTTACGAAATAATAAAAAGCTGGATCGGCAAAGTCCGCCCCCCTGACCGCAGTACTTCTATCACCCAAGCCGGTCGGCGGTACGGTACGAACGACACGAGCGGCGCCTTCGCTGCGCGTGTCGTCCGGGTGTAGGTTCGTGGTCCCGGGCTGTGCCAGCAGTAAAGCCGCGAACAGAATTCTCATCTCCAGTCTCCGCGGTGGACGGTTGTCTGGGTATGCATGCTGAAGCCTTTCATTCCGTAGACGTCTCCGCGTTCGCAGTGTTGCGCTGCCTTCTGCGCGTGACGTGACGTCGTTCGCAATGCCAGATCGATTTTGCGATAACAAGGTGAATTTCGCGCGGATCGGATAATCCGCGCTACCTTTCTCAATATAGTCAGATACCGATGGCAGCTCAATAAATCACAAGTTCACCGGCGGCGGAAAAATCACCGCGGCGTCCCCGCTTCCCTTTCCTTGTAGATTTTCTCCAGCCCACTGGGGCCGGTCGGCGCCTGTTCTTTCCATACCCACATCAGCCCCCGGACGTAGCCATCCGCCTTGACCCCAGTGTGACGTAACCCCTCCATTGCATAATTCTGCAGCGTGAGGTCTTTGTATTTGCGCTTCGCCAGCCGTTTCTGAAAACGAATGATCGGGTCACGAAACTGCTGATATTCGTCTGAACCATACGACAGGAAAAGTCGCACTGGCATGTTTTGTCCGGACTTGCTGAACTGGGTGTCAAGCTTTACCAAATGCTCATTGTCCCATTCAACAGCGGGACTGATTGCAATAAACCGCTTGAACAATTCCGGCTTTTTGTACATCGCATACAAGCTGAACAGACCTCCCATCGAAACTCCGCCCAATGCCCTTTCGGGCGCCACGCGATAGTTCTTTTCAACAAACGGAATTGCTTCCTTCTCCAGAAATTCGAGGAAACTTTCCGCGCCACCGGTAGCTCCGCCGATGGAGCTGGGCGACAGGTCACGGAGTCGTTCCCGATCGTAATCAATATTTTTGCCTGCATAAGAAAGGCCCACCAATATCATCTCCGGAATAACGTTATCAAAACGCAGGTTTCCGTAAATGCCGCTGACCAGTCCGGTATCCCAATATGCATCCAGATAGAAAAATACGGGGTACTTCCTGTCGGCTGCCGCAGTGTAGTTTTCCGGCAGGGAAACAATCAGCTCGTGCTGCACCTTCGTATGCCGGGAGCTGAGTTGATGAATGCGCGTGTTGTCGAGGGTAAAACGCCGATCGCCGGTCTTGGCTTCACTGTACGGCACACCGGCCAGAAGCATCATAAAAGCTGTCAAACAGATTAGATATTTCATGATCCCGCCTTGTCTGGTTTTTATTGAATCGATAATAGTCGGCAGCGCCCTATCCTGCCTGAGGACGCTCGCCGTCACAACCGCCCAGTGCCCTGGACCCCGCTGGATTCTACCTGGGCTTCCGGACTTTGCCTTTCAAGGGAAACTCGTAATAAACTCGCACCAGGTCCGTTCCTGTGCCGGACGTGGCAAACTTGTATCTGGCCCACATTTGCAGAAACCTGAGTCTGCCTTAACTCCGCCAGAGAAGACTTTGCGTATTCAGTATGTTCAAATGCGAACGCTTCTTCAGGTGTGAGTGCCCCATGATCTGCTTACCTCGAATAATCCAGCCCGGCTTTAACACCAAGACGGGTTGCTCGACATCGAAAGCCCCGGTCGTCGCGCCTCGGGGAAGCGGCTCCTGCAACCCCTGCTGCGGCAGTGCGTAACCGGATGACGAATCAACGGATTACCATTCTGGCCATGGTGAAGGACCCCTCACTGGTTGACCAGATCAGACACTCGTTGCCCGCCAGCTATTGCATCAGCACTGTGCAGCATCCGATGGATGCCCTGAAACGCCTCACCCCCGAGCAGACCATGCTCCTGATGCTCGACCTCGATGCAATCGAACCGGGAAGTCACACCGCACACCAGACACTGAGCCGGCAGGCGACTGCGGCGGGGATTCCGGTGATATTTCTGGCAACCGCGCTCAACGAAGCCGAATTCTTTCTGCGGGATATGGAAGGTCCGGCCGACGTTCTGGTCAAACCGCTTGCGCCACTGGAGTTGCGATTGCGCTGCGCCAATCTCGCCGCCCTCCGGGAAGCGCAGCATCAGAATATTCGCAGCAGTCTGGAGCTGCGCCGGCTGGCAGAGGAAGGTTCTTCCCGCCTTGCAGGCAGCGAGCACCGTTTCCGGCTGATGGTTGACAGTATCGAAGATTATGCGATGTTCATGGTGGATCTCACCGGCAGAATCACGAGTTGGAACCGAGGCGCCGAACGGCTGACCGGCTATTCGGAAGACGAAGCCCTCGGTCAGCATTTCTCCATACTGTACCCTCGAGAAGCGCTCGATGAGCAGCATGCCATGTATGAGCTTTCCACCGCTCGCCAGCGTGGACGCTATGAAGAAGAAGGCGTCCGGGTGCGCAAGGACGGCTCGATTTACCACGCCCAGATCACCGTCTGGCGGGTTGATGACGAACATGGGCGCACCGTTGGCTTCGCGAAGATTACCCGGGATGTCACCGCCCGCAAGCAGGCTGAACAGGCCCTGCGTGAAAGCGAAGCCAAATTCCGCACCATCGCGGATGCCATGCCGCAAATGGTGTGGTCGACCCGGGCGGATGGTTTCCACGATTATTACAACGAACAGTGGTACCAATTTACCGGTGTCCCCACCTCCAGTACCGACGGCGCCAGCTGGATCAACGTGTTCCACCCCAGCGACCAGCCACGCGCCGAACGGGCCTGGCAGAACAGCCTGGCGACCGGTGAACCCTACGAAATCCAGTACCGGTTAAGACACCGGTCAGGCGAATACCGCTGGACGCTTGGCCGCGCGCTTCCGGTTCGCGATGACAATGGCACCATAGTGCGCTGGATGGGTACCTGCACGGACATCCACAGTCAGAAACAGGCCGAGGAAACACTCCAGGACGCCGCCAAGCGCAAGGATGAATTTCTGGCCATGCTGGCGCACGAATTGCGTAATCCGCTTGCACCGATCTATAACAGCGCACAACTGATCAATCGCCTGCTCGGCACTGACCCCGAACTGCAGCATGCAATCAGTGTTATCGATCGCCAGGTCAAGCATATGTCACGGCTGATTGACGATCTGCTGGATGTCGCGCGTATCTCCCGGGGCAAGATTGCGCTGCGTACCGAAGAGATCGAGCTGGTGGAGATCTTGCGTCAGACTCTGGACGACTACCGGAACAATTTCCAGACCAAGGGCATTCAGCTGGAAGAGCATTTGACGCCTGACCCGGTGTGGATCCAGGGCGACCGCACCCGAATTGCCCAGGTAATCGGAAACCTGCTGCACAACTCCCTGAAATTTACCGAAAGTGGCGGAGTGGTGCGCCTGAGCTTGTCCCGGACTGAACGCGAACCCGGCGAAATTGAGCACGAACGCACCGAAATCGCGGTGATCACCATTGCCGATTCTGGCATCGGCATGGACCCGGTATTGCTTAACCGGCTGTTCGATCCATTCACCCAGGGAACACAAAGCCTCGCTCGAAGCCATGGCGGTCTGGGCCTGGGTCTCGCCCTTGTAAAGGGCTTTGTCGAATTGCATGGCGGCAGCATCCGCGCCGACAGCGAAGGCTTGGGCCTGGGCTCTGTGTTCACTATCGAATTCCCTTTAAGCCACGCCCCCAGCCTAACTGAACGACCGGCGCGCCCGGCGATACGCAGACAAACCGATCAACCGCTTCACTTCGTGCTGATCGACGATAACCGGGACATGGTCGACACCCTGAAAGAGCTGCTGCAACTGCGCGGTCATGTGGTGGCGACCGCTTATGATGGCGAAGAAGGGCTTGCTGTTGTGCACGCCCGGTTACCCGATGTAATTATCTGCGACATAGGCCTGCCGGGCGCCCTGGACGGTTACGAAGTCGCGCGGATTTTGCGCTCCGACCCCCGTCTCGCTTCCAGCCTGCTGATCGCCCTTTCCGGCTACGGCCAGGAACAGGATCGCGTTAAAAGCATTGAATGTGGCTTCGACTTGCATATGCTCAAGCCCCTGGATCTGGATGAACTCGATCAGCTGCTCAGTGAAAGAAAATGACGGGGCCGTGCTTCCCTTCGACTTCGAATTCCCTGTCCGCTACCAATTTTTTTTGGCCGGCTGAGCCTGCGAATGATGCTGGTGTGCAGGTGCGTCCCCGGGCGTTTTCGTAGCGTGATGCGAATGGTCGATCCCGGTGTGAAGAGCGTGGCGCCAAGCCATCCCGACCGTCCACAACCCGAAAGCGATGTAGGCCAGCGCCAGCAACCAGCGCCAGGGGCGACGCGTCAGCGGACCCCGCACCGAGGTCATCACCCAGCCGCCTGCAACCACGGCCGGTAGCGTGCCCATCCCGAATGCCAGCATGATCATGCCGCCGCGCAAGACGCTGTCCTGAACTGCAGCGTAGACCAGGGCAGAGTAGACCAGACCACAGGGCAGCCAGCCCCAGACAATTCCCAGCGCCAGTGTCTGCGGCAGGCTTGCGCCGGGGGTCAACCCTTTGGCCAGCGGCTTGACCCGCGCCCACAGTTTACTGCCAATGCCCTCAAAGTAGCGCAAACCGTACCACCAACCCCCGAGATATAGCCCCATGGCGCCAAGCATCAGCCCCGCCAGAGTGCGCGCAACGGGCCACTGGCTCGCAGGCATCAGCCCCGCGAGCGCCGCCGCGAGAATGCCGAAGATCGTATAGCTGATCACCCGTCCAAAGTTGTATGTCAGCGCCATTGTCAGTGCGCTCTGGCCTGCGTCAGGTTTCCGCAGGGCGAAAGCAGCCATGATCCCGCCGCACATGCCCAGACAGTGCGCCGAACCGAGCATCCCGAGCATGAAAGCGGCCAGTAAGGTCCCGCTAAAATCCATCACGGATCCCTTTCCCCCTCTGCCGCTTGAGAAGACTCGGCGCCAGGCACCTCTGCCGGCATTTCATCGTCGAACAGAATGCGCCGGCCTTCGGTATTCAGGTCATCATACTGGCCGGATTTCACTGCCCAGATAAAAAGCCGGGTGGCGATAACAACAAAAATGATGGCAATTGGGATCAATAGATAAAGAATCTCCATCAGTCGCCCCTCATGATTGGGTCCGCCTGGTCACCGCAGCCATAATTGATATTTCCGCATTAGATACGTCGGCCCGGCAAAGGAACGCAATGTTCAACCACTGAAGGACTGGATGCGCCGGGCATTGATCACTACGATCAGCGAACTGGCGGACATTCCAACTGCGGCAAGCCACGGAGGTACCCACCCCACCACAGCAAAGGGCAAGGCAACGAGGTTATACGTGATCGCCCAGCCCAGGTTCTGCGCAATGATTGACCGCACTCGCCTGGCGACTGACAGAAGCAGGGGCACCTGACGCAGGTCTTCATTCAGCAGGACACAGTCAGCTCGGGTTTGGGCCAGTTCGCTGGCCGATCCCATAGCCAGAGAGACGTTGGCTGCGCTGAGGACGGGAACATCGTTGATCCCGTCACCCACCATCAGAATGACGTCGCCACCCGCCTGATAAAGACGCACCTGCGCCAATTTGTCTGCGGGCAACATGGACGCCTGCCACTGGCTGATTCCCAGGGTTGCAGCCGCTGAGCCCACATTCTCGGCGCGATCGCCACTGAGCAGGCTGACTTTCCGGCCAAGCTGTTGCAAGGTCGAAACACACTCGTTCGCGGCAGGTCGCAGCTGATCTGCCAGAGCAATCCAGCCCAGGGCGTGATCATCCGTCGCAAGCAATAACCAGAGCCCCTCGTCCGGATATGCTGGCGATTGCTGCGGCGCGGCGAAAGTCGGCGTACCCAGCCGATAAGTTACGCCCGCCAGTTTCCCTGATACGCCCTCGCCCGGAAAGGCATGGCGATCGGTCAGATTCGGGGTGGCTGGTACCTGGCGGAAGGCCCGCGCGAGGGGGTGACTGCTGCCCTCCTCCAGCGCTGCTGCAATTGCCAGAATCTCGTCTTCGCCGAAGGCATCCAGAGCATACACAGACTGAATCCGGAATGCGCCCTGGGTCAGGGTTCCAGTTTTGTCGAATACTACCCGGGTAACCCGTGCGAGCGTTTCGAGGGCCATAGGCCCGGTTATGAGCAAGCCACGATCGCGCAGCAGCAGATTGGCGGCGGCCGTCACCGTGGGCGTGGCCAGACCGAGTGCACAGGGGCAGGTGACCACGAGTACTGACAGGGTGATCCACAATGCCCGGTCCGGGTCATGAATTGACCAGTACACAAATACCGCCAGCGCGAGAGACAGGATCGCCGGACTGAAACGCCTGGCAATCCGGTCCGCCAGGGCGACCTGACTGGGGCGCGCCATTTCGGACTGCTCGATAAGACGTTCAATGGCCGCAATCTGAGTGTTTTCGGCAACGGCGGTCGCCAGGATCCGCAGGGGGGAGCCGCCGTTGTAACTGCCGGCGATCACCCGATCCCCCGGGCCCTTGGCGCAGGGCATGGACTCCCCTGTGATCAACGACTCGTCAGCTTCACTGCGCCCTTCTATGACACGACCGTCGCAGGGAAAAACAGCGCCGGCCGCCACCAGAAGCCGGTCTTCCAGTTGGATGTCCGTTAGAGGAAGGGTACTGACCGAGCCATCGACGTTGATCCTCTGGGCCAACGAAGGCAGCAACTGCGCCCTCCCCGCCGCGGCCAGACAATTCTGATGGCGGATGCGCTTTTCGACGTAGCGTCCCAGAAGCAGGAAAAATGTGAACATGGCAACCGAATCAAAGTAGACATCGCCCGTCTGGACGACAGTTGCATACACGCTGGCGCTGAAGGCCAGAATCAACGCCACTGAAACCGGAACATCCATGACCAGATGGCGCGCACGCAACGAATTCCAGGCTGCGCGGAAAAATGGTTGAGCACTGTAAAAAATGACCGGTGCGGTCAATACCAGACATACCCAGCGCAGCAGATTGCGAAACTCGGCGTCCATCCCCTGAATATCGCCCGCGTGCAAGCCGATGGAGACCATGCCGGCCTGCATCATGCCGATGCCGGCCACGCCCAGACGAATCAGATCCTGACGCCTTTCAGCGGCCCAACGGTCCCTTTGTGCCTGGGCTACCAGTGGCTGCGGCGCAAAACCGATAGCGGCAAGACGTTCAAATATCCGGCTGATCGGGACAATTTCCGGCATGAAATTGATGATAGCCTGCTGGTTCGACGCATTGACCCGCACCTGCTCCACACCCGGCAGTGATTCCAGTGTTTTTTCGATGAGCCAGATGCACGCTGCACAGGTTATCCCGCTGACGAACAGGCGCGCCTGGGCGCGCCGCTGGTCCAGTCGCCGCACAAAATCCCGCTGGGCATCGTCGCGGTCATAAAGCAAAAAGTCCGCAGCGAGAGCCTCCGCCTTACGGCTTTCGTTCTCGCGGAAGCGGTAGAAATCGGCAAGTCCGGACTCGCTGATTGCGACAGCGACCGCCTGGCAGCCAATACAGCAAAAGCTGCGAGACGTGCCCTGGACGCAGGCAGCAAACACGGCGTCAGCCGGAAGCCCGCAATGAAAGCAAGGCACTACCGCATCCACGACTCAGAGCCTGCCCAATGTTCGGGACCCGAAAAGCGCCGATTGCGTCAGCGAGAAATCGATCTCCGTGCTGACGCGCCAAATCGCCTTGTCGGCTTCCCCCAGCCGGGAAAGAATCAGGTAACGCCGCCCGTTATAAATTCCAGCTGGCAGCGCTGCGCGGTAGACCGATGGTTCTACCGGTTTCAGCTTGATACCCCGATCGCCGGTCGCCTCAGCCGGATGCGACAGGATCAGCTGCAACACTTCGCCCTGCACAGGCCTTTCGAAATGCACCTGGACAGTCATGGCGCCCAGATCGAATTCAATTCGCCCGGCAACGCCGATGCGGGCCGCGTGCTTCTCCGCTTCAAAGCGGTGATTGATCAGGCGTCCCTGCTCGTAATAATCGTCATGAACCCGATCATCGCTGCTAATGATGGCAATGCTCAGCAACGCCATCCCGAGAATGACTGCTGCGATCAGCGGTGCCATGACCAGCCAGAACCAAGGCTGGCGCCATGCAGAACTTGCCTTTCGATGGGTGCTCACAATTTTGGTCCAATAAATGGTGATTTTTCCGACGCCCGGATGCCCGGATCTTCTACTGCCGTGACGATAAATTCGACATTCGCCTTCTCGGTGTTGAACGTGTCCCGGGGAACCGACACACGTAGCGGAACGCTGAACACCTCCCCTGCCTCCACCATCACTTCCTGATTTCTCTCCAGGAAAAAATCGAACGATCCAGCGGTTTCAATTCTGAATACCCGATCTCTTGAATCCATATTATTGATCTTGATGGTATACACGTTCTGCAGGTGGTCGCCGCTCAGTCGGTACAGGCGCGCTCCGCGATCCCGAATAACGTCGATACTCAAGGGCTCCCTGCTGTAGATGGCATAAACAAATGCGGCGAACATCACGATCAGGATGGCGGTATAGCCAAACAGGCGGGGGCGCAGGAATCGGATCTTGCCGGTCTGCAACTCCTGTTCCGATGTGAAACGGATCAACCCCCTCGGGTAGTCCATCTTGTCCATCACCGAATTACAGGCATCGACGCATAGTCCGCAGTTGATGCATTCGAACTGGGAGCCGTCGCGAATGTCGATATCCACCGGACATACCTGTACACACCAGGAGCAGTCAATGCAGTCACCGAGTCCGCGGGCTTTGTAATCCTCATTGGGTTTGCGCGGCCCGCGCACTTCGCCGCGACCGGGATCGTAATAGACTGCAAGGGTGTCCCGGTCGTACATAACCGACTGGAAACGTGCGTACGGGCACATGTATTTGCACACCTGTTCGCGCATCCAGCCGGCATTCAGATACGTCATGCCGGTGAAAAACGAGGTCCAGAATACCGCCTGCGCTGGCGCTCCGAACTGCAACATGCCGGATTCCGACCGGTAGGGCATAAGCCCAGTCAACAGTTCACGCACCGGCATGAAATAGCCGATGAATGTGGCACCGGTAATGAATGCCACCAGCAGCCACAAGCCGTGCTTGCCGGATTTGCGCAGCAGTTTTTCCACTGTCCACGGCTGTTTGTCCAGCTTGATGCGTCTGTTGCGGTCGCCTTCGCACACATGTTCTATCGCCATGAAAATCATCGTCCACACTGTCTGGGGACAGGTGAACCCGCACCAAACGCGACCGAAGAGCACAGTGACGGTAAATAACGCAAACGCGGCAATGATCAGCACCCAGGCCAGAAGCATAAAATCCTGCGGCCATAAAGTAATCCACAAAATATGGAACTGACGGGCGGGAAGGTCGAACAGGACAGCGGGCCGGCCGTCGATTATCAGCCAGGGGAGCAACAAATAACCCAGCACCAGGGGGATGCCGGTATACCGTCGAATATTCTGATAAAAACCCGTTATTTTCCGGGTATAGATTTTTGGATTGGCTGCGTACAAATCCACGTAACGGATTTGCGGCTTATCATCTGAAGGCGGCGCTTCAGCAGGACGTTTTGACACCTCACTCTCCAAAACCTGCACGCCGCCAGTAACGCCATGCAGCCAGTAACTTTAAAACACAATTTCCAGAACCACAGATTCCGGACTCGTTCAATGACCTGATCTGGTCTCCTTATTTTTCCTCATAAGACAAATTGTAGACATAGGCTGCCAGCAGGTGGATTTTCTCTGGCTGCAACTGCTCTTGCTGCGCCGGCATGACATTGGCGCGGCCGTTGCGGATGGCATAGGCGACCGATTCTCGCGAACCTTCGTACAGCCAGATATCGTCGGTGAGATTGGGTGCTCCAATCAGTTGGTTACCGGCCCCGTCGGCCCCGTGGCAAGCAGCGCAGTTCTGGCCGAATAACGTTTCTGCCTTCGCCGCCAGCGTGGCGTCATGCGCCTGCTTTGACAACATCAGAACATATTCGGTCAATGCCTCGACATTCGATTCGCCCACAATGGCTCCCCAGCCCGGCATATTGCCGTTGCGGCCATGCGCAATAGTTTCCTTGATCTGTTGTGGCTCACCACCATAAAGCCAATCATTATCGGTTAAATCCGGAAAACCATAATTGCCGCCCCCGTCCGCGCCATGACAGACCGCGCAGTTGTTCGCAAACAGACGCACTCCCATTTTCATGGCGCCATCGTCGTAGATCAGTTCTTCGATGGGGGTTTCCAGGTACTGGCTGAATACTTCCGCATGGTCTTCGCGCGCTTTTTGCTGATCGCTTTCCAGCTCGTTCAGTGACGTCCAGCCACCCACACCGCGAAAGCTTCCCAAGCCGGGGTAATAAACAAGATATACGACGCTGAAAACCAAAGTCAGAACAAACAGGTTGAACCACCAGCGCGGCAACGGGTTGTCGTATTCTTCAATGCCGTCATAGACGTGACCTGTGGTTCTGTTTTCCGGATCCTGATCATCCCGCACCGCCACTTTCCGGTTTGCCAGCAGCACCCAGGTGATCAGTGCCAGACAGATGACCGTCAGTGAGATGATCCAGAAACTCCAAAAATTACTCATAGTTGTACCCTGTCATTGCGCATACGGCGGGTCAGTCTTTCAATATCTGGTTGACCGGTCAGTCCGATCTATTCCGCTGGCCGATCCTTACCACCGGCAGTCGAGCCTTTTTCGGTACCGGGGTCCGGCTTTCGGCCGGTGTGCTGTTGGGCATGCTGGTGCTGCTCTTCGTCGGCAAACGGCAGCTGCGCATCTTCTTCAAACCGCGTGCGCCGTTTGGGAGAAAAAGCCCACCAGCAAATGCCGAAAAAGGCGAGCATCACAAGAATGGTAGAAATACCGCGCCAGTCGTTGATGTCCATGCTGTCACCGCTTATAGGTCAGAAGAGTGCCCAACTGCTGGAGGTAAGCCACGATCGCCTCCATTTCGGATTTGCCTTGCACGGCTTCGGCAGCCCCCTGCATGTGTTCTTCCGTGTAGGGCACCCCCACCTTGCGCAACGCCTCCATCTTGGTGGCGGTCAGCTTGCCGTCGAGAATGTTGTCGTAGAGCCACGGGAAGGCGGGCATATTGGATTCGGGAACCACCAGACGCGGGTTGTACAGGTGCGTCTTGTGCCACTCGTCGCTATAACGCTGCCCTACCCGCGCCAGGTCGGGGCCGGTACGCTTCGATCCCCACAGAAATGGATGCTCATAAACGGATTCACCTGCGACCGAGTAATGACCATAGCGTTCGACCTCGGCCCTCAAAGGCCGCACCATTTGCGTATGGCAGACATGGCAGCCTTCCCGGATATAGACATCGCGGCCTTCCAGTTCGAGCGCCGTCAGGGGTACAAGACCCTCGACCGGTTCGGTTGTTTCGTCCAGGAAAAATTGCGGGACGATCAACACCAGGCTGCCAAAGCTGATCGCAACGAAGATCAGGATGACCATCAGCCAAAGATTTCTTTCAACAAACTCATGATGTCTCACAGCAGATGCTCCTCAGACAGTCTGTGGCTCGGGAACGGCTTGCGGATCCCGCGCCGTTTCCGCTTCGAAGGTTCGATAAGCGTTATAGGCCATCAGCAACATGCCGCAAAAAAACATCAACCCGCCGACAAATCGCACGAAATGCCCGGCATAGCTCGCCTCGACGCTTTCCACAAAGCTGTAAGTCAGGGTGCCGTCATCGTTGAATGCTCGCCACATGAGTCCCTGCATGATCCCGTTCACCCACATGGACGCGATATAGAGCACGACCCCTACCGTAGAGAGCCAGAAATGCACGTTGATAAGGCGGACACTCCACATGTTTTTCTGGCCGGTCAGTGCCGGTATCAGGTGATAGACGGCGCCGATGGAAATCATCGCCACCCAGCCCAGCGCCCCCGCGTGAACGTGGCCGATGGTCCAGTCGGTGTTGTGGGACAGTGAGTTGACCATCTTGATGGACATCATTGGCCCTTCAAACGTGGACATTCCGTAGAACGAAAGGGATACCACCAGGAATCGCAGGGTGGGGTCGGTTCGCAGCTTGTCCCACGCGCCAGAAAGCGTCATCAGGCCATTGATCATCCCTCCCCAGGAAGGCGCCAGCAGAATGATGGACATGACCATGCCGAGGCTCTGAGCCCAGTCCGGCAAGGCTGAATAGTGCAAGTGGTGGGGCCCTGCCCAGATATACACCGCAATCAGCGCCCAGAAATGAACAATGGAAAGCTGGTAGGAATAGACCGGGCGCCCGGCCTGTTTGGGCACGAAGTAATACATCATGCCGAGAAATCCTGCAGTGAGGAAAAAGCCTACGGCGTTGTGGCCGTACCACCACTGCACCATCGCATCCGCCGCACCGGCATAAACGGAATACGATTTGAACATTGAAACGGGGATGGCGGCGCTGTTCACCACATGCAGTACCGCAATGGTCAGGATAAACGCGCCGTAAAACCAGTTGGCAACATAAATATGGGAGGTTCTGCGCTTAGCGATGGTGCCGAAAAACACTATGGCGTAGGACACCCAGACGAGCGTTATCAGAATATCGATAGGCCACTCAAGTTCGGCGTATTCTTTAGCCGATGTCAATCCCATCGGCAGAGTAATAGCCGCCGCGACTATGACCACCTGCCAGCCCCAGAATGTGAACGGGATAAGCCAACCCCCAAACAGCCTTGCCTGACAGGTTCGCTGCACGACGTAATATGAGGATGCAAACAACGCACATCCACCGAAAGCAAAAATCACCGCGTTAGTATGCAAGGGCCGCAGCCGGCCAAAGTGAGAGAATGGCTGAAAAAAATCATTCAGCTCCGGCCATCGCAGTTGCGCGGCCAGCAGAACGCCTACCGCCATTCCAACGATGCCCCAGACAATGGTCATGACGGTAAACTGGCGAACAACGTTATAGTCGTACCGTGGCTGTGCGGCGCTGGCCGTCTGACTGCTCATAGTTTGTACCCAATGCAAAAAAGATTAGCCGGTGAGTCGTGTCGTCAGGCGCAACAAACATCCGCCGCAGGAAAAACCTCGACGGAGAATTCTAGGAGGCGCTCGTGACTCTATATTGATGCGTATCAAAGGAAATCGTTTCGATTGCCCTTAATTCGTCGCTGCTGATGAACGTGGCGACTGGTGAAAAAAACCGGTCGCCACTGAAAACCGCGCTGTTGAAGCTCCAACTGCATATGTCAAGTTCCGAAGCCTCCCCGGGTTATTTGAAAACCTGAGTTTGTAGCGTTCAGCATTCACCTGATTCCAGTAGAAACATAGACCAAAAACAAGGGGTCCGCAGGAGGATTGTGCATCAAATCACGGCGCTCGCCGCGCCTGCGCGATATCGGTTGGGATCTGACGGGCCCGGCCCGCAGACTCAGTAAATATTCAGGCGAATTCCGAGTTTCATGCCTTGGGCTTCTTCTTCGGTGTAAGTGAAGTCACCGGTAAGTGCCAACTCACCATGGGTGAACCAGTAACTGAAACCGGCACCAAAAAATGACCCGTCCACATATTCGAAGAGGTCGTCATCGATATTGCGGAAACCGAAATAGCCGCGCAGTTCGACGTCCTGCTGCACCATTCCGCGCACGCCCGCAGACATCTCCAGGCCGCGCTCCTTGAGACTGCCAAACTTGTGAGTGACTACGCCTGCGGTGGCATAGAGGTCCGTCGCCGCGGTAACACTGCCCCGAATACCGGCTGCGAAAGTCGTGGTGGTGGAACGACAGCCGCCGCCGTCCACTTTAGCGCGCTCGGCCTGAATGAAAAACACGTTATTCAGTGGCATGCTGCCATTTACGTACCAGCCGTCCTGATCGCAATCTATGCCGAAACCTTCATCCTCGTCTCGGCCTTCATGCGCGAAGCCACCACCGATGTAGGTGTAGTAGGGTTTGACCGCATACGCGTGCGCTGAAAGCAAGCCGACGATAACCACAAGAGTGCTGAAGACGATTTTCATAATGAACCTCGGTTTATTGGCGGGCAGGAACTGGATGATGCCCGCTGCAGCGGACAGTGAGCGTGCAGCCGGGTTGGCCACCGTGAG
>CAZXLJ010000038.1:0-26585 GCA_964641175.1 uncultured Cellvibrionaceae bacterium
GCAGGGGGGACTTGGATGCGCACCATCTGAGCGGACTTGTGTGCATACAGTAGCCCTGCGAAGGGGGAGGAGCTCATAAGTCACCTCGACTATGTTATTTCGGCAAGGGTGGGCTATTATGCGTTCATGTCTTTAAGTGGTTGAACATGATGCAGCTTTCCTGTTTCCGCGTCTTGAACTGGCCGCTCTTCGCGGCGTTTTTTATTCTGTGCCTAGCTCCCGTCCTTGCGTCTGCGCAGCAGGCTGAAGTCGAACGTGGCGCAGATACAATCTTTTCTGAACTTGAACCTTCTCTCTTTCAAATCCGCATCATGGAGAAAAAATCCGGTAGCCGGTCGGCGCTGGGTACCGGATTTTTGCTCGCAGGAGGTCTGGTCGCGACGAATTATCACGTGGTGTCGAACAAAGTTCTGGAACAGGACAACTACCGGATCGAGTTGGACCAGGGGGACACCACGGTGATCCTCGACGTGGTGGCGGTCGATATCGTGAGCGATCTGGCAGTGCTCAAACCAGTCAGCGGAGCCATCAGTGGACGGGGATTCGTGCTGGCTTCCAAGCATCCGCGCAAGGGCGAGACGCTCTATTCGCTGGGCAACCCTCATGATCTGGGAATGATTGTGGTACAGGGCAATTACAATGGCCCGGTCGATCACAAGTTTCTCGAACGCCTGCATTTTACCGGCGCAATCAATTCCGGGATGAGTGGCGGACCCACCGTCAATCGTCATTCGGAGGTGGTCGGCATCAACGTGGCCACGGCGGGCAACCAGATTGGTTTTCTTGTCCCGGTCGCAAACCTCGTGGCACTGATCGAGCGGTTGCCTGACGTGGATCCCAAGGATCTGCTGGCGAGCATGGCCAGTCAGATTGCCAATACTACCAATGCCATGATTGATCAAGTGATGGAGTCGCAGTGGCCGACCGAACCCATGGGCGACGCCGTGATTCTCGGCAAGACGGTGGAGTGGTTTGAGTGCTGGGGCAATAGCGAAGAAGACGAGGAACGCAACCTGCTGGAGATTGGCAGGGGCTGTAACAATGCCGATTCAATTTTCATCAGTGACTCGGTGACCACCGGCTTTCTCGAATACGAATTCTATTATCTTGAAGGCAAGAAGTGGCCCAGTGCAGCTTTTTATCGCCTGCTTGCGGAAAATACCGGATCGGCCCGGGCAGGCAATCAGGGGGAGAAGCATCATATGGAGAATTACGACTGTGTTAACCGGCTGATCGAGACGCCTGCCGGGAATGGCGTTGGGGGCATGACCCGCCGGGCGAGCTACTGTGTGCGGGCGTATAAGAAGCTGCCGGGCTTATATGACGTATTTTTTATTGGCGTGTCGGTGGACAAACAGAATCGGGCGGCCATGGATCACTTTACGCTGTCCGGTGTCACAACGCGTGCTGCCCAGGCATTCCTGGAACGGTTTGTCGGAGTGCTCCGATGGCAATAATCATCGAAAGAATCAACCGCAGTGGCCAGGTGCTGCATACCGAAGTGCACGACAAACCGGTGATTATGCTGGGTCGGGGCTTTGACTGCGACGTTATCCTCAGCGATCCTCATGTCGACCACTACCACGCGCGCATCGAAAAAAATCCGGATACCGGAGCTTTTCGCTGCGTCGACCAGAATTCCAGGAACGGAGTCTGGCTGTTGCACAGTGGCCCGCTGGCCGGGGCCTTGCGCAAAAAGAATCGTATCAGCCGCAGTCCGTTTTTCTCCGGGCAGACTTTCGCGCTCGGGCGGACGCTGTTAAGAATTTATGCCAGTGACCATCAAGTCGCGCCGGCAGAGCCGATGTCGCGGTGGGAGGATATCGGACACTCCCTGTCGCACTGGTGGTTAAGCCTGTTCCTGACTCTGGTGTTAATGGGATTGCAGGTGTGGGACGGCTTCCTCAACGATCCGCGGGCTGAAAGCTTGCCCGAGCACGGCCTGCAAGCGTTGTACATGGTTCTGGGCGCCGTGCTGTTCGCGGGAATCTGGGCGGGGATTGGTCGGAGTGCCCGGCATGATGGCAAGTTCGCCTTGCAGCTGAATATTGCCCTGTTTGGACTTGTGTTATTCAGTATTGCTGAATATTTGCTGCCTTTCGTGATTTTCAATCTTAACGCGTGGCCCATGTCGGCGTGGCTGTCGACGCTGTTCCCGGCAGTGATACTGTTTCTGGTCCTGTATTTTGCCCTGATCTATTCAACGCACCTGGGGCTGGTGTCGCGGATGGCTGTGGCTACATCGATACCGGCGGTGGCGCTGGTCATTCCGCTGCTCGTGGAAAGCGCAAAAAAAGTTGATTTCGATCCGGTTCCGAATTATAACCGCGCCCTTGTCAGTCCGAAGTGGCAGTATCGGCAGCCCACGTCCATTGAGAAGTTTCTTGAGGATGCCCGCGGCTTGCATAATGAAGACGACACGCTGCCAGAACAAGACAGCCCTTAAGCTCGGCCCCGGGGAGGGGTGGGGGACGGGACAACCATAAATTGGGGATTAAATAATGAAAAACCTGGCGATCTGCCTGGCGGCATTTCTGGCTCTACCAGCCTGCACCTGGGTCAAACCGGACACGCTCTCGGCGCAGGTCAAAGTGCGCAAGGCGGCTGAAGTTACCCAATGCAGGAAAAAAGGTTCGGCCAGTGTCAAGACTCTGTCCAGCGTGGTACTGGTGCCTCGCTCCGGAAAAAAAGTGGAAGAGGAACTGCAGACGCTGGCCAAGCGTGAAGCGGCGGTCATGGGCGGCAACGTGATCGTTGCGGATTCACTGATCGAAAAAGGTGCCCAGACTTACGGCGTCTACCATTGCCCCTGATTTCACAGGTTGCTAAACCTGCCTGTATTCCTTTGGAGCGTTGAAAGCCGGCTCAAAATGCCCTTTTGTATCGAGTAAACGCCGTTTTTTTGCCTGTTTTCACCTCGCATTGGCGACTGTGGTGACATTTTCAACCGCCCGGTGAGCGGCGGTGCCTTTCGCCCTGGTGCCGGTCCTGATTATCGCGCACGAGCACACCGTCAAACTGATGGCGGCGGGTTGCTATCGCTAAAGAGATGAGAGGCTGGAATCCGGGCCGCTCACCAGACTTCCTGATCACTCCAATCATGCAGTCGCATGCTTGCCACGCTTGAATTACGGCGCGCGACCCCCATTTTGCCTGTTCCTTAAGCGGTTGCTCCAGAGCCGGCAGGCACCTTGTGGCCGGCCGGGAAGACGTTAACCACGTCCGCGGCATCCGTGTGATTGGTGACGAATTGATTCCAACAGGAGATTAAAATGACAGTAAGCGCCGAACCCGAAACGCGTGGTTTTGAGACCGAAGCCAAGCAGCTTTTGCATCTGATGATTCATTCCCTGTATTCGAACAAGGAGATTTTTTTGCGAGAGCTGGTTTCCAATGCCTCGGACGCGGCGGACAAGTTGCGTTTTGAAGCTCTGGAAAACCCGGAGCTTTATGAAAACGACCCGGATCTGAAGATCCGTATCAGCTTCGACAAGGACGCAAAGACCATTACCATCGAAGACAACGGCATCGGCATGAGCCGGGCCGAGGCCATCGATAACCTCGGTACTATCGCCAAGTCGGGTACCGCCCAGTTTCTGTCCAGGCTTTCGGGTGATCGCAAGAAGGACTCCCAGCTGATCGGTCAGTTCGGTGTCGGCTTTTACTCCGCGTTTATTGTTGCAGACAAAGTGGACGTATTTTCCCGTCGCGCGGGTGTTCCGGCCGAAGAAGCGGTGCATTGGTCCAGTGCCGGCGAGGCGGATTACACCATAGAATCAGCGGAAAAGCCCACCCGCGGCACCCGTGTGGTGCTGCACCTTAAAAAAGGTGAAGAGGATTTTGCGGACGGTTGGCGGCTTCGTTCAATCATCAAAAAATACTCGGATCATATTTCGCTGCCCATCGTCATGCAGAAGGAACACTTCGGTGAAGACAAGGAAAGCAAGGAGCCGGAAGACGAAACCATCAACAAGGCCACGGCCCTGTGGACCCGCTCGCGCAGTGAAATTACGGATGAAGAGTACACGGAATTCTATAAGCACATCAGCCATGACTTCAGCGATCCTCTGACCTGGAGTCACAACAGGGTGGAGGGCAAACTCGATTACACCACCTTGCTGTATCTGCCAACCCGCGCCCCTTTCGACATGTATAACCGCGAAGGTGCCCGAGGCCTGAAACTGTACGTACAGCGTACGTTTATCATGGATGAAGCTGATCAGTTTCTGCCGATGTATTTACGCTTCATCAAGGGCGTAGTCGATTCCAACGATCTGTCATTGAATGTGTCACGGGAAATCCTTCAGAAAGATCCCAATGTTGACAGCATGAAATCCGCGCTTACCAAAAGGGCACTGGACATGCTGGCCAAACTGGCTGCCAATGAACCGGATAAATACGCGACGTTCTGGTCGGAATTCGGGCAGGTGCTGAAAGAAGGTCCGGCGGAAGATTATGCGAACCGGGAAAAAATTGCCAAGTTGCTGCGCTTTTCCACCACCCACACTGATTCTGTAGAGCAGAACCAGTCGCTGGATCAGTACATTGAGCGCATGAAGGAGGGTCAGGACAAGATTTATTATGTCGTGGCCGAAAACTTTAACACCGCCAAAAACAGTCCTCATCTCGAAGTGTTCCGCAAAAAAGGTATCGAGGTGCTGCTGCTGAGCGATCGGGTGGATGACTGGCTGATGGGCCACCTGATGGAGTATCAGGAAAAGCCGCTGCAGGATGTGGGCAAGGGGTCCCTGGATCTCGGCAATGTCGAGACTGAACAAGAGAAGGAAGAGCACAAAAAGGTTGAGGAACAGGCGCAAAGTCTGGTCAAGCGCATGAAGGATGTGCTGAGTGAATCTGTTGAGGACGTGCGGGTGACGCACCGGCTTACCGATTCGCCGGCCTGTCTGGTGGTGGGTGAACACGACATGGGCGCGCAGATGCGTCGGCTGCTGGAGTCTGCCGGGCAGAAAGTGCCAGAGTCCAAGCCCATTATCGAAATCAATCCGCAACACCCGCTGGTGATGAAAATCGATCATGAATCCGACGAGGACCGTTTCGCAGATCTTGCACGTATCCTTTTTGATCAGGCCAGTCTGGCTGAAGGTGGGCACCTGACCGATCCTGCCGCTTATGTTCAGCGACTGAACCGGCTGCTTCTGGACCTGTTCCGCTAAACGCAGAACGGGTTGCGGGAATTAACGGCCAGCAACATGCAGCTGTTGTAATTTCTGTGGATCTTTAGTCCGTCGCCCGTCCTGACATTACCCGCTTCCTGGCGGGTAATGTCTTTTGAACGTCGACAAAATTATTTCACGCAGAATAAAACTGCGGCCCAAAAAAACCAGAAGAATCCAGAGTGGAAGAATCGGCAATGAAAAGCAAAGACGATGAGGGCCACGCGGTTGCCGTGCTCGGCGGCGGAAGTTTCGGAACGGCGCTGGCCAATATAATCGCCACCAATGGCCACAAGACTTACCTTTGGTTCCGGGATCATGGACGGGCTCAGCAAACGCAGCAGAACCGGGAGAATAGCCAATACCTGCCGGGTTATCGGCTTCATCCGGGTCTGAATGTCACCAGCGACCTGACCGAAAGCGTGCGTCACAGCCGCATCATCGTACTGGCCGTTCCGAGCAGTTCCTATCGGGATGTAGTTCGAGCAATTGCACCCCTGGTAAATGCCGGCACCATGATGGTGAGTGCGACCAAAGGAATCGAAGCGCCGAATTTCACGCTGATGAGCCAAATCCTTGAGCAGGAATTGACGGATGTAAAAATTGGCGTTTTAAGTGGTCCCAATTTCGCCAAGGAAATCGTTCAGAACCAGTACACGGGCAGCGTTATCGCAAGTACCGATGAAGAAATACTGCGCACTATTCCGAAACTGTTTTCTTCGCGCACCTTTCGTGTGTACATGAACAGGGACCGCTATGGTGTCGAGCTTGCTGGTGCACTGAAGAACATTTATGCCATCATTACCGGCATGGCCATCGCACGGGGCTGTGGTTACAACACTCAGGCGATGCTGCTGACGCGGAGTCTGGCCGAGATGAGCCGCTTTGCAAACGCTCTGGGCGCGGATCCGGTAACATTTCTGGGACTGGCTGGAGTCGGTGACCTGTTTCTTACGTGCAGTTCGGATCTCAGCCGCAACTACCGGGTCGGCTACGCGATCGGGAAGGGAGTGCCGCTGTCGCAAGCGTTGCACGATATCGGACAGGTCGCGGAAGGTGTGAACACCCTGAAAATCGTCAAATACAAGGCTGACGAGCTGAAAGTTTATATGCCCCTGGCCTCCGCATTGTTCGGAATCATGTTCATGGGCAAGGATACGGAACAAGTAATTACCGGACTAATGAGCGGTGCCATGGCATCCGATGTCGAATACAGCCAACAAACATAGTGGGGAAATTATGGACGAGCAACTGCGCAGCAATTTGACATCCAGCAAGCACTGGGTGCGTTTTCTATACATGATTCTCTTCGCATTTTTCCTTTACATTGCATCCTTTCTGATGGTCGTGCTGGTTATTGTCCAGTTCGCTTTTGCCCTGCTGAGCGGCGCAGAGAACGCGAAGTTGCGGGTGCTCGGTCATGAATTGACCACCTATATCAACCAGACTTTACTGTTTCTGACCTACAACAGTGACTTCAAACCATTTCCCTTTGCCGATTGGCCCACTGCACCGGTGAAGCTGGAAACCCGAACTGTCACGGTGGACGAATCCGGCACGTCTACCGGAAGTCAGCCGGACATCGACCCCTACACGGTGGCAGGAAGCTCTCCCATTGTTCCTCCCGTGCCTGGCGGTTCGCCGGCGGGAAGCGGCAACACGTTCGGTACAGGCGAAACGGCCGTACCTTCGTCGACCCGACCAGCAGCTTCGACGACCCTCACCAGTCCGCTGGAAGATCCGGCGGCGGCCAAGCTGGCCGGGGCGGAACCCTCGGGAACTGACGGCGGCGTCGCAAAAGCGGGCGAAGGCGTACATGCCGGCGACCATTCCTCTGAATATTTTGAAGCGGAACCTCTGGACGAAACGCTCGAAACGGACGCCCGGTTTGGCCAGACGGGTGTTACCGGGAACGATTACATAGTCCGGGATGATGAACCGGGTGATCGCGACGCGGTATCCCCGCACGGCTCGGAAGACGGTCAACCGGTGTCACCCGACAGTGGCCGCAACCGCCGAACCTAGGAAAGCGGCTGCCCATTGCCGGAGTGTGCTGTCGATCGCATGGCCGTGCGCCGGAAAATCCCGTATTCATAAAAATAATTACCGCGAGAGCCGCTGGCGTGGTGCAGTCTGCAGCCATGCAACCGGCGTGTCTCAAGTGGAGGAGAGCTGATGGAAGTAATCATTCTGCGGCACGGTCGTGCAGAACCTGCCGCGGCGAAAGACAGCCAGCGTCCCCTGACGCCCGCCGGGCGAGAAGAAATACACAGCGTACTGCGTCAGTGTGAGGGCGTGATCGCGAAGGTCGACACCGTCTGGGTCAGTCCTTATCTGCGCGCTCAGCAAACCTGGGGCGAGGTTCAGCTGCAAGTGCCGGCACTTGCCAGAACCGCCGCCCAGACCTGTCCGTTTCTGACTCCCGGTGGTAACCCGCACGAAATAATCGAAAGGTTGTACCGGCAGCAGGAAGATATCACTCGGGTGTTGCTGGTTTCGCACCAACCGTTGCTGGGTACCCTGCTGGACGAATTGTGCGGCCTTGAACCTGGCCAATATCGGTTGAGCACAGGTAGCATGGCCGCCATCGATACCGGCACCGTGGTCGCTAAAGGACTTGGAGTATTGCTTTGGATTCATCACCCCTGAGGAGCGGCCGGGCCGTAGAATTTCGTTGCGGACAATTGCGGATTACAGGCAAGCGTTGGGGAGATCCTGGCGGCTTGCCCGTGCTGGCACTGCACGGCTGGCTGGATAATTGTGCTTCGTTTGATTACCTGGCACCGTTGCTGCCGGGGCTTGATCTGGTGTGCATCGATGCAGCCGGGCAAGGGCTCAGCGACGCCCGACCGCACTTCGGGGCTTACAGTCTCTTGCAGGACGTCGCGGATCTGTTCGAGGTGGCGCGGCAACTGGGGTGGTCCGATTTCAGTCTTGTTGGTCATTCCCGGGGCGCCGCGGCGGCCTTGCTGGCGGCCGGAACATTTCCGCAAAAAATAAGGCACGCGATTCTGATCGAGGGATTTTTCCCCAAAGTAGCTCCGGCCACGGCGGCACCGGAAATCCTGCAGCAATCGATTGAGTCCCTGCACGTGGTGCGGGAGCGTCCACGGCATTACTACGCTTCGTTTGATGATGCGGTTAACGCGAGAACCCGTGGGATAGTCCCTGTCAACCCGATTGATGCCCGGGTGCTGGCGCAGTACGGTGTACGACAGGATGATCGGGGCTATTTCTGGCATTACGATTACGGCCACATGGCACCCGCCGAAATCCGCTATTCGCAAGAACAGGTCGACGCATTTATCACGCGCATCCGGGCGCGGACTTGCTTCATACAGGCTAGCAGCGGTCTTTTGATTCAGGATGCCGCCGGTTTACGCCGGATCGAATCCCTCGCGTTTGTGCAGCGGATCGAAATGCCCGGTTCCCACCATCTTCACATGAGCGAGCAGCATCCGGCGGTCGCGGAAATCATAAACCTGCATCTGCATTCCAGTGGGAATAATCAATCGTGAATAAATACTCCGCCCGTTTTTCAAGCTGGTTGTTTCTTGCATTTCTGCTTGTCGCGTCCCCGGCCCGTGTTCAGAGCCGGGTCGCACCCCCGGATATGCTGGACGGTGCGCGCCTGATCTACGAAACGGAGATTGCCGCGGGTGATTACCAGCTGGTCACCAGTTCGATCAAGAAAATCAACGGACAGTGGCGGGCGGAAAAGCTGCAGCTGGTGACCGGATCCATAAAGCGCGCAACCTATGAACTGAAGCCTGCGCCGGGGTTCAGACAGGTCGAGCGCCAGCTGCTGGACTTTTACAAGTCATCCACGGCATATCGTCTGGTCTTCAATTGCGACGGGCTGGACTGCGGCAGCAGCAGTGGCTGGGCCAATGAATTCCTCAACGTAAAGCAGCTTTTCGGTCTGGATTCTTTCCAGAATTATTCGGTCTGGGAAACGGGCAACCCGGAACGCAGGGGCTATGTGGTGCTGTATCTGGTGCAGCGCGGTAACAAGCGGACCTACCTCCAGTGGGACCAGATTACGCTCGGCGCCGACGCGAGCGCGACATTGCAGCCTGAAGCGGTGGAGCAGGCGTTGGCGAGCACCGGGCATTACCGCGTCCCCGACTTTTCTCTCGACCCGGATGGAGCTCCCCGGATATCAGATCGCAGCGTTGCTGTTCTGCGCGCGTACTTCGCACGCAACCAGGGCAAACGCATGAGGCTGGTCGGTCACGCCTACGATGGCGGGGAACTTAAAGCCGAGCAGGAAAAATCGCGGCTGTATGCAGCGTTTGTGTTGCAGTCACTGCGGGAGGCGGGAGTCGCAACCGATACGATCAGCGTCCACGGCGTTGGCAGTCTGGCGCCGGCGGGGTTACCGACGCAGGCCCGGGTGGAGCTGATCGCTGGAAACTGAGTGCTATGACTTTGAGATCAATGCCAGAAATTCGGTTCGAGTAGCGGCATTGTTGCGGAACGCGCCGAGCATGGCGGACGTTTTCATCAGCGAGTTTTGTTTCTCTACACCCCGCATCATCATGCACAGATGTTTCGCTTCAATGATGACAGCAACGCCGGCCGCGCCGGTAATATCGGCAACGGCAGTGGCGATTTCATGAGTCAGCTGCTCCTGGATCTGCAGGCGGCGCGCGTACATGTTGACAATGCGGGCAATTTTGGACAGCCCCAGCACCTTATCCCGAGGGATGTAGCCCACGTGGGCTTTGCCGATAAAAGGCAGCATGTGATGCTCGCACATGGAATACAGCTCGATGTCCTTTACGATGATCATGTCGTTCGCTTCGCATGGAAACAGAGCGCCATTGACGACTTCATCAAGTGTCTGGCGGTAGCCGCTGGTGAGAAATTCAAACGCTGCGGCAGCCCGTGCGGGCGTATCAACCAGCCCCGGACGGTTCAGGTCTTCACCAATTCCCTCGATGATTTTTTCGAAGTGTTCTTTCATAACCACAATTTCTCGCAAATCCGGACTGAAAAGGCCGTTACCCTAAGCGATTCGAATGCCCAGATAAAGCGAAAGTTTTGCAGCGGGCGCCTGATCCCGCCACGCCCGCTCCTGGCGCTCCAGCCGGCAAGCAATCAATGCCGTGAATTGAACCCGGGACCGATGCACTCTAGAATGCCCCGCATTTGGTGAGGGCAAATCATGGGATCTGAAGATACGGTCTGCAAAGAACTGAAAACAGTACTGGACTGGATACGCTGGACCTCCAGTCGGTTCGAGCGCGCCGGTCTGCATTTTGGCCACGGTACCGATAATGCCTGGGACGAAGCCATCCAGCTGGTGGCAGCCACAATAGCCCTGCCGTGGCAAAGACTTGAGCAAGTGCTCCCGGCCCGGCTGACACGGACGGAAAAAGCAGAATTGTTGCGGGCGTGTGAACGGCGCATCAGCGAGCGCGTTCCTTTACCTTATTTGACTGGAGAAGCCTGGTTTGCCGGCTTGAAGTTCGCAGTGGACCGCCGGGTGCTGATACCGCGGTCCCCCATTGCGGAGCTGATTCAGGCAGAATTCGCGCCCTGGCTTTTACAGAGTCCTGATTCGATTCTGGATCTGTGTACCGGCAGTGGTTGCATAGGTATCGCCTGTGCCTATGCTTTTCCGGAGGCGGTTGTAGATCTGAGCGACCTGTCGGAAGACGCATTAGCCGTGGCTCAGACTAATGTAGCCCGGCACGAACTTGGCGATCGGGTGCGTACAGTGCAGTCGGATCTGTTCGAGCATCTGCCTGACAGGTATGACTTGATAGTGTCCAATCCTCCGTATGTGGACGAGCCCGACATGTCGACCCTCCCGCCGGAATTTCACTGGGAGCCGCGCCTGGCACTGGAATCCGGGAGCGATGGCCTGGATTTCACCCGCCGCCTTTTGCGCGAAGCGGCGGACCATCTGAATCCGGGTGGCGTTTTGCTGGTTGAAGTCGGTAACAGCGCGGAAGCACTGCATACAGCTTTTCCGACTGTCCCGTTTACCTGGATCGATTTGCAGCATGGCGGGGACGGCGTATTTATGTTGACCGCCGAGCAATTGCACGAGCATCGCAACGCATTACGCAGTGCGTGATCCTTTCAATCTGATACAGGCCATTGCGGCCTGTTCCTAAGTGACAGACAGACATGGCCGGTAATACTTTTGGAAAACTTTTTACGGTGACAACCTTTGGCGAAAGCCACGGGCTGGCGCTTGGTTGCATCGTCGACGGCTGCCCTCCGGGAATCGAGCTGGACGAAGAGTGGGTGCAGCGTGATCTCGACCGTCGCAAGCCCGGGCAGTCGCGCTTTACGACCCAGCGGCGTGAGGATGATCAGGTCCGGATACTTTCCGGTATCTTTGAAGGCAAGACCACCGGTACACCCATTGGCATGGTGATCGAAAATACCGATCAGCGCTCCAAGGATTACTCGAAAATCAAAGACCAGTTCCGGCCAGCCCATGCCGACTACACCTACATGCAGAAGTACGGTATTCGCGACCATCGCGGTGGGGGCCGTTCGTCGGCCCGCGAAACGGCGATGCGCGTGGCCGCTGGGGCGGTGGCCAAAAAGGCGTTGACAGCGATATGGGGCATCGAAATAACCGGGTATCTTTCCCAACTGGGACCCATCGCCATAGACTCGGTGGACTGGAATGAAATCTCCCGGAACCCGTTTTTCTGTCCCGACGCTTCGAAAGTGCCGGCCATGGAGGCCTATATGAAAGCCTTGCAGAAAGAAGGCGATTCGGTAGGTGCAAAGATTACCGTTGTTGCCCGGAACATGGTGCCGGGCCTGGGCGAACCGGTTTTTGACCGGCTCGACGCGGATCTTGCTCATGCGCTGATGAGTATCAATGCGGTGAAAGGGGTGGAGATCGGAGCCGGTTTTGCATCGGTGGCGCAGAAGGGTTCAGAGCATCGCGACGAAATGACCCCTGAGGGGTTTCTATCCAATAATGCCGGTGGCGTACTGGGCGGGATCTCCAGTGGACAGGATCTGATCGCACATATCGCCCTCAAGCCGACCTCCAGTATTCGCATTCCCGGGCGCAGCGTAGATGTCCAGGGCAATCCGGTCGAAGTGGTAACCACGGGCCGCCACGATCCGTGTGTCGGCATCCGTGCTACGCCCATTGCCGAGGCCATGGTAGCTCTGGTTTTACTGGACCATGCGCTGAGACACCGCGGACAGAACAGCGATGTAGCCCTGGCTACTCCCGTAATTCCTTCAAGTACCCGCAGCTGATTTGTGCCAGGCGTCCTTTATTGGCGTCTGTCCAGCCTGTATCTGATTTATTTCGCAGTTGTTGGCATCATTTCTCCTTATTGGGGCCTGTATCTGGACCACCTGGGATTCACGACTCAGCAGATGGGGGTGGTGCTGGCGCTGCCCATGCTGACCAAGATGATCGCACCGAACCTGTGGGGCTGGTGGGCAGATCACTCGGGACGGTATGTGCTGGTGATGCGGCTGGGTGCGGCTGGAGCCGTGTTGGGCGTGATCGGTCTGTTGGGCTCAGCACGATACTGGCCGGTTTTGTTGTTTACCGCGCTCTTTACGTTTTTCTGGAATGCCATCCTCCCACAGTTTGAAGTCATCACACTGGACTCGCTGGGGAAAAATACACAGAAGTACAGTCAGATAAGGGTCTGGGGATCGATAGGTTTTATCGCCGCTTCAACCGGCCTGGGCTGGTATTTCGGGGTATATGGAATGGGCGCTCTGCCGGTATTCCTGTTCGTCTTCCTGCTTTTTATCCTGCTTTCCACGTTGGGCATTAGCGAGCCCCACAAGGCCGGTCTGCAGCCCTCGCAAATCGCCGAAGCTGCCTCCGGGCGCAGACTGATGCTCGCCGTTTTTCTGTCCTCTGCGTTTTTACTCCATGCCAGCCATGGTGTCTATTACGGCTTCTATAGCCTTTATCTTTCCCGCTACGGATATTCGACCGGGCTTATCGGCGTGCTCTGGTCTCTGGGTGTTGTGGCCGAGATCCTGTTGTTTCTCCGGATGCCGTGGGTGCTGGCACGGCTGTCGTTGTGGGCGTGTCTGTGTGCCAGTGTGGTAGCGGCGGCAGTACGCTGGTGGTTGATCGGGTGGTATCCGGAGCAAATCGCGATACTTCTGTTCGCCCAGTTGCTCCACGCGCTGACTTTCGCCCTGGCTCATGCAGTCGCCATCGAAATGATTCGCCGTCTGTTTCCCGGTCATCAGCGTGGTTTTGGCCAGGCACTGTATAGCGCGCTGTGTTTTGGTGCGGGAGGCGCGCTCGGAATTTATGTCTGCGGCGTGCTCTGGTCGGTTTCCATGCGCAGCGCCTTTGGCTTTTCCTGTGCTCTGGTGATGATCGCAGTGGTGGTAATGGCTCTGGGCGTCAGGGTTGCGAAGCAGCACTCACTGAGTGTCTGAGCAGATACCACTATCGTCGGTGCTTACTTGACATCGAATTGGGCATGTGGCATCAATTGGGCCGCCTGGCGTAGAAATATACGCCAATCAACCTTTGGCACCGCCCTGGTCAGGGCCCAGCGGCAGTGGGGCCGTAGTGGCCCCATGCACAGCATATGCAACGGGATGGGTTTGACCGAGAAAAGATAGTTATTCGTCGAGTGGAACATATGAGTAGAACGCTGGTTGTACTCAGCATGCTGCTGCAGGTGCTGGCCTGTCAGGTGAGCGCCGAGATAAGAAGCTGTCCAGCGATCGACTGCGACTGTGATGCCATAACCGGGGAGAGCTGGCGGGAGCTGTGCTTTAAAGGTGAGCAGATAATCGTCGCTGAATGTGTGAAAAACCAAGGTGTCCCGCAAAATTATTGCCGGATGCAGGGTCCGGATGCGTTTCCCACTCCATTGTCCGTCAAGCCCCGATCTCAAGCGGTTGAACCGCTCACGGCACAGCAACCGGCGGATGTCGTAGATAAACTGATTACCACGCAATACTGGTCGCTTGCAGAAGATCTCGCCAATCTGAAGGGTCGGGCGGTGGACGACTCGCTCGTGGAAGCACTGAAGATCAGCAAAATCCTGGATCGCAACGTTGAAAAGCTTTTCCAGCTGCAACTATCAGTGCAGGACAGCATCGCGCGTCTGAATAAATCCGCCGACGTCCGCAAGTATTTCAAGGGCTACGCGGAAAGCTCAGCGGCGCTGGCCGATAACATCCTGACCCAGCGGGATACTGGTGAGGTGGCGGGGACTGTGGGTGGTGCCGGGGATGTGGAGATCAGAAGGCATTTGCGTGGCCAGCTAAGTCGCAGCGCGGCTGCCCTGTACGAGCAGGTCGCCTATTTATGGGCCCATTCCGGCGCGGACAAGGATGCGGCGCTTGCCTGGCAGAAAGCCGCGGCGATCGCAGAAAAGCTGGCAGAGGAAGAGGAGCTGGGCCAGAACGATCCGAAATACGTTAACTTTTATCGGGAACAGGCATCGGCGCGGTGGCACAAGGCGACTTATTATTGGGTGAAAGGGAAGGACGCGGAGCAGGCGTTATCGACCAATCGCCAGGCGGCCAATGCTTTATTGCCATCGACTGCGCAAGCGCCGGATAACGCCGGCGAGCAAAATCCGCGAAGCGCCGGCGCTACGGCGCAGCCTGAAGCAAAGCAGTAATCGGCAGAATGCAGAGCGGACCAGGGCGCTGCAACCTAAAAGTGAACGTAAATCTCTGCAAAAGGACCGTCGGCCGTGATGTCTGCGTAGAGAGTGCCAAATTCCTTGGCGTCTATGGCCAGAGAGCGAAAGCCCACATTGATGCCCACGTCCAGCATCGGCAGGACATCCAGGTAATAGCCGGCCGATACAGCGTAATCCACCATTTTTTCTCCCTCATAGCTGACCGCCTGCAGTCTGGCATCAAAGGACAGGTTGGTGCCTGGTATCTGCAGGCCGGTGTTCAGATATCCCATGGGAATCGTGTCATCAAGGCTGCCAATGGCTCGCCCGAACTCGCTTTCTACATACACGGAGCCGTCGAATTTCCGGATCGTCAGGCCCCAGTCCAGCTTGAGCCAGTTGTCCAGCAGTTCGTAATACAGCGTAGCGTCGTAATAAGACAGCTCCAGCTGGGTCAGTAACCGGATGTTGGCAGTGACGGTAATACCCCCGATCCTGAACTCCTGGGTATTGTCGCTGATGGCATCCGCTTCAATGGATGCATATTCGAGACGGATATTGGGAATGAGGGGTATGGGATGTTCGAGGCTGGCCCAATAATAATTGCTCGGTTCTTTCTTAAAGCCAAGATTCTCCATTGAAGTTATGGGTGAACCCCGGTCTCCTACGTCGCCACTTAATTCGGACTGCCAGCGCCCGATTCCACCGGCAACTCCCAAAATGGTGTCCGCGTAACTCGTGGAGGTAAACGCGGCCGAAATCACGCCAGCCAGTAGAATCGTTTTCATGGGTTGTTTGCTCGATATGCGGGGAAAGACTATGACATTCTAGCTCAAGCACTTGGCAGAATATTGGAACCATATGCCTTTTTGCGACGGTTTTTACGACTGGGTTTGATCATGGATTTATCGCCTGCTCCGCGGAGGCTTCGCGCAACAGTCCGATCAATGCGGCGGCGGCGCGGCTTCGATGGCGCCTGCTATGGAGCACCAGGCCGAGAGTACGATTGAGGGTTACCTGGGGCACCGGTATTTCGCACAGATGTTCATCCAGCATGGATCTGGGCAAAACGCTCCAGCCAAGACCAACAGAGACCATCATTTTGATGGTCTCCAGATAGTTCGTACTCATGTTCACGGAAATTGTCAGGCCATGCTGATTGAAAAGTGCCTTTACGAGGCGTCCCGTGAAAGTCGCCAGATCGGGCAGGATAGCGGCCACCTGGCTTAATTGTCTCAGGTCCGTGGGGGCGGGCCCTGGCTCCTGGTGATGGGTGACGAATACCAAAGGATCCTGCCACAGCGGCTCGGTCAGGAGATTGTCCGTGGGCACCGGTGCCAAGGTGACGACCGCCAGTTCGCAGTGACCTTCGAGGACCCGGGTATGGGCGATCTCGGAGTCGAGGAATTCTATCTGGAGGTTGACATTGGCAAAGCGCTGGGAAAAGCGCCGCAGGATCGGAGGCAGCTTATGCAGACCGATGTGGTGACTGGTCGCAATCCGCAGTTCTCCGCGAACCTCACCGGACAGATCATTGATGGCTTTTTTGGCAGCAGTGATCTCCGCGAGAATGGATTCTGCCCATGGAAGGAGGGACTGACCGGCTATCGTCAGATGCACGCGGCGGCTGATGCGGTCAAAAAGGGGAGTGCCCAGCTCGGCTTCGAGAACGGCAATTCGTTTGCTGATCGCGGGCTGCGTCAGGTGGAGCTGGTTAGCGGCCACTGAAAAAGAGCCGCTGCGGGCAACAAAAAGGAAAGCCTTCAAGCCGTCCACGTCCATTGGTATTCCTCGTTGGAATGCGTTGTATGATAACAATGAATTAGAGTTATTCTGAAAGAGATTCTAGAATGTCGCAAGATTTCAGCAGGAGGTCAACGATGCCCGGCAAGACGTTATACGACAAGTTATGGGAAGCCCATGTGGTCAAGAACCGCGATGACGGTTCGTCATTGATTTACATTGACCGGCACATTGTGCATGAAGTGACATCCCCTCAGGCTTTCGAAGGCCTGCGCCTCGCCGGGCGAAAATTGTGGCGGACCAACAGCATTCTGGCGACGCCGGATCACAATGTCCCGACCACGACGAGGGAAAGGGCATCTGGCGTGGCCGGAATCGCCGACCCGATCTCCCGGATCCAGGTCAAAACTCTGGATGATAACTGCGACGAGTGGGGAATCACTGAATTCAAGATCAATGACGTCCGGCAGGGCATCGTTCATGTAGTCGGCCCGGAAACCGGTGCCTGCCTGCCGGGGATGACGATCGTCTGTGGCGACTCTCATACGTCAACCAATGGCGCATTGGGTGCGCTCGCCTTCGGTATTGGCACCAGTGAAGTGGAGCACGTGCTGGCGACCCAGTGCCTGGTCACCAAAAAGATGAAGAATATGCTGGTCCGGATCGACGGCAGTCTGCGCAGCGGGGTGACCGCCAAGGACGTCGTACTGGCGGTCATCGGCAAAATAGGCACGGCCGGAGGGACCGGGTATGCGCTGGAATTCGGCGGTGAAGTAGTACGGAACATGTCCATGGAAGGCCGCCTGACCATGTGTAACATGGCGATTGAGGCCGGTGCACGCGCGGGAATGGTTGCCGTCGATGACATCACTCTCGACTACGTCAAGGGAAGGCCGTTTGCACCGAAGGGTGATCAGTGGCTTCAGGCGGAGACCTTGTGGCGTGAATTTGTCAGTGACGCGGACGCGGTGTTCGACCGGGTGGTGGTATTGGATGGCAGCAGTATCGAGCCGCAGGTGACTTGGGGGACATCGCCGGAAATGGTACTGCCCATTGGCGGCCGGATACCGGATCCGGCGCAGGCGGCGGACCCGGTTCAGCGGCAGGGAATCGAAAGGGCTCTGGATTACATGGGCCTGCAAGCCAACCAGGCGGTGCGGGACATCCATATCGACAAAGTGTTTATTGGCTCCTGCACCAACTCGAGAATCGAGGATATCCGTGAGGCGGCCGCCGTGGTCCGGGGTCGCAAAAAGGCTGACACCGTGTCCCTGGCAATGGTTGTACCGGGATCGGGCGCAGTCAAGGTCCAGGCCGAAGCGGAAGGTTTGCACGAGATATTCCTGGCGGCGGGTTTTGAATGGCGCGAGCCCGGCTGTTCAATGTGCCTCGCGATGAACGCCGACCGGCTCGAACCCGGCGAACGCTGCGCTTCTACTTCTAATCGTAATTTCGAGGGCAGGCAGGGGTATGGGGGACGTACGCATCTGGTCAGTCCGGCTATGGCGGCTGGCGCGGCAATCGCAGGTCATTTTATTGCACCCGGTGAATTGAAGTGAGGCAGGATCGATGAAAGCATTTACTGAATTGCGTGGTGTGGCTGCCCCAATGGACCGCGCCAATGTGGATACGGATTTAATCATCCCCAAACAGTTTCTCAAATCCATCGCACGGACGGGATTCGGTCCCAATCTCTTTGACGAGTTGCGATATCTCGACAAGGGTGAGCCGGGTAAACCTAATGAGGGACGCCCGTTAAATCCCGACTTTCCCTTGAACCAGGCGCGCTATGCCGGCGCCAGTATTTTGCTGGCCCGGATCAACTTCGGGTGCGGATCGAGTCGAGAACATGCGCCCTGGGCGCTGGAAGAATACGGCTTTCGATGCATAATTGCGCCCAGTTTCGCGGATATCTTTTACAACAACTGCTTTAAAAACGGGATGTTACCCATAGTGCTTCCGCTGGAGGATGTGGACATCATGTTTGAAGAAATGTACCAGCAAGAGGGATATCAGCTGGTTGTGGATCTGCAAAGCCAGACAGTGACCCGGCCAGACGGCTACCAGCATTTTTTTGAAGTTGACGGTTTTCGCAAGCACTGCCTGCTCAATGGACTGGACGATATCGGCCTGACCCTGCAGGACGCTGAGAGCATCATGCAGTACGAAGCGGCGCGGCGCGTAGTGACTCCCTGGATTTTTGATCAAGGTGCCGCCGGTTAAACGGTTAAACGGTTAAACGGTTAAACGGTTAAACGGTTACCGGGTCAGACCTGGCGAATTTCGGGTCGGCGTTCTGTCGCCGCATCAATCTGTTAATCAACGGAATATTACATGACGAAACGAATTTTGGTTCTGCCAGGTGACGGCATCGGCCCCGAAATCACCCGGGAAGCGTTGAGGGTACTGGAGAAGGCCGATTCTCTCTATGGCCTGGGGCTGTCTTTTGAAGAGGATATGATTGGCGGCAGCGCTATCGATAAATATGGCGTCCCGCTGGATGACAGTACCCTGGAAAAGGCGGGGGCGGTCGATGCCATCCTGATGGGCTCGGTGGGAGGTCCAAAATGGGACGCGCTGGACGCGGCGCTGCGACCGGAAAAAGGCCTTCTCAAGATCCGTTACGAGCTGGGGCTTTACGCCAATCTGCGGCCGGCAATCCTTTATCCACAGCTGGCGGAGGCATCGACCCTGAAACCCGAAGTGGTGGCGGGACTGGATATCCTGATCGTGCGTGAGCTGACCGGTGGTATCTATTTTGGCCAACCCCGAGGTATCCGCGTCCTGCCCAATGGCGAGCGGCAAGGTTACAACACCTATATCTATGCGGAACACGAGATCGAGCGAATCGGGCGTACCGCGTTCGATATGGCGCGCAAGCGTCAGCGCCGGGTGTGTTCGGTGGACAAGGCAAATGTGCTGGAGGCGACGGTGCTCTGGCGCGAAGTGATGCAGCGCGTTGCAAAGGAATATCCCGATGTAGAGCTGTCGCACATGTACGTGGACAACGCCGCCATGCAGCTGGTGAGGGCACCCAAACAGTTCGATGTGATTGTGACCGGCAACATGTTCGGTGATATCCTCTCCGACTGCGCGGCGATGCTGACCGGTTCCATCGGCATGCTGCCGTCAGCATCGATCAATCAGGATCGTCGCGGGCTGTACGAACCGGTACACGGCTCGGCGCCGGATATAGCGGGACAGGGGGTTGCAAATCCACTGGCTACAATCTTGTCCGCGGCCATGATGCTGAGGTACTCCCTGGATCAGGCCACCGCTGCAGATGCCATCGAGCGGGCAGTGGGAAGGGTGCTGGATCAAGGGCTGCGTACTGCGGATATCTGGTCCGACGGCATGCAAAAAATCGGTACGTCGGCAATGGGCGAAGCAGTTGTGGCGGCGCTGGAAGATTAAGATGACAAATAGAGGTGAAGATATGAAGGTAGGATTTGTCGGCTGGCGCGGCATGGTGGGCTCGGTCCTGATGGAGCGCATGCGGGAGGAGAATGATTTTGCGAAAATCGATCCGGTGTTCTTTTCCACGTCCAATGCCGGTGGTCGTGCCCCGGATGTGGGCAAGGCAACCCCGGAGTTGCAGGACGCTTATGATCTGTCCGCTCTGTCCGCTCTTGATGCGGTAATCTCCTGCCAGGGAGGCGACTACACCAAGGAAGTTCACGAGCAACTGCGAAACCGGGGCTGGCAGGGCTACTGGATTGATGCTGCATCCACTTTGCGGATGGCCCCCAACGCCTTGATCATCCTTGATCCGGTTAACGACCAGGTTATCCGGGAAGGATTGAAATCCGGTGTCAAGGATTT
The DNA here is from genome assembly GCA_964641175.1 of uncultured Cellvibrionaceae bacterium. GTDB lineage: Bacteria > Pseudomonadota > Gammaproteobacteria > Pseudomonadales > Cellvibrionaceae > CAYNST01. Next base: position 20,351 of record CAZXLJ010000038.1, read on the forward strand.
CATCGGCGGAAATTGCACCGTCAGCCTTATGCTGATGGCCCTGGGCGGATTGTTCCGCGAGGGTCTGGTGGAGTGGGTGAGTGCCATGACCTATCAGGCCGCAAGCGGCGCCGGCGCCCAGAACATGCGTGAGCTGATCCAGCAGATGGGCACTATCCACGCAGCATGCGCTGACAAACTGGCCAATCCCTCCAGCGCGATTCTGGATATCGATCGCCAGGTCATTCAGACCATGCGCCAGGATCTTCCCGTGGAGCAATTTGGCGCGCCTCTCGCCGGCAGCTTGCTGCCTTATATAGACCGCCAGCTGGACAATGGTCAAAGCAGGGAGGAGTGGAAAGGTCAGGCGGAAGCCAACAAGATTCTGGGATTGCAAACGCCGGTGGCCATCGACGGAATCTGTGTACGAATTGGCGCCATGCGTTGTCACAGTCAGGCACTGACGGTGAAACTGACAACGGACGTCGCGCTGCCGGAAATTGAAAGGATTATCGCAAGCGCTAACGACTGGGTATCTGTCGTTCCCAACGAACGCGAAGCCAGCATGCACGAGCTGACGCCAACACGTGTCACCGGAACTTTGAATGTTCCGGTGGGAAGACTGCGCAAGATGAATTTCGGTCCGCAGTATCTGTCAGCCTTCACCGTCGGCGATCAATTGTTGTGGGGAGCGGCAGAGCCACTGCGACGCATGCTCAAAATCCTGCAAGGTGTCTGAATAACTTTGTTCTTGAGCGGAATCCGCATGCCGGATATCCGCTCTAGAGCAGCCGATCATTCGAATTTCGCGGTAATCCTGCTGCCGATAAATTTGAGAAATATCAGCATTGTCGTTGCGGTCGGCTATAAAGAAAGAGCGCTAAGTTGAAAAAAGCCTACTTGTAATGAATACTTAGATCGAAATGTCAAACCGCGTTTACGTACGCCAGCTGAAGGAGCAGGCGTGTGTGATGCCTTTCGGTCTCTGTCGCGGCAGTGTGATCAACCGAATAAAATCAAGGAAATATCTATGGGGCTCCGTATTCAAGCGTACTTGGTCAGCGTGTTGACAGCTTTGTCCGCTGCATATGCCTCGGCGCTCGGGCTTGGTGAGATCAAACTGAACTCCGCCCTCAATCAGCCGCTGGACGCTGAAATAAAGTTGCTCCAGGTACGGGATCTCACCGAGAAAGAAATCATTATCGGGCTGGCCTCCAAAGAAGAATTTGATCGTTTGGGGATTGATCGCCCTCATTACCTGACCGACCTGTCCTTTTCGGTCGATTTGAACACCGCAGATGGGGCCGTGGTGAAAGTGCGGTCGCTAAAGCCAATACGCGAGCCATTCCTGGATTTTATTGTCCAGGCGCAATGGCCAAGCGGCAGACTGTTACGTGAATACACCCTACTCATAGACCTCCCCGTTTTCTCTGGTGAGCAGGGCGCTGCCCCGGCGCGCAGTGCTCCACCAACTGCCGAGACTCCGACCCGACCGGTAACGCGCCAGACTCCCGAGGCTCCCGCACCGGTGCCGGAGGCCGTTGCGCCCGCGACGGATGTCGCCAGTTCAGAAGGCCGGGAACCGGCTCTTCCGGGGGCAGATGCTGCTGAAGAATACGGTCCGGTTGCGCCCAATGAAAGTCTCTGGGCCATTGCCTCACGTTCACGCCCGGATACATCCGTGTCGGTTCAGCAGACCATGCTTGCCATCCAGCGGGCAAACCCCCAGGCATTCATCAACGACAACATCAACCTGCTGAAACGAGGTGTGGTGCTGCGTATTCCCGACAAAGAAGATATCCAGTCGCTGACCAGCGGTGACGCTGTGCGCATGGTTGCCGAGCAGAATCGTACCTGGACCGAGCAACGCGCACCTGCAGCGGGCCGCGCGCAGTTGCAGGGCAGCAAAACCGAGCCGGTTACACCTGCCGTTGAGCCCGAGCCGGAAGGCCGGGTCAAACTGGTTGCACCGCCGACGACGGAAAGCGAAGCACCGCAAGGTGCGGGAACCTCGGAAGAGGCGACTTCCGCAGCACTGGAGACAGAACTTGCGGTGGCGCAGGAACAATTTGATGCAGCTCGCCGCGAGCGCTCAGAACTCCGGTCTCGTCGCACCGCGATGGACGACCAGATCGACACGATTGAAAAGCTGCTGGCAGTGAGCAATGAAGAATTGCGAGAACTGGAGTTGGCTGCACGGCAGTTGAATGAAGGCAGCCAGGCGGGCGCTGATGCCAGTCAGGCGACGGAGACTACTCCTCCCGTCGATGATGTGGCCAGTGACCCCGAACAAGCCGCAATGACCAGTGAGCCTGTACAGCCATCCGCGGAACAGGCGCCGGCGCCCAAAGCACCCGTTGCACCAGCTCCCGCAGAACGCTCGCTGGTTGATTTGTTGATGGACAATCTTTTGTACATCGTGCTGGGACTGGCAGTGATTGCTGTCGGCATTGGGGCACTTTTCTATATGCGCCATCAAAGCGACGGTTTTGATGACGACGAGGATCTGGAAGAACTGGCCACTGATTTTACCCGAAGGAACCCGACCGAGACGGAAATTGCAGATGTTCGGGAAGACGATAAAACGGTCATTGCGCCCTTCAAGGCTCAAGAAAACAGTGAAGCGCGCGAGGAAGAATACATCGAGCAGGACCTCGAACCCGGTCTTGATGCGGAAACTGAAGATGTTGTGGCGGAATGCGATATCCACATTGCTTATGGGCAGTTCGAGCAGGCCGAAGAAAAGTTACGGAAAGCCTTGTTTCGGGAGCCGGAAAACAGTTCTGTGCGCCTGAAACTCCTCGAAGTCTACACCGCTCAGCAGGATGGCGAGAAATTCGATCAGGAGTATGCGAAGTTACGCGTAGCGGGTAGCCGCGAAGCGCTGGAAAGGGCGGAGTCGCTCCGAGAGTCTATTGTCGGAATTGGCCCGTTCGATGACAGCAGCCACGACATATCCGAATTCAGGAAGGCAATCGCCGGCGGTGCCGTCATTGCAGGTGGTGTGGCTGCTGCACACGCGATTGCAGACGACGAAGAAGCAATGCGCTCCGATGGCGAATCCGATTTTGAGGATTCGTTTGATCTGGGGCTGCCGGAAACCGACGATAAAACCGATTACAGCGAGATCCTGGAGCTTGATTTCGACGAGGACGAGGACGAGGACAAAACCGTATTTGGCTTCCGCCGGACGCAGGAAGAGGAAGACCGTGCAGCGCTCAACGAAGACAACAATGCTGACGATACGACGTTTGATCTTGATCTCGATGACGAGCCGGTATCGGCAGGCGGGCTGGAAGAAGCTGAATCTCTGGGTTCCAACAGTGAATTCAATCCGGATTCCGTCGAGTTCGATCTGGGTGAAGATTTCGCCGACACCTTCGGTGAAGATCGCGGAACACTGGCGGATAAGGTCAGTGCGGAAAGCGGTTCGGAAGGCCTGGTTCTCGACGATGAGCATGCCTTCGAAGCAGATTCGACAACACCATTTTCGCTCGGTCTGGAAGAAACTGATTTCTCGGATGAGGACACTGACGAACTCGAGCGCGCTGAACTGGATGCTGAGTTGCCCGACGATTTCAATCTCGATGATCTGGATCAGGACCTCGATGATCTCGCGGGCAGTTTTGACGGCGACTTCTCCGATCTGGATGATCCGGCCAACCAGGACGCAATGGAACCGCTCAGCACTTCAGCGGAGGATTTTGCCGAGCTCGAACTTGATGATGACATTTTGGCGGAAGACGAAGCGGATCTTGAAGGCGCTTATCTTACGGACGCGGACGAATCTTTGCCGCGTGACACCCGTGAAGAACCTGTCGCATCGAGATCCGAAGCTGATGATTTCCAGCTACCGGAATTCGATCCTGACGAGGACGACGATACTAATCTTGGTTTTCTCTCCGACAGCGACGAGACGGCAACCAAACTTGATCTGGCCAGAGCCTATATAGACATGGGCGACGCCGACGGCGCCAAGGACATCCTCGACGAGATTCTGGAAGAAGGCGACATCGATCAGAAGAAAGAAGCGGAAACCTTGATGGCCAGGCTTGGATGATGCGACACCGATGAGAAGCCGCCAGGTTCGCGGGTTCGGATTGGTGGTGCAGTATCCGTAAAGCGCATCTTTCAACCTTTTGGATTGGAGCCCCGCCGACGCGGGGTTTTTTATTTCTGTGACCATAAAAAAGACAGCTTTTGAATACACCCCGAATTGCGAGTTGAAACCGGGTATGGATTTGCCCCCGGGAACAGAGCGACGAGCTGCCATCGTCGAATACCACGGCGGCCGTTTTCAGGGATTCCAGAAACAGGCATCAACAGCCAATACCGTTCAGGCATTTCTTGAGACGGCTTTGTCAAAAGTAGCAAACTCTGAAGTAACGCTGGTGTGCGCAGGCAGGACTGATGCCGGCGTGCATGCCAGTCATCAGGTCATACACTTTGATACGGCAGCCGTCCGGCCCGACAAAGCCTGGATTCAAGGGGTTAACCTTTATTTGCCCCGCTCGATCCGGATTCTGGAGTGCCGACCCGTCCCGGGGAATTTCCATGCCCGCTTTTCCGCGGTGAACAGAAGCTATCGCTATGTCACGTTGATCTCCCGGGTTCCTTCGGCATTACTGGACGGGCTGGTGACCTGGCGCAGGGATTCTCTGGATATAGAACAGATGATTGATGCGGCGTCGTGTCTTCTGGGAGAGCATGACTTTTCCGCATTCAGGGCGAGCCAGTGTCAGGCGAAAAATCCCGTGCGACGACTCGAGCAACTCAACGTGATAATGCGGGACGGTTTTCTGTTGACAGAAGTCCGGGCGAACGCGTTTCTGCACCATATGGTCCGTAATATCATGGGGGTGCTCTTTGAAGTGGGGCGCGGAGCGAAGCCTGCATACTGGGCAGCGGAGGTGCTGGCGGGGCGGGATCGAACCCGGGCCGCCGCAACCGCTCCGGCTGACGGACTCTATCTGACAGGCGTGGGGTACCCGCCAGAATTTGATTTGCCGGGCGTTGCTCCGGGCCCCGTGTTCCTGTCCGGATGTTATGGCTCCGTTACTGTATGAGCACAGCACGCCCGATAATCTGCTACCATTGCACGCTTTTCAAATGCTGGGTCCAGACAAGTTCATGAAGCCACGGGTCAGAGTAAAAGTCTGCGGAATCACGTCAGTGGAAGCAGCCAGACAGGCGGCGGCCGTTGGCGCAGACGCCATCGGGCTGGTGTTTTATGAACCCAGTCCGCGCAACCTGTCAGATCTTGAAACCGCGAGAGCAATTGCGTTGGCGGTGGGCCCTTTTATCACCGTGACCGGTCTGTTTGTTAATCCGTCGGCGTCTTTCGTAGATCAGGTTCTGGCGCGAGTGCCCCTCGGCGCCCTGCAATTCCACGGTGATGAAGATGCCGCTTTCTGCGCCCGGTTCTCCCGCCCATACATTAAAGCCCTGCGTATGAAACCTGATCTGGATCCTTCCTTAGAGATGGCGCAGTACCCCGGCGCAACCGGCATACTGCTCGACGCCTACCGGCCAGGCATACCCGGTGGCACGGGTGAAACCTTTGACTGGACACGGGTTCCAAAGGAGACTTCGCGGCCGGTCATTCTGGCTGGCGGACTTGCACCTGATAATGTTACGCACGCCATCGCCATCAGCGCGCCCTGGGCGGTAGATGTCAGCGGTGGTGTGGAGCGCGCTCCAGGAATTAAAGATCCTCAAAAAGTGATCGATTTTATCCGCTCTGTTGCTGCGGCGTCGCTATCAAGCTGAACGCCAGCCGATTCAAGCATCCTACAAAGAGAGAGAAATCTGTGACGTCAGATATTAACTTCGCCAATATGCCGGACGACACCGGCCATTTCGGTCAGTTTGGCGGGCGTTTTGTTTCAGAAACCCTGATACACGCCCTCGACGATCTGCAATCCATGTATTCCCGTCTGAAAAATGACCCGGCATTCCAGGCCGAGATCGACAAGGATCTTTCCCACTATGTGGGACGACCGTCGCCGCTTTATTTCGCGGAGCACTGGTCCAGAAAAATCGGCGGCGCGAAGTTGTTTTTGAAACGCGAGGACCTGAACCATACCGGCGCCCACAAAGTTAATAACACTATCGGACAGGCGCTGCTGGCCAAGTATTCGGGCAAGTCCCGCGTGATTGCCGAAACGGGAGCCGGACAGCACGGCGTCGCCACCGCGACCGTAGCGGCTCGGCTGGGGCTGGAGTGCGTGGTGTACATGGGGTCGGAAGATATCAA
>CAZXLJ010000039.1:0-26127 GCA_964641175.1 uncultured Cellvibrionaceae bacterium
GGTGCTTTATGGAATCAGACCGACAGCGAATGCGCTTGCTGGCAGGGTTGTCCCGCGGTTGTGCATACTCCCTATTCGTCGTGGGTCCCGCGTGCGCGAGGACGACGGACTTCAAAGGCACTTTTCGTACACGGCCTAGGGAACCTCTGATTAGTTCGGACAGCGTCTGCGCGCGACAATCGGACCGACGCTCGCAGGCAGTCAGCCTGCCTTCGAAGCGCCGCCTTGACCTCGCAAAGCGCTGTAAGCCGGACGCTATTCGGACTTGATCAGAGATTCCCTGGTCGTTAACCAGGGTTTTTCTTTGCGAGGATTTGTCTGATGCGATGGTATGCCTATGCAATGGTTTGACAGTCATTGCCATTTTGACTTCGACGAGTTCGATCCCGACCGGCGCCAGGTATGTGAGCGGATGCGCGCGGCTGGCATCCAGAACGTGATGATTCCTGGCGTCGAACCGGCCCAGTGGCCGCGTGCCAAAGCCGTTGCAGAAAAGGAGAGCGGGTTCGTTTTTGCCGCAGGTTTACATCCCTGGTGGGTATCGGGCTATCTCGAAGAAAAACGGGAAACTGCCCAGGCGGATCTGCTCACGGCGATGCAGGCCTGCGCGACCGACCCATTGTGCAAAGCCATCGGAGAATGCGGCCTCGATGCGCTGCGCGACACGCCCATGAACCTTCAGGAGGAAGTGTTCGAATGGCACGTTCGAGCTGCATGTGACCTTGAGATGCCACTGATCGTCCATTGTGTCAAAGCGCACAATCCGGTCATTCGCATACTGAAAAAATATCAGCCATGTAGCGGAGGCGTCATCCATGCATTCAGCGGCAGTGTAGAAATCGCGCGCACTTATTTCGATCTCGGGTTCTGTCTCGGGGTTGGCGGCATGATTACCTATGAGCGGGCTCATAAAACCCGCAACACTTTGCGGGAAGTGCCACTGGATTACGTGGTGCTGGAGACGGACGCGCCCAGCATGCCCCTGTGCGGTCGTCAGGGCCAGCGCAACAATCCGGATCTGTTGCCTCTGATCGGCAGTCAGCTGGCCGAGCTTCGCGACAACATCGTGGCAGACATTGCCGCTGTCACCAGGGCGAATGCCCTGCGTTTATTCAATATCCCTCACTGAGGCTTCTGCAGGTGCCGCTCGATAGCACGCGCGGCAGCCGCAAATCCGAAACTACCCGTTACCATTACCGATGAACCAAAACCAGATGCGCAATCGAGCTTCATTCCTTCCTGCACGTATTGCTTGCTGTGACACACTTCGCCGTTCGGTTTCGGGTAGACCATACTTTCAGCAGAAAAAACGGCATCCACCCTGAATTTACGGCGCCTCTCCCTTGCGAAACCGTGATGCGTGTAAAGTCGGTGCCGCACACGGGCAATTAACGGATCATTTTCGGTAAATCCCAGATCGGCGATCTTTATTTTCTGTGGATCCCGTTTACCGCCCGACGAACCCACGGTGACCAGGCGAATTTTCAGTGCGCTGCAATAGGCGACAAGGGCCGCTTTGGTCGCCGATGCATCTGTCGCGTCGATTACCACATCATGATCGGCGGTTATATACCCCGCCAGATTCTTCGCGGAAAGAAAATCGTCGATACAGACAACATTTATTTCGGGGTTGATATCTTGCAGCCGATGAAGCATTACCCGGTTCTTCGGTTGTCCGACTGTAGACCGCAGGGCGTGCAGCTGGCGGTTGCTGTTGGTGGTACAAACATCGTCAAGTTCTATCAGCGTTATCCGGCCGATGCCGGAGCGAGCCAGAGCCTCTGCGGCCCACGACCCTACCCCTCCCAACCCGATAACCGCGAAATGAGCACTGGCCAGACGGGGCAACGCGCCGTCTCCGTACAGGCGGGCCAGGCCGCCGAAACGATAGAGGTACTCAGGTGTAAGAATGGTGCGCATCATTGGGCAAACTATATGAGTGAAAGCAGTCCGGCGGCAGTCAACCGGGGCAAGCGTGGTGGATTATCCTGATCTGCCCCGTTCGAGGCCACCCTCTGTCGTCTGCTTGCGAACTTTTCGACGCCCGCGCTGTGACCGGCACGATCTTCGCAATTGGACAGCATTCACGTTCTGATCAATTTGTAGGCGACAACCTGTCCCTCCGGTCGGATTTCACCGGTGTGTCAGGATAGGTTCAGAAAGCAGCGCCTAGAGTGTTACACCCGCTATCTGGAGACAGCAGTATGATAGATCGCACCTATATCCTTTCCATGCCCTCACCGCAAAAGCCCGGCGAATCGACCGCACTGGACGCCGCCACGCCAGCGGTTGAGGAAGACACCGAACAGCAGGATGTTCAGCGAGACGCCGTGTTTCATGCAGAAGCCATGCAGACAAACAACGACTTTCCAGGCGCCATTTAATCCTGGCGCCCAAGCTCCGTACACCGTTTCGCTCGTGACAGATAAAAAGCCATCCCGCAGATTTTTGGTGCATTGGAAGCGTGACGGATGACAGATTTATGGGCGACCGGTCGGTGTAGTGCGGAAGCAGCGAGACGCAATGGCGTCCACATGACGGAACAGCCGCTAATTTTGCCGGCAAAAGAATCTTTGCCGCGCCGTCATTGCAAATAACGCCGTAAACGCAAAAAGTGGCCTGTTACCTGCTGTCAGAAGGGAAAATCGCTTTTGGCAGATCGCATGGATACCCATACTTCCCGCGCACGAAATGTAATTGACTTCGAAGCCTCCGGCCTGGCTTCTTCCAGCTTCCCGATCGAAGTGGGCGTGGCACTCGCCGATGGCTCCACCTATCACTCTTTGATCAAGCCTCACGAGGACTGGCAATATTGGGATACGCTGGCCCAATCCATTCACGGCATTCCGCTGTCAGGGCTGCTCATGCAAGGGCGGCCCATAAAAGTGGTATGCACGGAACTGAATGAAATTTGCGACGGCCGCACGCTGTTTTCCGACTGCTGGGTTCACGACCACCGCTGGCTGGTGAAGCTGTTTGCCGCCGCTGGTATTGCCTGCCGTTTCCGTTGCAGTCCCATCGAAGCAGTTATCTCCGATTCCGAACTGCGCCGCTGGTCTCGCTGCAAACGTTTTACCGGCGGCGCGCTGGGTATCCGGCCGCATCGCGCACTCAACGATGCACTGATCATTCAGCAGACGTTGAATTCCATGGATAGTCGTGCACCCGCGCAGAGGCCCGGTGCACGCAACGCTTCCTAACGCGCCGACAGAGCCGCATCATAATCGGGTTCGTCTGCGGTTTCGGCAACCTGTTCGGTATATTTAACTTTACCGTTGCCATCAATAATAATGATGCATCGCGAATACAGTCCGGTCAGTGGACCATTCTTGAATGCAAGACCATAGTCTTTTCCAAAACTGGAACGAAAGCCGGAAACGGTCTCCACATTTTTGATATTCTCCGCGCCGCAAAACCGCGCAAGTGCAAAGGGCAGGTCCATCGAAACACACAGGACAACTGTTTTATCCAGACCCCCTGCCCGCTCGTTGAACGAGCGCACGGACATGGCGCAAGTACCGGTATCCACCGACGGAAAAACATTCAGAATTACCGTGCGCCCCCGGTAATCTTCCAGGGTCACTTCGGAAAGATCCTGCTTTACCAGTCTGAATGCAGGTGCGGCAGCGCCCACGGCGGGCAGTTCGCCGATGGTTTCGATGGGATTTCCCTTCAATGTAACCTTTGCCATAGATGTCTCCAGTGCTGAACATGTCAATAATTTTGTGCCGATGCCGCCATCGCCCAGCGGCCCGGCCCGGCTTTAACGCTGCCCGAGTGTAATGGGTTTGTTATTTTTTCGCACCCACGGGTTCGACTCATCTGGATATGAATAAATGTTTCTGTCGGAAATTTGCCGCGCCGTGCCCGGGATCGCCATTGTCATAATCTGTATTGTGACGCTGACCGGATGTGCCAGCAGTCCTTACCGCTACGGTCACCCCAACATCAATAGTGACAAAGCCCCCGCGCTTGAACCGTCACGGCAATTTATACACGGCAGACCGCACCGGCTGCTGGATGCGTCCGACTGGATCTGGCCCGGCAGCCTGCTCACCAAGCTGGTTCTGTGGGATCGAGACATCGACAGCCATGAAATCTCGGAAGAAACCGTCGCGACCACCCGCGAATATTTACGCAGCAACGGTCTGGATGACGTACTCGTGCTGGTCAACAGCTACCATCCCGGCAGTCAATGGTCACGGCTGTTCCGCAATCGGGAAGTTGGCTTTGCCTGGCGTTATACCCTGGGAATCTTCAACGTGCTCAGATACACCTTTGTTCCCGGCCGAATCGTTGGTGGTGACCATTACAACCCGTACACCAACACCATCAATCTGTTTTCCGACGACATCGCCATCTCTTTGCATGAGGCTGGACATGCCAAGGATTTCAATCGGCGCCGCTTTAAAGGTGTTCACGCAGCCTTGTACAACCTGCCGGGGGCGCCTCTTTATTACGAATCGATCGCGACGTCCGAGGCTTTGAGTTACCTGCAGGAAGAATGCAGGCCCGGCGACCTGCAGCATGCCTATCGTCTCCTGCATCCGGCATACGGAACTTACCTTGGGAGCACTTTCCTCACTGGTCCCGCCCTTTACCTGGCCGCGCTCCCGGCACATATCTCGGGGTCCATCGCCGCGCGCAAAGCCGATCGCAGAGAGCGGCTTTCACCCTGCAGCCTTTCCTCTGGAACTGCCGCTTCAGGGACGAAAGAACCGACCGTGCCACCCCGGATGAACGGCTTCATACCTGCAAAGGTGCAGAACTGCGTTGCCCGATAAAATAGGAATTTACGAAGGCTGCGTAACTACTGCGACGCTGCCGACGCCTTATTTCCAGTTGTCATATTAAAATGGCATCATTTTGCGCATGATTAATCTTTGGTACAGGCGATACTGCTACTCTTTTCAATGGCAACGTAGTAGCTTCTCCCGCGACGCGCGACGACACCCATCAGGCGCTGAGCAACCCGGAACGACCCCCCTCTTCGCCAGGGCGGTTATGGATTTTTTACATTCAATGTCTGATGCCAGAGAAGGCATCCAAGGAAAACATATGTGGCAACCTTTACGAACCGGCCTGTTGGTCATGTCAATGGCAAGCAGCGCACTTGCACTTGCCGATTCAACGACAGATGACTCGCCGGCTTCGGCCGCATCACCAAAGCAGTTACCCGCACGCCTGACCCCGCCGATTGCAGATGAAGCCGGCCGACAACGTGCCCCCGGCTTCAATCCCGCCAAAGGCAGCTGGAAATTCGCCGATGGCAAACATCACCCCCCCAGCCGTCCCCGGAAAAAATCGGTCAAACCCGGAGTCGCACGCATTATCGGCGGTACTCCGGTATCTGTGGGTGACCGGACATATCAGGCATCCGTACAGGATTCCGACGGCCACTATTGCGGCGCGGCGCTGATTGACGACGAATGGGCGCTGACTGCCGCACATTGCATGGACCCGAGCGCGGTCGATAATGGTTTCAAGGTGCGGGTTGGCATGCGCGATCTCGCTTCTACTGAAGGGGTATCCATTCCCGCCATCGACGTCCTGGTTTTTCCAGATTTCAGTGAACAGTCCATGGACGGGGATATCGCACTGGTGCGCCTTGCCGAACCTGCGCCCGCGGAAGTGGAACGGTTACCGGTCATTGATAAAGAATTCTTTGCTGCCAACCTTTCGACCGGCGCGGCTGTGACAGCCTCGGGCTGGGGTTCCATGGGTGATGATGTCATTCAATCCACCGTGCTGCAGCAGGCCACGCTGCCTCTGATTGACCGTCAGGTATGCATTGATGCCTACGAGCCGGCATATGGGGCATCTGCCATTACAGAAACAATGATGTGTGCCGGCTATGAATCCGGCGGTATAGATACCTGTCAGGGAGACAGCGGCGGACCGCTGACCTTCCAGAAAGACGGAGTCGACTACGGGGTTGGCGTTACCAGTTGGGGCAGTGGTTGCGCCAATGCGGGTTACTACGGAGTCTATACGAACGTCGCTGAATATCATGAATGGATCCATGTCGCGAAAGCTGAAGAAACCTTGCTACCGACTCCCCTGCCGGAAGCGCTGCAGCTGACTCAGCTGGAGGGCGCTGCCGATCAGTTACAATTGTTCAGTTTCGAGCTCCCCGGTACGGGAGCAGATCTGGTCGTAGAACTCGAAGGTATGAGTGGCGACGCCGATCTGGTTTTGTATGACGGCGCTTTCGCGATTCCCACTTTGATTCAGTGCACCTCCAGCCAACGCGAAGGTACGGAATCCTGTGCGACCCCCTTGGCACACGCCGGTCAGTACCTCATCGGAGTGTATGGCTTTACGGATTTTACTGATGCGAATCTGCGTGTTACCTACAACCCGGATGTGATTGAAAACAACACGCTGACCGAAGGTATCAGCCTGCGCAAATCGAAATCCCTTGACCTCAAGCTGGAGGTCCCGCACGACACCACCAATCTGCGCATCAACCTGACCGGTGGCATTGGCGACGCGGACCTTTATGTCACCGGAGTTCCAGCCGCCGGTGGCACGCCGTATGACTGTCAATCCTACGAGTTGAACAATGAGGAAGAATGCAGTTTGCAAACAGTGCCAGCCGGCACCTATCACATTACGATCACCTCATTTGTTGACGTCCAGGACATGGCATTGGCCGTGGCTTATGACGAACCGGAAGCACCGGTCACCGCGGGTGCATTGTGTGAATATGAAGTGCTGATGCAGTTTCACCGCTACCAGTTCGGGCGCGTAAAAATTTCGAATCAGACAGACAAACCCATGGATGACTGGCAGGTTTCCTGGACACCCGCATCCGGAAGTGTCATCAAGAGCGTGCACAACGGTACGCTCGCGTCGGCCAGTCCGGTGCGGATCGAGGGAAAGCGGTTCAACCGCAGTCTTGCAGCGGGCGCGAGTACGACAGTTCAGGTTGTGACCTACTCGGCCAGCGCGACGCCAGAGGTTCCGGTACTCTCGGGTAATTACTGCAAATAGTCGCTGAAAGGCGCCCGCCGGCTTGCTCGGCGGGCACTATTTACAGCCAGCCTTAGGCAATGAAAATGCAAAACCCGGACGGCTCGAGACGCCGCTGACCTTGACCGGAGGGACCCGGCTGGAAACGCAATCAGAAACGGCAGACTACGCGGTTGCGCCCTTGATATTTGGCATCATACAAAGCTTCGTCCGCGGATTTGAACAGGGGATCCAGATTCGATTGCGCAAGAGTTGCCACTCCGAAGCTGGCGGTGATATGGATACCCGGATGCACCTCCTCGGATTCCAGCCGGCTGCGCAAGGTTTCGGCCACGTGCTGAGCCTGGCTTAAGGTTGTATCCGGACACACCAGAACAAATTCTTCCCCGCCCCAACGGGCCAGATAATCACTCTGGCGAACATTGCTTTTGAACCGCTCCGCGGCGGCCTGCAAAATTGTGTCGCCGACATCATGCCCATAGGTATCGTTTATTTTCTTGAAATAATCGATGTCGATAATCACCAGAGAAAACGGTTTGCGGCGCAGATTCCAGTCTTTTAATCCGTTGTACAGGGCATCGCGAATACCCATGCGATTGAGCAGTCCGGTCAGCTGATCAGTTTTTGCCAGATCTTCGAACTGCTTGTTCTGCAGATTCAACAGGCCGTTGATGGATTCAAGCTCCTCCTGATATTGCCGGTTCCGGTTCAGTTCTAAATTCAACCGGATAATCCGGAACAGCAGGATCAGGAAAATAACCACCGACCAGATAATAATAATGCTGCGATAAAAAACTCCATCAGAAAACCGGACACCTTCGAAAACCAGCTTCTGCAACTGAAATTCATGTGTACCCGAGAAATCCCGCGAACCCGACTGGATTTCCAGATAAACCACATCGTTGAATTCCGGATGGGAATTTTCCAAGGGAATCCGGTTCTCGACCAGCCACCAGTCCGCCACATAGAAATCGGAGAGCGCGACCTGCACACCGTCGTTCAACCCTGCCGTCGGCAGCTGCACCATATTGTATTTGGTGGTCGCATCGTTGCTGGTCTGATAATAAGCCGGATGACGGTTTCGCAAATAGACGCGTACGTGACTGCTGTCGCCACTATAATTCATCCACAGGGTCAGCTTGTTGAAATCGGACAGATCCAGCCCCTTTCCCTGCCCGTCAATCAGCCACAGCTGCATGCTGCAGTAGGGTGAGTGGAAGGAGGAACCGAGTTCGCAACGCCAGTTCAAGTCTTCCTGGCTGATCCAGGACACTGCGCTGTTGCCGCCGGACACCGAATCGTCGTGCAGCATTGAAAGGTGATTTTTTGGTTTTAATTCGATACGTCTTGTTAACCAGTCCTGCGGCAACAGGGTCAATGCGACTGACAGACAAGCCATCAGGCCGAGCAACATCTCCATTGGCGTGATAAAAACCCGCGGCCGCACAGTCGAACTCATCAGAATACCTTGTTGTTTCCCAACTCCAGATCGGCTTGCCATCCGAGGTCGTTATCAGGGTCGATGCCATCCATCTGAAACGGTAGGGTCAACCCGAATGTGAGGATGGAAGCTTCGATCACCGGGACGGGCAAACTGTCACGTATGACTCCCTTGAACCACCCGCTTTCCATAGATGTTCAATTCCTTTTGCCCTGGCCTCAGTCTAGCCGAATTTCCAGCGTGCTCTGTACAAGTCGGATGGTCCGAACCTGAATGCACTCGACGCTGAGTCGATCCAGGGCGGGACGGGGCCATCAGCGCATTCTCATCCCTTTGTATTTATTAGTGACTTTCCAGCAACATAGCACCAGAGAGTCCGACCAGACAGACGTGTCCATCTGCAGGTGCTGCGCAAAGGTATATCATAAAGATGAATACAACGCCACGCCGCTCGTCGTCCCGACGACGGCCTCGCAGATGCCCGGTCAGGGCCGGCGTTCACTCCGCCACGGTTGTGCAAACAACTCGGTTGCCGCCATTGTCCTGGGCTTCTGTCAACGCCTGACTGGCCGAATTGAACAGCCGCGGCAGATCGGCGTCCTCAAGGGAGGCCACGCCGAAGCTGGCCGTGAGCGGGATCTGCCGGTGATTTTTTTGCAATTCGATCCGATTGCGCATGGTTTCAGCCACGTGCCGGGCCTGCTCCGCGGTGGTATCGGGACAAAGAAGTAAAAACGTTTCGACGTCCCACCGAGCCACGTAATCAGAATGCCTCACGTTCTGCCGCAACAGGTTGGCGGAAGCTTTAAGAATTTCGTCCATGGCCTCGCCGCCGTAGTTGTCCACAATCTTCGTGAAATAATCAATTCTGATCATGATCATGGAGAAAGAGCGCTGCTGCGTCGTCCGCTTTTTCATGCCGTCGTAAAGTGGGGCACGAATGCCCCTGCGACTCAATACCCCTGTCAATGAATCAGTCTCGGGCAGATCTTCCACCTGATCGGCCGGCAGTTCCAGCAGCTCGTTAATGGACTTGATGTCCTGCCGATAATGGCGATTTTCTTTTAATGCGTTGTTCAGCCGTATCAGCCTTTTAAAGAGAATGGTGAAAAGAATGACCGACCATAATGCAATAATCCCGCGGTAAAATACCCGGTCGGAAAGCCGCAATCCTTCGAAGGTTATTTTCTCGAGGCGAAACTCATGCATTCCGGAAAATGTCGAAGTGCCAGTCTGAATCTCAAGGTAGGCAAGGTCACCGAACTCCGGTCTCGAATATTCCAGCGGGATCTGCTTCTGCACCAGCCACCAGTCGGCGACCGAAAAGTCTGCAAGCTTGATGACCAGACCATCCTTCAGATCCTTGACGGGAACCTGAACCACGTTGTACTTGGTTGTGGTGTCGTTTCCCGGCTCGTAATACGCCGGATGGCGATTGCGCAGATAAATCCGCACATGGCTGTCTTCTCCTTTATAGACCAGTCCGATGGTCAATTTTTCTATGCCGGTCAGATCGAGACCTTTTCCGTTTTCATCAGACAGCGCAAGCTGCATGCTGCAATACGCTTGGGGAAAGCCTTTGCCAAGTTCGCATCGCCAGTGAGTGCTTTCCTGATTGACCCAGGAGACCACACTGTTTCCGCCGTTCCATTTGTCGTTGAATAACTGCTTTGGGCGTGCCTCAGGCTCTACCACTATCCGCCGCGAAAACCATTCCTGCGGAACAAACAGCAACGCCAGCGACAGAAATGCCATCAGACCCAACAGGACTTCTGAACGGGTTATGGTTACTCGCACCGGGTCGTCGGAACTCATTGGGTAAACCTGTTACTTGAAAAACGCGGTCGTCCGCACTGCGAGAGGCCTGCGGCCCCGGGCGCGGCTCGACCTGGGAACGGGAGTCGAGCCGGCGGACCTGGATTAAGAGGCGGAGTCTAAAGGAGTCAAGGATAGTTTTGTAGACGCGACGGTCACAGCCTCGGCCCACACTGGCGTCGTAATTCAGTTTTTACCGTCGCGCCCCACGAATGGACCACTGGCCAGCCGCACTTAAGGACACAAATTCGGTCAGCAATTCGGTCAGCGGCCGGAACTAGAGCGGGACACGGGAGGCTGTCGGCGAATGCCCCCGGGCGGCGCGAGTCCGGATCCATGGGGGCGAGACAGCGACTGAACCGTGCGCATCCTGCCACTGCACGAACCGGCAATCACTCAGCCTGCGAGCCGGTCCGCTTCAGAATGGCCAGGTCCAATCGGTAATTTCGTCGCTATCTATGCCGTGGGTGTGGGCCTGATTCAAATGCCGGATTATTTCGTGTTGCATGGCTTCGCGCAGATGGGCGGCGCGGGAACCCAATGACGGCACCCGCTCGATTACATCGATCACCAGGTTGAACCGGTCAATCTGATTAACGATGGCAAGCTCCAGTGGTGTGTTGATATTGCCCTTTTCCTTGTAGCCCCTGACATGCAGACGTTCGATATTGCTGCGACGGTAAGCCAGCTTGTGTATCAGCCAGGGGTAACCGTGGAAATTGAAGATGATCGGTTTATCTTCGGTGAACAGAATGTCGAACTCGCGGTTGGTCAGACCGTGGGAGTGCTCGCGCTCGGATTGCAACTTGTACAGATCGACTACATTAATGAAGCGGACCTTCAGCTCCGGCAACTCCTGCCGGAGAATCGCTGTGGCGGCAAGTGATTCCATCGTTGGAATATCCCCGCAACAGGCCATGATGACGTCCGGGTCCTGGTGTTCGACCCCGTTGTCATTGCTCGCCCACCCCCAGATCCCGATGCCCTTGGTACAGTGGACCACTGCTTCGTCCATGGTCAGATACTGCAAGTGCTTTTGCTTGTCCGAAACGATCAGGTTGATGTAATCCCGGCTCCGCAGACAGTGGTCGGCGACGGAGAGCAGGCAGTTGGCGTCCGGCGGAAAGTATATCCGCGTGACGTCGGCGCTTTTATTCGTAACCAGATCGACAAAGCCGGGGTCCTGGTGCGAAAAGCCATTGTGATCCTGTCGCCAGACCACCGACGACAAGAGGATGTTCAGGGACGACAAGGGCGCTCGCCAGGGGACATGGTTCTTGCAGATGTCCAGCCACTTGGCGTGCTGATTGAACATCGAATCGATCACGTGGGCAAAGGCTTCGTAGGTGTGGAACAGGCCGTGTCGTCCTGTCAGCAAGTATCCTTCGAGCCACCCTTCAAGCGTATGTTCACTGAGCATTTCCATCACGCGGCCGTCGACTGAAAGTTCGCCGCCGTCTTCATCTTCGGGAAGATAGTCTGCCATCCAGGTTTTCCTGGATACCTCGAATACCGCGTTGAGGCGGTTGGAGGCGGTTTCATCAGGCCCAAAAAGCCGGAAGTTCTTTGGGTTACGACGCATGATGTCTTTCAGGAAATGCCCTAAAACTGCAGTATTCTCTACCTGCTTGTAGGCTGGGCGGTCCATCTCTACCGCATAATCGCGGAAATCCGGCATGGCCAGATCCTTGCGCAGAACGCCGCCGTTTGCATGGGGATTGGCACTCATGCGGCGGTTCCCGACCGGTGCGAATTCTTTGAGTTCCGGGCGCAGCTTGCCCGTTTCATCGAAAAGCTCTTCCGGCCGGTAGCTTTTCATCCAGGCTTCGAGTTGTGCCAGATGGCTGTCACTGCTGCGCATGCCGCTCAAAGGAACCTGATGGGCCCTCCAGGTACCCTGCACCTGATGGCCATCTACCCGATCCGGGCCGGTCCAGCCTTTGGGTGCCTTGAGAATGATCATCGGCCACAGAGGCCGGCCGCTCGCGGGATTGACCACGCTGCGCGCATCCGTCTGATATTGCCGGATTTTCTGGATACATTCTTCCATTACCGCGGCCATCGTCCTGTGCATCTGCGCCGGGTCATTACCTTCCACCACGTAGGGCTCATAGCCATAGCCCTTGAACAGATCAAGCAACTCTTCGCGACTGATGCGGGCAAGAATCGTCGGATTGGCTATCTTGTAGCCGTTCAGGCTTAACACCGGCAGCACGGCGCCATCGCGCGCGGGATTAAGAAACTTGTTAGAGTGCCATGCCGTTGCCAGAGCTCCGGTTTCCGCTTCGCCATCACCTACTACGCAAACGGCTATCAGGTCAGGGTTGTCGTAGACCGCGCCATAGGCGTGAGAAAGGCTGTAACCCAGCTCGCCACCTTCATGGATGGAACCGGGAAGCTCAGGCGTACAGTGGCTGCCAATGCAGCCGGGAAACGAGAATTCCTTGAAAAAGAGCTTGAGGCCGGCTTCATCTTCGCTCTTGTCTGGATACACTTCGGAGTACGTGCCTTCCAGATACACCGGCCCCAACACACCAGGTGCGCCGTGTCCCGGGCCGGCAATGAAAATTGAATCCAGATCGTATTTTTTGATCATCCGGCACATGTGGATGTAGGTGAAACTCAGCGCCGGCGACGCGCCCCAATGTCCGAGAAGTCTTTGCTTGATATGCTCACGCTGCAGAGGCTTTCTTAACAGGGGATTGTCTTGCAGATAAATCATTCCAACGGCGAGGTAGTTGCAGGCCCTCCAGTAAGCATCCATCAGTTCCAGAGTTTGTGGTGAAACAATGGAATCGGTGCCGGCTTCTGTGTTCATGCGATTTTCCTCTGTATTGGTTTGCGATCTGGAAGTGATAGCGCCCTGCTTCGCCGAGCGGGGGCCCGATCTTAACATGTGAACGGAACCCGGAGCAGTGTCCATCTGCCCGCTCCTTTCAACCGATGAACGTGGTTTTCACCAGATACACGGTGTAGCCGACATAACTCGCTACCAGCAATAAGCCTTCCATCCGGCTGATGCGTCCCGGCTTGCGAAAACCATATCCAAAAATGAACAGCGACAATGTCAGTACCGCCATCACCAGAATGTCGCGGGAAAAAACTTCAGCGCCTACTGTCAGAGGACTTATCACCCCCGCGATACCGACTACGGCCAGGGTATTAAACAGGTTCGAACCGATAATATTTCCCAACGCAATATCGTGCTCTCCCTTGCGGGCGGCAATGACAGACGAAGCCAGCTCCGGTAACGAAGTTCCGATGGCGACAACAGTCAATCCAATAACC
The DNA here is from genome assembly GCA_964641175.1 of uncultured Cellvibrionaceae bacterium. Classification (GTDB taxonomy): domain Bacteria; phylum Pseudomonadota; class Gammaproteobacteria; order Pseudomonadales; family Cellvibrionaceae; genus CAYNST01. The sequence goes on from CAZXLJ010000039.1 coordinate 13,520, forward strand.
AGGTCACTGACACCGAAAGTCTGGGCGATTTCGACTGCGCCCCATACGAGGATTCGCGAACTGACGACCAGCAACGCGAGACCGATGATCAGCCACATCAACGCTGTGCGCAGCGGCTCCGCGTTCTGACCGAGTTCCTTCTCCATCTCGCCAGCGAGGGAATCTTCCGGTTTTTTCATGCCGTGCCAGATCGCCAGGCTCATCAAGAATGCAAACACCAGCAGCAATACACAGGCCTCCAGCAGGGTGACGGTAGCATCCCGCAGCTGCCAGGCAGCCAGCGCGGTAACCGCCATCAGCACTGGAAGCTCCTTGCGAAGCACCTGAGACTGAACCGCAATTGGACTGATAATCGCGGTGACCCCGAGAATCAGGGCAATATTGGTGATATTGGAGCCATAGGCATTCCCAAGAGCTATGCCCGGGTTGCCTTGAAAAGCGGAAATGGCTGAAACCACCATCTCGGGAGCGGAAGTCCCGAACCCCACGACGACCATCCCTATCAACAGCGCCGGCATACCAAAATGCCGAGCGGTTGAAGCGGCTCCACCAACAAAGCGGTCTGCGCTCCACACCAGCAACGCCAGACCGCCGATAACTGCGAGTATCGGTAATAACATATAAAAAGCACCTTGAAAAAACTAAACACTCGAGCATCGAGTGGCCTGATGGAAAGTCAGCCCGGTCAGGGAGCGAAGCGTTCCAGCACATGGGCCGCCATGCCCCGCGCCAGTTCCTCTTCCCCAAAGAACACCGTACCCACCTGCTCATTACGCAACAGCTTCGATTCGTCTTCACTGTGGCTACGTAACACGATTTCTATGTCGGGGTTCAATGTACGCGCGATTGTGATCATCTGACGAACATCCAGCAAATCCGGCGTCGCGACCACCAGCATCGCCGCCCGGGCGATGTGGGCCTGGATCAGCACCTCCGGATCGCAGGCATTGCCCGAAACCGCCGCCAATCCCGATTTGCGCAGGCCTTCCACGAGCTCGCGATTCTGCTCTGCGATGACGTAGGGAATCCCGCGTTCATCCATCGCCGCCGCCAAACGCCGGCCCACGCGGCCATAGCCAACAAGGACCACCTGGCCCTGGAGATACTTGCGTTCGGTGGTCGTGGGAAGTTCGGCGTACGGATCCTGACGATGTTCGAGATTGCGCGCCGTCGCTGATTTTTTCAGCAACCATCGCCGCAGAGGCTGAATCGACAGGAATACAAAGGGGTTGAGGGCGATGGAAATGAGGGCGCCAGCCATGACCAGACTCATTGCCTCCTCGGGCAGCAACTGCAGTGACAGGCCAAGACCCGCCAGGATAAAAGAAAACTCTCCGATCTGCGCGAGGCTGGCCGCCACTGTCAAAGCCGTGTTAAGGGGATAGCGAAATGCCATCACCAATGCCATGGCCGCCAAAGACTTGCCGAGGATGATGATAGCGACGACGCCCAGCACATGCAGCGGCTCTTCCATAAGTACCGCCGGGTCGAACAGCATGCCGACGGATACGAAGAACAGCACCGAGAAAGCATCGCGCAGAGGCAGTGATTCCTGTGCGGCGCGGTGGCTGAATTCTGACTCGCGCATCACCATGCCTGCAAAAAATGCCCCCAGGGCAAAGGAGACACTGAACAGTTCGGCCGCACCGAAGGCGATTCCGATGGCCGCTGCAATGACCGCGAGGGTAAACAGTTCACGAGATCCGGTGCGTGCTACCTGCCACAGCAGCCAGGGCATCAGGCGACGCCCCACGATCAGCATCAACGCGATAAAAATGGACACCTGCAATATGGTCTTGCCGATCATGAACCAGATTGGGCCGGACCCCGTCACCGACGGCGCCATTTCGCCGCCCAGCACACCTGCCAGAGGCGGCATCATCACCAGCACCATTACGGTGGCGAGATCTTCCACTACCAGCCAGCCCACGGCAATTCTGCCATTCATGGAATCCAGTATGCCCCGAGCTTCCAGCGCCTTGAGCAGTACTACAGTACTGGCGCATGACAACGAGAGACCGAAAATGAGGCCACTTCCCCAGCTCCACCCCCACCAGGACGAGATGACCATGCCGAGCACCGTGGCGAGCCCCATCTGCACCACGGCACCCGGAACGGCAATGCGGCGTACCGCCATCAGGTCATCCAGAGAAAAGTGCAGACCCACGCCGAACATCAACAGCATCACGCCGATCTCGGACAGCTGCGCCGCGATGGCGGCGTCCGCAACTATGCCGGGGGTGTAGGGACCAATCAAAATTCCAGCCACCAGGTAGCCGACCAAAGCGGGCATCTTGATCCGTTCAGCGACAAAGCCCAACAGTAGTGCCCCACCAAAACCCATAGCGATAGTGGCAATCAAACTGACGTCATGTGGCATCGGGAAATCCAGTAAAACAGGTGAACAATAAGGATTGTGCCAGGCATGGCAGCAACTTCAGATTCTAATGATTGTCAGTCACGGGGACGCGTTCTGACCGGACGCTGTCTGCTCATGGTGGACCCTGGAGAACGCCTCCACATCAAACCAGAACTCGGGCTTGTTCAGCGGCATCTGGTTCTGAAGCGTTTTGTTGGGGATTGACAACACGGTTCGCTGTTCCATATTCAGCGCCGCGATTGCCGGACCATAATATTCATAAAAAAGTCGATCGAAACTGCCATCGGCAATTGCAGCTTCCAGCCCCTTTTGCAACGCCGTCGCCAGCTCGACGTTATCCCTGGCGACGAAAAAATAATAGGCAGCCGGATACCGAAGAATCAAGGTTTTTTCGATCGCCAATCCTGCGGCTTCCGGCTGCCCTTGCTCGGCAGCAATTTCCAGGATAGACCGGGGGAAGGCCTGGATCCGGTTGAGCAATACCATCTTGAACAGCCCGGCCCAGCTCGGACTGCGTTCCACCCTGAATCCGTTACTCATCAGAATCTCGACGTCAGCCCAGTCATGCCCCTGTCCCATAATGACCTGACGCAGATCGTCAACCGTTTTGACTGTTGCAAATAAAGCCTGCTGATCGGGCCGGATCAGGAAGGCGCGCCAGCCAATGGCGCCTTTATCCAGAGGGATACGAACCGGGCGCAGCTGCACTTCGCGTTCGGGCGTGGTATTGAGCCAGTGAATGTCGTAGCGCCCCTCCTTGATGAACGCCATGCTGCGCGCTTCACTGTAATCCGGCAGCAGAACGCCCTTCATCTCATATCGGATATTTGACCGTTCCAGCGCAAGGTTTAACAGCTTCTGATAATACTGATCCCGAACTGCGTAGTAGGGGTGCTGAACATCCGGAAATCTGACTGTTAAGGCAGTCTCCTTTTTCTCGTAGGTAGTGTCTATTGGACTGGATGCACAGGCAGTACTCACTGTGCCGAAAAGAACAACAAAAATGAGAGCGACAAGATAAAAACGGAACATAGGCGCGGCACTTCTGCGATGGATTTTGAGCGGCAAGCCGGTATACTACCACGCATCGCGACCTGTTCCAGAGTCGGCGTCCAGCCGCAATCCGTCGCGGAACTTCTTCATAACCAGCAGACTCGCAGTAAGCTCTCACTCGGTGCCGCGCAGGTATTCTTCCCATGACCGGGCAGTTCAATCACAAGAGCATCAGGCAGTGATACCAACCAGGCCGTCCCGTTCGCTTGCCGCCAAACTGCTGCGCGTCGTCCTGGGGATTTACCTCAGCGTGGCGCTCCTGGTTACCACCGGACAGCTCATCCTTGAATACCGCAACGAAAAAAGCCGGTTGTCCTCTGAAATCCATAGTGCCGCGCAAACTTTCGGGCCCATACTTTCGCAATCGCTGTGGAATGTTGATGTCGAGCAGACCAAGGCAGCGCTGCTCGGTGTGCTCGGTATCAATTACGATGTTCTCAACGTCAAATTACTTAATATTTCCGGGCAGACCATTCACGAATATGAATCTCCGGGAATCCGGTCTTCGGTCAAATTTCTTCCGTTTTTAAAGAAGGATGCTGCGAGCCCGTGGTACGAAGCTTATAACTATGCGTTCGATCTGGAATTCACCAGTGATTATACCGGTGATTACAAAGTCGGCACTCTGGTCCTTTCCAGTGATTCGCATGTGGTGCTCAATCGCGCCGCGCACACATTTCTTATCACCATTGTCAGCGCATTATTCAAAACGGGATTTTTATGCCTGGTCTTTTATTTCATTATGCACCGGCTTGTCGGGCGGCCGCTGCGCCAGCTCACGCGCGCGATGGCACAGCTCAATCCCGGCGGCCTGGAAGATGACAGATCCTCCATCCGTGTCGATCCGGAATTGCTGACCCGCGACGATGAGCTGGGTACCATGACCAAAACATTTCAGCAAATGCAGACCACGCTGCAGGAACGCAGTCGCGCGCTTCATGCGCATCAGTCTCAGCTGGAAGAAAAAATCCGCGAGCGCACCGCCCAGCTGGAAATTGCCGCTCACGCCAAAACAGAATTTCTTGCAGCAATGAGCCATGAAATCCGCACCCCGATGAATGGAGTCATCGGCATGACTCAGCTGTTATCCGGCACTTCGCTGAATGAAAAGCAGCTCAAATATGTGAAAGTAATCCAGAACTCCAGTGAATCATTGATCGATATTATTAACGGCATTCTGGATCACCTCAAAATCGATGCGGGCAAAATGCAGATTGAATCCACGGGATTCAATTTTGAAACCCTGTTTGACGACTGTGTGGCAATGTTCACCTACCGTTCCAAAGAATCCAATATTGCCCTCACACCTGCTTTTATGCCGGATTGCCCCACCTGGGTCAGCGGGGATCCCACGCGCCTGCGACAAATAATCATCAATCTGCTGGGCAACGCCTTCAAGTTCACCCGGGAAGGCGAGATTATCCTGCAAGCGCAGAATCTTGGGGAAAGTGAGCCGGGCCTCACCCGCGTCAGGATATCCGTAAAAGACAGTGGCATCGGCATTGCGCCGGAGAAGCTCGGCACGCTGTTTACTCCGTTCAATCAGGCGGATACATCGACCACCCGCCGTTATGGCGGCACCGGACTGGGATTGTCCATCTGCAAGCGCCTGACTGAAATAATGGACGGAACGATCGGGGTAGATAGCGAGCCGGGACATGGTTCGTGCTTCTGGGTCGAGATCCCACTGCGACTTTCCAGTAAAGCCGAAGCCGCATCTGGAGATCGCAACAACAGCGTCGAGGCGCTGCGCGACAAGCGCCTGCTGATCGTTGACGATCACCCCACGTTCTGTGATGTCACATCAGACATTGTTCAGTCGTGGCATATGAATGCCATTTGTCTCTCCAGCGGGAAAGATGTGGTTGCAACACTACGGCAGGCACAGCAGCAAGCCAATCCCGTTGACGTCGTCATCATTGATGTTTCCCTGCCAGACATTTCAGGTGTCGCCCTGAGTCGCAAGCTCGTGAGGGAGCTCAGCCCCAATCCCCCCAAGATCATTCTGGTGAGCGCTTATCAGGACCTGCCCGCCGCGACGCTCAGCGAAATAGGAGTAGGTCTATTTCTGGAGAAACCCATATCAAACCGGGAGCTCAGGCGCGCCCTCAATCAAGTGCTGTTTCGCCCGGAAAATGACCCCGACGATAAGCCGGATCAAAGCCCCGACTTGCCGTTCCACCGATTAAAAGTGCTGGTGGCCGAGGATAACACCGTTAATCAGCTCGTTATCACCGGATTTCTGAACAAATTCGGCATATCGCCGGTCGTGGTTGAGAATGGCCTGAAAGCCATCGAAAGCTGCAAATCGGGCCACCATTTTGATTTGATTTTGATGGACGGTGAAATGCCGGAGGTCGATGGCTGGGAAGCCGCGCGCCAGATCCGCGCATTGCAAAGCAGCAAACCCGGTGACCGCCGCATCACGATCATCGCGCTGAGCGCGCACGCAATGGAACGCCACGTCGCCAAAGCCGCGGCCTGCGGAATGGACGGCTACCTGCGCAAACCCTTCACCATCGATCAGCTGCGGGAATTGCTGCAGGAGGTTCTGAATGCAGAGCCGCGCTAGGCTCCGGCTCTGCTGAAGTGCTGCTCAACCACTGATCAAGGCTTTGTTGACCGGGTCCGCGGCCGCGTCTTCCGATATGGTCACCCGGTCACGCCCGTGCCGCTTGGAATGATAGAGCGCCGCGTCGGCCATCCGGATAACGGCCTCCCGATCCTGACCATGCTGGGGAAAGGTGGCGACGCCGAAAGACGCCGTCACTGCAGGTAACCGGGTTCCGTTGTAAATCAGCTTGAGCGCAACCATTCCCTGGCGCAGCGCTTCCGCCCGATCCCCGGCCTGCCTGGCCGTCGCCCCCGGCAGCACCAGCAAAAATTCCTCTCCACCATAGCGGCAGGCGATGTCTTCTCCGCGAACATGCACCCGCAAAAATTCGCTGAATTCCTGGAGCAGCAAATCACCCGCCTGGTGGCTGTGCTGATCGTTGAAGCGTTTGAAGTGATCGACGTCCAGCATAATTACGCTCACTTGGGAGTCACTGCGTTTGGCTCGCAGCAATTCCCGCTCAATGCTCTCTTCCATGTAGCGCCGGTTGTACAACCCGGTCAGTGGATCCCTGATGGTTTGCTGCCGCAACGCTTCTCTTAGCGTCAAGCCCGCCAGGGCAGCACTGATATGGGTGGCCAGCAACTCGGCGCGTGTCTGTATGGGGTTCACGGCGGCTGCGCTCTGAATGCGCAAATGTAAAAGCCCGATAATCTCGCTTTGAGCCAGAAGTGGCACGCAGATGTAATTTATTTGATCGGCGACATGCTTGCAGGGCAGGTCACGATCCTGCTCGAACATCAAATGCGTCTGGCCAAGGCGCAGCGCCCAGCACTCGTGCGGCTCAACCGGATTGGAGAGCGTTAGAGTGCCCGCGTCCGACCAGTCACACAACAGCTCAAGCAGATTTTTGGAATGTCTCATGAGATAAACGCCGCCCGGCACGCCTGGAAACAAACGCCGCACGAACAACGTGAGCACTTCGGCACTTTCCTGAACAGTCGCGCACGATTGCAGGCTGCTGCTCAGCTGGTTGATTGACCTGATCTCATCGGTAGAGTTTTGCAGCCTGGCCAGCGATTCGTCACTGCGCTCCAGCGCCCGACGAGTAATATAAAAAGCCCCACTGAGCATCATGAAAGTCAGTATGGTGGCCGCCGCCAGCAGATAGATAAGACGTCGCGAGTGCCCTTCGGTCTGTACATTCCGCTTTTCCAGACGAATCTGTTCGTCCGCAGCCAACTCGGTTGCAACCGACCGTATTTGATCCATTATCAGCTTGCCGCTCCCACTACCAACCTGTCGGGATGCCTCATCGTGGCCGTCCTGCAGATAAGCCTGAATGATTGAATCCGTATGGTCTACCCGCTGTGCTATCAGGTCGCGCAGACGTTTAACCAGGTCCATGTCATAGTCCGGCGGAAAACGAGTATTTTCTAAATCCTCCAGATATTCCTGAACTCGTAATCGATGCCACTCGTACTGCTGCAGCGAGCCCGGGTCGCCGGCAATGATGTGCGCCCGCTGACTCGATTCCGCTTCCAGCAGTGCGCTGCGAGTATCATCCAGAAGCATGATTCGCTGAAAGCTGCTTTGGGACAGCTCATTATTGTTCAATTCTTCTCTAGCGTTCAGGACCGCGCCGATGACCAAAGCAGTAATGAAACTGATGGTTGTGCCGAACAGGAATAAAAGGTTGCGTTTCAACTTGCGCATAGAGTTCTTCTGGTTGGAGGATGACTCTGCCACCGGAATAACTACTGCCTCGAGCAATGGACCCCGTGGTCAGCAATACAGCCCAAGCAAGCTCGCTGGCGCGAAACTACTCTCACAATACTAGAACTGATCCCTTCAGCCTTCAAATACCCCTTCGCAGATAATTTCGGCCCGAAATGAAAACGGCCCTCTGGCGCAATATCCACGAGGGCCGTTGTTTTCCTGATATACAGAGGAGGGGTTCAGGGATCTCCTAACCGCTCGCTACCATAGGTTCTCTCGCGTCCGATCCACTGCCATACCAGGTGAGCAGATATTCAAAAGCTCCCAGAGCTGCCTTGGCACCTTCGCCCATGGCGACAACGATCTGCTTATAAGGAACGGTGGTGACATCGCCACAGGCATAGATACCCGGCTCACTGGTTTCACCTTTTTCGTTGACGATCACCTCGCCAAAGCGGTTCAGCTTCACCACCCCGGCGAGGAACCCGCTGTTCGGTACCAATCCTATTTGCACGAATACACCGGAAAGCTCCTGACGGCGAACGTCTCCTGTCACCCTGTCCTGATATTCGATGGCCTGAACTTTGTCACTTCCGGAAATTATCCGCTGGCACGCAGCATTTCTGACGATCGTGATATTGCTGCGCTTCAGGGCTTGCTGTACCAGCACGCTGTCCGCCTTTAATTCCGGGGCGTATTCAAAGACCGTCACTGATCTGACGATTCCGGCCAGATCGAGCGCGGCTTCAACACCCGAGTTGCCACCGCCCACGACAGCCACGTCCTTGCCCTTGAAAAAAGGCCCGTCACAGTGAGGGCAATAGGCTACGCCTTTGCCGATGTTTTCTTTCTCGCCCGGGATGCCCAGCTCCCGCCATTTGGCACCAGAGGCGATGATAATGCTCTTGGTGTCGATGACCTCCCCGGACGATAGCCGCACCCGCTTGGTATCTCCATTTTCGACGGATTCCACGCGAAAGTGTTCTCGTAAAGTAATGTCGTAGTCGCGCAGATGAGTTTCCAGACCCTGTACCCGTTCTGCACCCGTAGTTTTCGGGATCGAAATAAAATTCTCGATGCCGACTGTATCTTTTACCTGCCCGCCCAGACGGTCGGCCACAAGGGTTACCTTCAGCCCTTTGCGTGCGGTGTAAATCGCCGCCGACACGCCCGCAGGACCCCCGCCGATCACTACCACATCCTGCAGAGGCAAGGCCTGCTCCCGAGTTTTTGGGGCAGGGGGAAAACGCGCCAGCAACTTCTCCAGCAATTGCGCGGTATCTACCTTCCCGCTTGCAAACGGCTGGCCGTTAAGAAACACCGCCGGCACACCATGAATATTGTTCTTCTCGATCAACTCCGGATAAATGCCCCCGTCGATCATTTCGCAACGGATATTGGCGTTGATCGCGGCGAACTGTTGCAGGGTTTGCACCACATCAGGACAGTTATGGCAGCTCAGACTGACGTACACTTCAAAATTCAAGGGCGCGGCGAGGCCCCGCACAATCTCTTGCACACTCTCGTCCAGCCGGACCGGCACCCCGGAAGCCCGCAATATTGCCAGCACCAGGGAATTGAATTCATGCCCGCCCGGAATACCGGAAAAGCTCATACCGCTGAACCCGCCATCGACTTCCAGGTAAAAACTGACAGGGCTCCGCAGCAGATCCGGCGCATCCGTCTCGCGCAAATGCAGACGGGAGGAAGTCGCGACAAATTCGGCCAGAAAATCCATCAGTTCCTGGCGCTGCGGATGCTCGCCGCGCTGCACGACGATGGTCACGTCTTCGACCAGCCGCGACATGTACTGCGTGACGGCAGCCAGTAAATCCTGATTTAACATGACAGACTCCTTAAGTAAGTTAGACCGCGTCAGGTGACGCGGCCATGTGTGGTTGCTCAGCGGATACCGAGTTTTTATATCTTGCCGACCAGGTCCAGACTCGGCTTGAGGGTTTTCTGCCCTTCTTCCCATGCCGCCGGACATACCTCACCATCGTGCGTGGCGACATACTGGGCTGCCTTGACCTTGCGCAGAACGTCTTTGGCAGAGCGGCCAATGCCCAGATCGTTGATTTCAGCAGCCTTGATAACACCTTCTGGATCCACCACAAAGGTCCCTCGCAATGCCTGCCCTTCTTCCTCGATCATCACGTCAAACCCCCGGGTAATGCGCCCGGTCGGGTCGCCGATCATCGGGTAACGGATCTTGCCAATCGATTCACTGGCGTCGTGCCAAGCCTTGTGAACGAAGTGGGTATCCGTGGATACCGAATAGACTTCCACGCCCAGGCCCTGGAGCTCGTCGTAATGGTTTGCGATGTCTTCAAGCTCTGTAGGGCAGACAAACGTAAAATCCGCCGGGTAAAAGACGAAAATGGACCATTTGCCTTTTACGTCGTCCGAGGTAATGGTTTTGAATTCGCCATTGTGAAAAGCCTGGGCCTTGAATTCGGGGATGGTCTGGTTGATTCTTGCCATGATTGGAACCTCTTCGTTAGTTGCTTATGCTTAGTTCGTTAGTTGCTTCTGCTTGGGGTGTCGGGCGCTTCGTTTGAAGCTTCATTGCTGACAGTTCCTAGCTTAGGTGCAGGCATCATTTCGATAAAGTGAATATAATCGAACGCATCGTTCGATTTAATGGATCGCATATGATTTCCTTCAGACAACTGCAATATGCACTTGCAGTGGAACAGCACCTGCACTTCAAAAAAGCTGCGGAGCAATGCAACGTTTCCCAATCCGCGCTGAGTAGCGGCGTGACAGAGCTTGAGCGCCAACTCGGCGTGCAGCTTTTTGAGCGTGATAACAAAAACGTGATGGTCACGGCGCCAGGAAGGCAAATATTGGAGCGGGCCAGAAAGATTTGCGTTGATGTGGAGGATCTCCAACAGTTTGGCAAAATCCAGCGGGAGCCCCTGAGCTACCCACTAACCCTCGGCGTTATTCCCACGGTAGGGCCATATCTCCTGCCGAAAGTACTGCCATCGGTACGGCGCGACCACCCGCAGTTCCGCCTGCGGATTGAAGAAGAGCAATCCGGCACTCTCCTCGACCGTGTGCGCAATGGAGATATCGATACCGCGATTCTCGCTCTCCCCTATCATCATGAAGGCTTGCTCGCATTCGAGTTCTGGCAGGAAAACTTTCTATGGGTGACCCATTCATCGGATCCACTCGCCCAGCGGCGCACCATAGGCAGCAAACAGTTGGGCGACACGCGCCTGATGTTACTGAAAGACGGTCATTGCCTGAAAGAGCATGCTCTGGCCGCCTGCCGGATCAGAAGCGATTCCATTGATAACAGCATGGCCTCGACGAGCCTTCACACTCTGGTGCAAATGGCAGCGGGAAAACTGGGCAGCACCCTGGTGCCGCAAATGGCCCTGGATACCCTGCTGTCCGGCACTCCGGAACTTAAAGCGATCCCTCTGGAGGAGCCTGGCCCCCACCGCCGCCTGGCATTTATCATGCGCCCGAATTTCGCCGGGCTGCCATCCATCGAATTATTGGGAAACCTGTTCAGAAACAGTCTCAACCTCTCCGTCAAAACGCACCGATAACCACAATAGTGAACATATTTTCGTCCTGCGTTGATCAGCCATGAATTATTTTTTATACTCCGCGACGCCACGCATTTCTACCCTCAGGGCCGCCCATGGCAGCTCAAAATCCGGGTGTGTGACGACGGCACTCCCAAATCGCGCCACGCGCACTTTGTATTAAGGATTGAACCAGATTAAAGGATGCACGGATGCCGATCAGAATTTAGCCCCGATCAAACACACTCGCAGACAGACCCGACCTCGGTATTTATCCAGATAATTTTTACGCGGAAAGGGTTGTCTAGTCTGCAGCCTGGGATTTAGTTCTAGATTTCTCCTGGAATAATTCAGGAGGAGTGGCTGCGCTTAATTTTCCTCTGTCGGCAGCAGCTTGTTTAATCCTGTACGCATGATTAAATAAAACTCGATACCCCTTTGTACGGATAATTAATTAGAATATCCAGCGGTCAATAATTGTTTTAAATTCCCCTTAAAATATTTAGTTATTAGGTTTTTAGACGCCTCAATTCTTATATTTTTAATGAAATATTTTTAGATTAAAAAAAATTTCATTTTTTGTTTAATTTGTTATTTATTTGTGTATTATTGCCGTCGCCGATCGAGGACATCGACGGCATAAATATTTCTATAATTATGGAGGTTTACATGAAGACGTTGACAAACAATGAAGTTGAGTGCGTTTCTGGAGGAAACTATTCGCTGTACGGTGGCGGATACTACAACAACTCTTATGATTACGGATACTCAGTGGGCGCAGGTTACACCTGGGATCTGGGTGGATCCTACCTGACTACATCAGTGACCGGATTCAATTTCGGTTCCGGCGGCAGCAACCACGTACCGACATTCGGCATCAGCTACGCCTGGTAATTCAGGGAGCCCGGTTGGCCGGCCAGCCGGGCGCTTCCAGGTTTTCATGAGGACAGAATAAATGAATTCCAACTCAAACCCAGCCACGCGATTTGCGTCATTTAGGGAAATAGATTCCACCGACCTGGCTAACATTGCCGGCGGCGTTATCTTCGGTGGCCCGAGCCCTGGCCTGATAATTGGAAATCCTCGTCCGTTTTATGGGTTTCCCCAGATCCCGGTAACGCCGAACAGCGTCGTGACGCGGGGTCAGAATGGCGTTCTTCTAATTGATGGACAGCCGCAGTGGTACTTTTAGAAACTCCCCGGTGACCGGATCACCGGCCACCGACACCCGTCACTTAATTTTTAATGTGCCCCCTTTTCACAATAAAAAATCCCGGGCGAATATTCCGATTCATTTCCTCCTGTAAATAGCTGATTACTGCACCAGTCGACCCGTTCGGACTCTTTCTTTTTTAGC
>CAZXLJ010000040.1:0-18659 GCA_964641175.1 uncultured Cellvibrionaceae bacterium
ACACTAAAAAATAGAGACCTTCATCGAAGTTGGTAGGAGAGAGAGTAAATTTTGCCCAGAGGCGGAAAGCGCGGCAGGACAGCCGCGATTCACAGCGAACGCTGCCCGCAGGGCGAGCGACATGGATGTCGCGAGTGAATCTGACCACCGATATAAAAAGCGGTTCGATTCTTAAACCGCGGAAATAGAAAAGGGTATGACTCGCGTCATACCCTTCAGAAAAACATGGTGCCCAGAGGCGGAATCGAACCACCGACACGGGGATTTTCAATCCCCTGCTCTACCGACTGAGCTATCTGGGCATATTGGCCAAGGCCAAGAGGCGCGTATTAAACAGCCTCTTTGGGCCGGAGTCAATAGGTTGATTGAAACTGGGGCATTACGTGGAGGTAGTCCGCCGGTGGTGATAAGTCGGGCACCGAAATCGATCAGTGACGGGCCGGGTTGCACGCATTGAAGACGTTCGAAGCGGCGGGGCTTGGGGCATCGGGTACGGCGACCGCTCCGGCTCAAATTTCCGGGCTTTTCGATACCCCTTTCGATTGGGTCTATTCGGTCATTTATGTGATCCGCTCCACGTTTTGCAGGCTGGAGGGGCTGCACCAATAGGCTCATCGGCCGCTTTCTTTTTCTGCAGAGGAGGCTGGCATGTCACTTGCTGAGCAGGCATTTTCCGTGCGGGCGAACCTGACATGAAAACCTTCCTGGGCTGCGCTTTACTCTTTCTCTTTTTACTACCAAACGGTCTGGTCGCAGAGGAGGCGATGTCGGATGCAAAGGATGCTGTTGATGTGATGTGGCTGGCGACGGCGAGCGCAATGGTGTTCATGATGCAGGCCGGTTTTGCGCTACTAGAGAGTGGCATGTCCCGAGGGAAAAATTGTATCAGTGTAGTGATGAAAAACTATTTTGATGTTTGCATCGGTACTATTGCTTTCTGGCTGGTAGGGTTCGGTTTGATGTTCGGGGCAAATACCAGCGGGTGGATAGGGACCAGCGGATTTGCGCTCTCTGAAGGTAGCAGTTGGGATTACAGCTTTCTGCTGTTCCAGACCATGTTTGCAGCGACGGCGGCAACCATTGCCAGCGGCGCCATGGCCGAACGGACACGTTTTGGGGGTTACCTGATAGGAGCCGTGGTAATTATCTGCATAATTTATCCGGTGTTCGGCAGTTGGGCGTGGGGGAGCTATTTTGCGGGTGAGGGTTGGCTGAAACAGTTGGGCTTTATCGACTTTGCCGGCTCGACCGTTGTTCATAGTGTCGGTGGCTGGGCGGCGCTTGCCGCGATCATCGTGCTCGGGCCGCGTTTGGGGCGGTTCGATGCGGTCGGGCGGCCCAGGGAAATCCCCGGCCACAATCTGAATCTGGTAGCGCTGGGCGGATTCCTTTTGTGGTTCGGCTGGTTCGGTTTCAATGGTGGCAGCGCGCTGGGGGCGGACGTCTCTATTGGTCTGATCAGCCTGAATACCCAGCTTGCCGCAGCTGCAGGTGCGAGCGGGGCAGTGGTCGGTGCAATGGTGTTGCGCACGCCCATTCTGGTTTCCACAGTGGTTAACGGCAGCCTGGCGGGGCTGGTCGGAATAACGGCCGGTTGCGCAACGATGGAACCGCAGTTTGCAGCCTTGACCGGACTGACGGCGGCTCTGATTGCCTATTTCGGTGAGCGTTTCCTGGTCGGTCAGGGCCTGGATGATGTGGTGGGTGCTGTGGCTGTCCATGCATTTGCGGGCGCCTGGGGAACCTTGTGTGCGGGGCTCTTTCTGAAGGGTAACCTGTTCAATATGGAAATCATTACCGTCCAGGTGATCGGGATAACGGCCTGCTTCCTGTGGACCTTCACGGCGGCACTGCTGGCGTTCAAGCTGATTGATATCGTGTTCGGCCTGCGCGCATCCACGCTCCACGAACAGCGCGGCCTCGATTACACCGAACATGCTGAAGTTTCTTATCCGGAATTCATACAGAATTCCTTTTATACGAAATCAAATCTTGAAAACGTAGAGAGGGCTTAATTGGCGCCGCTCGATCTGGCAGAGGACGCTGAAATAAATTCACCCGGAATATGCTAAATGATTTCAAACTCCCAGATTCTCAGAAAACGAGCGATGTATACCGGGCTGAGTGTGCATTTGCCGCACGAGGAGGCACTGGAGGCTTTACTTCTATGGGAAAGAAAGTATGCCGGCAATGCGACATTTTCGATCCGTTACTTTGTGGAAGAGGTGGTCACCTGTCTTCGTGCCGATGTACCCTCGAAGTCGCTGCTAACGTCTCTGGTGGCGGCACTCGGCGCGCCGGAATCGGATTTGCTTGCTGATCCTCAAAGGCACCTGGATGCCCGGCTGACGCGGCACACAGCAGACGCAATCCGCCCCAGTACCATGCCCGAGCTGGAGGCTTTCAAACTGCTGGTGTCCAAGTGGCTCGAAATGGCCGGGAATGATCCTGCCCGTGAAGCAGCCGAATATGTAGCGCGTCACATCCACCGCCTCGCACTGCCGCTGCGAACGGAAACACAGATTAAAAGCTGGCTGGCGGACCGGAATCTGGCGTTATCGATATTGCCAGTTGAGGCAGAGGAGCTCAGATCAGTCGTAAATCTTTTATACACCGGCTTCTGTGAAAGCATGGGCCCCATCAAAGCTGATGCGTTACTGTGCGGTACTGTCGATCGCCTGAAGAACAACGGTGGAGCGGCATACAGCGTGGTATTCGCAAAACTGCTTTAGAGCGCGGGGCAGACGCTCCTTCGGACAGTTTTCCTTCAGACTTTTCAAGTTCCGCAGAAGGTCACGTAGGGTTCGGTTGCAGATTCAGGCGGCGCCGAGTAGCTTTCCCTGTTTGGCTGGATATCGAACGGGGCAGATAGCACCTCGAGCATTTCATCCAGAGGACCATAGTCGCCATGGTCAACTGCTGCCCGGATCACGGACTCAACCAGATGGTTGCGCGGAATATAGAGAGGATTTTTGCGCAATATCCGTGCTTCTATTGAATCGGTATCCACCTGTTCGGCAGCGAGCCGATGCCGCCACTTCTGTGCCCACCCGGTAAAATTTCCCGCTTCGCTTTGGAACTGGCTTTCGATGTTGGCTTCGTTGACGTTGTCCGGTCGGGCACATTCAGCCAGCAGCCGAAAGCTCAATGTGTAATCGGCCTGACCTTTCTGCATGATCTGCAGAAGTTCGTGAATCAGTTGACGATCGCCCTCCAGAATGGTTTCCAGTCCGATTTTTTTGCCCAGCCCGGTAAACCAGTGGTCATTAAAAATTTCCGCGAAAGCCTCCAGTTTTTCCTGCACCAGGGTCACAGCCTTTTTAACCTCAGGATCGATCAGTGGCAGCAGGCACTCGGCCAGCCGGGTGAGATTCCAGAGCGCGATGCTTGCCTGATTGCCAAAAGCATAGCGTCCCCGGGTGTCGATGGAGCTGAAGGCGGTGGCGGGATCGTAGGCATCGATAAATGCGCAGGGTCCATAGTCAATGGTCTCGCCGCTGATACTCATGTTGTCCGTGTTCATCACACCGTGCACAAAGCCCACATGCATCCAGCTGGCAACCAGCGCGGCCTGTGCGTTCATGACCGAATCCAGCAGAGCCAGATAAGGTGCATCAGCCCGGGCGGCTTGTGGGTAGTGCCGGGCAATGACGTAGTCGGCAAGGGTTTTTATCGAATCGGGCTGATTGCGGGCCCAGAAATATTCAAAAGTGCCGATGCGAATGTGACTGGACGCCACACGCGTCAGCACCGCCCCGGGCAGAGCCTTTTCGCGATAAACCGACTCGCCGGTGGTGACAGCGGCCAAGGCACGGGTGGTTTTGATGCCGAGCGCGTACATTGCTTCGCTGACCAGATACTCGCGAATGACTGGCCCCACCGCAGCCCGGCCATCGCCACCGCGTGAGAAGGGCGTTCGTCCGGAGCCTTTAAGCTGAATGTCGTAGCGCCGGCCCGACGGATCCAGGATTTCTCCCAGCAAAATTGCACGCCCGTCTCCCAGCTGATGGTTGAAATACCCAAATTGGTGGCCCGCATAGGCCTGGGCGAGAGGCTCGGAACCCGGTGCAATCTCGTTGCCCGCCAGTATGTGCACTCCGCGATCACTGCTGAGTGCGTGCGCATCCAGTCCCAACCGGCTGGCCAGTCCCGTGTTGATTCGTATCAGGCGCGGAGCGGGAACCGGCGTGGGATTTATACGGCCGTAGAAGGTGTCCGACAGAAGCGCATAGGTATTATCAAAGCGCAGACCGGCGAAGACTTCCGGAGAGTCAGCAGGGGTGGCAGAAGTCATTGGCAATATCCAGTTCGCGTGTCAAAAGAGTGTAAGATCGCCGCTGGAGCGGGATGGGGCTATCATAGCCGCCCAAACAGCGTCCCGGTAATGCATCCATGAGCGAGTACGTCAGCTGCGACTGCTCTCGCTCCGGTTTGGCAGTATCAGGATGTATCACTGACCAGATTCAAGTAAAAGGGGAACCTGTTGCGCTGGGCTTTTTGGTTGAGTATTCGGGAATGGGTCCGGCTTGGTGGTCGTCTGCTAACGGCTCTCGCGCACGGAGACATTCGACGACGGCCCTGGCTGGTAGTCCTGTATCCCCTGATCTGGTCGCTGGCAGGGTTGTTTACGTTAATACACTGGGTGGGGTTTGCTCTGGATGAGGTGTTTTTTCCACGATATCGAAGAGTGGATATCCGTAATCCCGTGTTCATTATGGGTATCCCTCGCAGCGGAACGACGTGGCTACAACGCGTGTTGGCCAAAGAGTCCCGACTCACCACGCTGACCTTGAAGGAGTGTCTGTTCACTCCGTCGATTACCGAACGTCTGGTGTGGCGCTTGCTTGCGAGGGTGTTTGCTCCATTGGGCAAGGCCGCTGGACGGTGTTTCCGCGGCCCGCTAAAAACCATGGACAGGATCCATCAGCTGCGGCTGCATGAACCGGAAGAAGATTTTCTGCTGTTGCTGCCGGTGCATGCGTGCTTTCTCTGGGTTTTTCTATGCCCTCAGTCCCCGCATTACTGGCGTCTGACGCGCTTTGATGAGGCAGTGAGCGACCGGGAACGCCGCCGCATCATGCTGTTTTACCGTCGATGCCTGCAAAAGCATCTATTCGTTACTGGTCCGGAAAAGCGTCTACTCAGTAAAAATCCTTCGTTTACATCGTTTCACCGTTCATTGCGCGATACGTTCCCGGATGCCCGCTTTATTTTTTGTGTACGGACGCCGGTTCAGGCCGTAGCCAGCCAGCTCAGTTCGGTGATCCCCGCGCTCAACGCCCTGGGGTCCGATATCGCGTACATTCAGGACGAGATGGTGAAAATGCTTCAGCATTATTATCGCCAGGTGAAAGCGCAGGCGGAAAATCCGGAAGCCATGATCATCGATTATGAAGAACTGCGCGGCAATCTTGCTGCCACAGTCACGCGTCTGGCCGAGTTTCTCGACCTGTCGATGACGGCGGACTTTCAGCTTGAACTGACGAGGCTCGCAGAGCAGGGCGGGCGTTATCAGAGTCAACATCATTACAATTTGAGCCAATTTAAACTAGAAGCAGGAACGATCGCCGCTGCATTTCACGAATGTTGGCCCATCGCGACAGCCACAGCCAAGTAATCAACCATGAATGTCAAACTCAACAAGATAAAAAGTGTGGCCTCAGCGCCACCACAGGCCGAACCCCCACTGCCCAAAATCAAGGATATCCGCATCGCCATCGTGTCGGATGCTGCCACAGAGCGCAACGGCGTGGGTACCTTCTATGTGGATCTGGCCGAGCATCTGCGCAAGCATGGCGCTCAGGTAACAATACTGAATCCCAGGGTAGAAAACGGAAAATGGAAATCAGGGCTGGTATTCCCGTTGCCAGGCGACAAGACGCAGAAACTCTGCTTTCCCAATCCGATTTCTCTGTATCGCCAACTGGATGATAGCCAGCCGGACCTGGTGTTCATCGCAACGCCGGGTGTCTACGGCGTGGTGGGCTGCTGGCTTGCGGATCGAATGGGGGTGCCGCTTATTGCCGGATTCCACACTTCATTCGAGCAGCTGACCGAGCTCTACTGGGAAAAAACCTGGAAAGGCAAATTTGTCCACGCCTGCTTCAGAATGGCGAACCTCTTCATATTTGGCCGCTGCTCCACGGTACTGGCGAACTCGGCCGACATGGTGGAGCAGGCGCGCAATGCCGGCGCCGACGAACCGAAGCTGGTGACCACGCCGATAAGCCCGATATTTATGAGTTACCCCCTAAAGCCGTTCAGCGGGGCGGTCAAGCGGGTGCTGTTTGCGGGCCGGTTGGCGCCGGAGAAAAACATCAGCTCGATAGCAGAAGCCGCGGCGCGATTTCCACATATTGAATTTACTCTCGCAGGCGACGGACCCTTGCGGGACGAGGTGCGCATAATGGAGCGGCGACTGCCAAATCTGACATGCCTCGGCTGGCTGAACCGGGAGAGTCTGCGCGATCAGATCGATCGTCATGACGCTCTGATACTACCGTCTCATTTCGAGTCTTTTGGGACCATTGCGCTGGAAGCCATGGCCCGACGCCGACTGGTCGTTGTCTCGCGGGGATGTGGCATTTCCGCGTGGCCGGAATATCGGGACGGTTTATGCATCATGGATGCAAAAGACCTCTGCGGCACCCTTGAGAGACTGAGCGGGATGACACCCAATGTACTGGACGCGCTGGCTGAATCCGCCTGGCAGACGGCGACCCGCGCCAATCGCGACGCATTGCGGCAGTGGCTGGGGTTGATCGTGGATCTGGTCAGGGCAGGGCGGCTGGGACGTTAGAAGGCCGTGCATGCGCTGATATCCATTCACGACGTCGCCCCGGAAACGCTTGACCGCGTGCAGGCGTTAATCGATTGCCTGCCCCAGGTCTGTCGGCCCAATCTGACTTTGCTGGTCATCCCGGGGAAACCCTGGCGACCAGCAGAGATCGCCCGCCTGCGGCATTGGCAAGGGCAGGGCTACACCCTCGCGGGCCACGGCTGGCACCACCAGATTGAACGCATCGGGAATCTGTACCATCAAATGCACGCATGGCTGATCTCCCGCAACGCGGCCGAACACCTTTGCCTTTCGCGCGCGGAGATCATCGCATTGCTGCAACGTAATCATGCCTGGTTTGCTTCGCAGGGCCTGTCGTCGCCGGATTTGTATGTGCCGCCCGCCTGGGCTATGGGCAATGTCAGGCGGTCAGATCTGGCGGCGTCGCCGTACCGGTATTTTGAATCCGGAGGAGGGTATTTCGATGCGAACGAACTGAAAACGGTGTGGCTGCCGCTGGCCGGATTTGAAGCGGACACGCGTTTTCGCAGCAATGCCCTGATGGCCTGGAACCGCTTGAACGCGCTACTGGGTAGCGATCGTCACCCCCTGCGCATCGGGCTTCACCCTTATGACCTGGAATTGCTGTTGCACGAGGCTGTTCCCGGTTACCTCGGCAAGGTAACCATCGCCCGGCACTACCGTGATGTGTTTGATTGAAGTGTGAGGCTGCCAACGCTCTTTAAAGCGCTGCGCGGCCGTCTCGGGAGAATGACGGCTGTCCCTAAAGAACAAACAGTAAAATGGTCAGGTAATGCATGGCCGCGCCTGCCAATACAAACAGATGCCAGATGCCGTGAAAGTGTTTCACTTTATGGTCAAAGATAAAAAACACCACGCCGATGGTGAACAGCAGACCTCCGGTCAGTAACCAGGTAAAACCCCACCCCGAAAGTTCTTTCAGTAGCGGTTTGAGAGCGACAAGGACTATCCAGCCCATCACCAGATAAATCAGTAACTGGATGATTCGGTTGCCGCGATGGGTGAAAATGTCCAGCACTATGCCGATGACCGCCAGCATCCATACCAGGGAAAAAATCCACCATCCGCCTGCGTCCCGCAGGGTGATCAGCGTGAAGGGTGTATAGGTCCCGGCGATCAGCAGGTAAATCGCGTGATAATCCAGTAGGCGAAAAATGTCTTTCGCACGCCCCTTAAGGCTGTGATAGAGCGTTGAGGTGGCAAACAGTAGAAACAGTGTGATGCCATAGATGCTGAAGCTGACGATTTTCCATGGGTCCCCCACCTGCACCGCCAGTACGACCAGCACGATCAGCCCTGCCAGGGCTCCAACGGCACCGACCAGATGGCTGATGCTGTTGAAGTACTCTCCTCGATACACACGTCACCTGCCAATACTTGAAAACGCAAGACGGAAAATTAGTTTTACGCGGCCGAAGGGCCTCGAGATCGAACCAGAGACTTTCTGCAGACGAAAAAAAAGGCTGCCCTCCGGGAGGGCGGCCTTGTTCGCAAAAGTATGCTTTGGATGACCTACGGATGGATTATCTCGTAGGTATCCTCGGCGCCGTTAAAGTCAACCAGCTCATAGACAGTGCCGTGCTGGTATTCCTCAACATAATCCTGGCCCGCGCCCAGCGTGATGGGAAGCGTCATATGATTGTTGAGGTAGACGCGGTCATTGCCTGCTCCCATATCGAAAGAGTAGTAAGCGTCTGGGTGGCTGGTATCAACAACAATCCCGCCATTGAATGTCGCAGTATCGTTACCGGCGCCGAGATCCACCTCGAAGACGGGAAACGCCGGGTAGTCGTTAAAAGACTGGTTGTTAAAGTTTTCACCGATTGTGAAGGTGTTGTTCGCATCACTGCCGGTAATTTTCAGGAATGGGGCGTAACCGCCGACCTCCAGGTTGCCATCCAGCAGAAAGTCCTGGCCGAATTTCACGTCCATCAGATAACCCGCCTTCACTTCACTGGTACCCGCAGCCCCCAACTCGATGTTATCGGCGCTCAGTTCAATGAAGTCGGCCGCCAGTTTAGTACTGCTCAGCTGGCGAATCGTGGCGCCGGCTCCTACGGATGTAATACTCACTTCATTTTCAGTCGGGCCAGAAGTATCGAGGTTTTTGATATCGACGTCATTGCTGTCTACGTAATTCAGCCAGCCGAAGGCAATGGCCCCCTTACCGGCCAGGGCCCCGACATCATTGCCGCTGTGGGTAAGATCGGCTTTGTAACTGTTCCAGGTCAGTGTGTCAGACAGCTGGATAGCGCCGGTCTGGGTGGTCTCGAAGAGGCCTGAGAGAGTTGCGTTGGCGCCCGTCATATGTCCGATGGTCAGAGATTCGCCATCAATTTGCGCGGTCAAATTGACTGCTCCGGTGCCCGTTAAGGTCAGGGCTTTCGAACCGTCGCTTATGCCAGTGATGGACACATTCTGAGAAATATGCTCGCCCGACTCAAGAGCTATTGAGTTGTTAGTGTTGATCGATTGAGCGAATTCAATGCTGAGTATTGCGTTGCTACCCAGGGTCCCGCTGTCGCCGCCCCCCAAAACCACGTTGTCGGCTTTCAGTGTGAGTCCGCTATCTCCCAAAAAGATAGAGCTGTTTTCCGCTTGAGAGATTGTTGCTCCGGCGCCACGGCTCGTCACAGACAGCGATGAGTCTCCCAGCTGCAGGTCGTTGAGTACGACATCATTCGAGTCGAGTACTTTTATGGTGGTGGAGTATTTGGTGGCTGCAGAAATGGAGGTGAAATCATTAGTGGTATGAGTAAGGTTGAGGTCGCCGCCACCGATCCCGACGATGTGCAGATTACCGCTGAGCTTTATGCCTCGGTTCTGCGTCATTTGGTCGTGTGCTTCAATGTAAGCGTGATGGGCCTTTACCAGCGGCAGCTTGCTCACCGAATAGGCTCTGAGCAGAGTATTGCCAGTCGTATGAATCTTGCTGTCGCCGGAGGCCTGAATCGACATTCCCTCGACCTTGACGCGCCCGCTTATGTTCGACGAATTGATCGCTTCCACCGCGGCGGGGTTGGTTATTGTCACCCTGTCGCTGGCCTGGATCTGGATATTTCCGGCCAGATTTTCGCCCTGAGCATTGGCGCGAATAGCACCTTTTTGCAATATCTTTTCGCCGACCACAATAACCTGCCCGGCATCGTATGCGGAGCCGGCACCCGTGGAGACGTTGATCGTGCCTTGACTGGAAATGTTACCGCCGCCGCTGCCGAGGGTGAAGGATCCGTCATCATGCACGATAGCCTCAACGTTGCCGTTCAAATGACCGTGGTTGACGGCGGAACTGAAGAGGTCTTCGCTGGCACTGGCGGACAGGAGTACTTTCCCGCCTTCGGCTTTGACGGTACCCGTGTTGGTCACCGCAAAAACGCCGTCCGCATTCAAGGCGGCTTCATCAATTCGAACTCCGAGCAGGCCCGCCTCGTCGAAAGTGAGCACAGCTTCATTCCCGGATGCCAGTGCGATGCGACCCAGAGTCGCCTTGACGACGCCCGAGTTGGCCACGGTTTTACCAAGCAGCGCCACGTTACCGCCGGTGGCGGCAGCGATGATGCCTTTATTGATAATTACGCCGCCCGTGCCGTCAACACCGCTGAAGTTAAGGTCTCCAGCCATAAAATCTTCAACCCCGACGTCAAGTCCCGAAGCGATCAGGCTCTGGACGTTCACCGTTGAACCGGAACCGAAGGTTATACCGTTGGGATTGGCCAGGATAATGCGGCCATTGGCGTCAATGCGCCCCATGATGCTGCTGGGATTGTTATCCAGGATACGGTTTAGTGCGATCGATTCACTTCCTGGCTGAACGAACTGTACGCGTTCTGTGGCGCTGACATTGAAAGTGTCCCATTCAACGGCCATGCGCGCGGAATCCTGCTGGATGCGGGTCAGGCTTCCGGATTGGGAAATCGAGCCATTGCCGCCGACGACGTTGCCTCCGGCGGGAGCTGCGTGGCTGACAGTGGCGAGAAGGGTCTGAGTCGCAACTGCCAGAAAAAGTTTATTGAAAGAGAAACATGATTTGGCTGGGGCGGTATTGGTCTTGATGGACATAGGGGTTCCTTGCAATCTTTTTATTAGTGCCAGACGGTCAGCGCGTCATTCGCAGTCCGGTGGCGGAAGCTGTCAGTAAACCGGGAACTTGTAGGGCCACTGTTCGACTTGCCGGAGCGCAGAGTCGATGATTTTGTGAAAGCCGCTGGTGGTCGGTTCAGTGATCGTGCAATTGCAAGTTATGCAC
The DNA here is from genome assembly GCA_964641175.1 of uncultured Cellvibrionaceae bacterium. GTDB lineage: Bacteria > Pseudomonadota > Gammaproteobacteria > Pseudomonadales > Cellvibrionaceae > CAYNST01. The sequence continues at coordinate 11,067 of CAZXLJ010000040.1, forward strand.
CCGTTTTTCGGCGGAGGTAATTTTTCACATTCGCATGAGATATAAATCAAGTAAAAAAAGAATATCGCGAGAATATACGAAGCGAAATATTATATTAGGCGACAAAAAGAAAATTAAGACGTTGTGTGGTGAGGTTGCAATGTTTGAGATTTTGACCTGTGTCGCGAAACAGCAGCGAAACTGTAAACCAAGCTGACATACGGCCCCGGCATATGTTAGGAAACGGGAAGACCCACGCGCCATCCGCGACAGAACTGAACGTGTTCCACAGTGATTGCACCGGGAGCGCAGATATTAACCAATATGGTAAAAAAATCGACAAATACTGCCGCGAGGGTTTTCGCGTTGGCACGTAGAGCCACATTAGGGCTTGAAGACGTTACAGGTAAATTTGACACTCAGCTGTAAAATCGTCCCAAGTCTTTGATTTAACCTCGGCGCCCGAGGTGAACCTGGAGCAATGACAGGCGCGCCTGCTTCAATTACCATGGTGCGCTTTTCTTGACACTCCTGATCAGTGACGCCCTCCTTATGCCCCACACTTACATAAAGCGCATCCTCAATGCGCGGATCTACGATCTGGCTGTTGAGACCCCCCTGGAAGAAGCTCCGCAAATGAGTGCCCGAACGGGCAATCGGGTGTTGATTAAGCGGGAAGATTTGCAGCCGGTTTTTTCATTTAAAATTCGTGGCGCCTATAACCGCTTACTGCAGCTGAGTGATGAAGAGCGAGAAAAGGGAGTGGTGGCAGCATCTGCGGGTAATCACGCGCAGGGTCTCGCACTGGCGGCCAGTCATTTAGGCATCAGTGCCATTATCGTCATGCCACGGACAACCCCCAGCATCAAAGTCGACGCAGTTCGCCGGCGCGGTGCCAGGGTAATTCTGCATGGAGATACTTATGACGAGGCCTCTCGCTACGCGCACAAGCTGGTCGCGGAAAAGGAAATGATCTATGTCCCGCCCTACGACGATCCACACGTTATCGCGGGGCAAGGAACGGTAGCGGCCGAACTCTTGAGGCAGCTTCCGGACAATATCGACGCGGTATTCATTCCGGTTGGAGGAGGCGGTCTGTGCGCGGGTATGGCGGCCTACATCAAGTACCTGCGGCCGGAAACACGAATCATCGCGGTTGAGCCGGACGATGCGGCATGTCTCAAGGCCGCCCTTGAGCACAACCGGCGCGTCGTACTGCCGGAAGTGGGTATCTTTGCCGATGGCGTCGCCGTGGCCCAGATCGGCAAAGAAACGTTTCGCGTGTTGCGCAAATGTGTCGATGAGGTCATTACGGTAACGGCGGACGAGATGTGCGCTGCCATAAAGGACATCTTTGAAGAGACCCGTTCGATTGCCGAACCGGCGGGAGCCTGTGCCCTGGCTGGTCTCAAGAAGTATGTTGAAAAGAACGAGCTGGAAGGCAAAACGCTGGTCACTGTCCTGAGTGGTGCCAACACCAATTTTGACCGGTTGCGCTACATCTCCGAGCGAACAGAGATCGGCGAAGGGCGGGAGGCCGTGCTGGCGGTAGTCATTCCGGAGAAACCAGGCAGCTATAAAAGGTTCTGCGCGCTTTTGGGGAAACGGGCGATTACGGAATTCAACTACCGCTACGCGGATACTCGTCAGGCTCACATCTTTGTGGGAGTGCAGGTCAACCCTGCCAGAAATGACCGCGAGGATCTACTGGCGACGCTGCGTGAAAAAGGCTACGAAGTTTTCGATCTGTCGGAAAACGAAATGGCGAAACTGCACATTCGATACATGGTCGGCGGGCATGCGCCTGCGCGTCTTGAACATGAAGTGATTTACCGTTTCGAGTTCCCGGAGCGCCCGGGCGCCCTGTTGAATTTTCTAACGAAACTGGCAGGCCGCTGGAACATCTCCCTGTTTCATTACCGGAATCACGGCTCCGCTTTCGGGCGGGTGCTGATCGGCCTGCAGGTAAGACCAGAAGAGCGGGCGGATGTGGAGACGTCGCTTAAGGAGCTCAACTATCGGTACTGGGAGGAGACGGATAACCCGGCCTACCGCTTCTTCCTGGCCGAGCCCGGTTCCGGCTGAAGACCTCGGTGAGCCAAATGTTGGGCTCATGTTGGAGACCCGGCAATGTCTGGACTAACCTTGCAAAGGACGAGAAAAAGTGGGGCCGTCAATAAAAAAACGTCGGTGGTGAGGGGTGTTTCGCTATTAAAACGTGAATCCGTCTATGTTTCTCAGAAATAAGTTGGAAAAATAGCGGCTTCCAACTATTTTTAATAGAGAAATATGAACTGTTTTACGTTATTGTTCCGGCTTATAAGGACTGTGTCGTACCTCACATAGCCCGGCAATAAAGAGTGAAACACTTGAGGTATTGCAATGAAAGCTGACGTTTTGACCCTGGCGATAATCGTGTTCGTGGTAGGTGTTTTGATAACTGCGCTTAATGGTGTGGTTTTTCAGGACGATGCAGGCAAACCGCCGTCTGCTCTCCAGCGAGGCGTGGTAGTCGCTCAGAAGTAATGTTGCGAATGGCGGTCTGGTGCCGCCCTCGCAATTGCTCATTAAGTATTAACACGTTTTTCCCCTCTGTTTTGCGACTCCCAGCTGCCAGTTTTTTGATTCCTGACGGTCCCCCAGCTGAATAAGTTTCAGCAAATCAATAGATTCTTCGTCGGCTCGCCGGGTAAATGCGCCGGTCGCTCACGACCATATCCAGATCAATGTCCCATGGCGCGACCTCCAGGCGAATGACCTGCTGCATATCGTGAGCAATGCCGATGAGAAGTGGGCGCTTTGGTCCGCAGTGGGCAAAAGTCCTGTCATAAAACCCTCCGCCCATACCGAGCCGGTGACCCCGCGCGTCAAATGCCACCAGGGGTACTAGCACTACATCAACGGATTCGAGCTGGATCTGGGGCGAACCGGGGAACGGTTCCGGAATACCAAATACGTTGGGTCTCAAGGCTCGGCCAGGATGCCATCGGTAAAACTTCAGTTCGCTGCGAGCGGAATTGATCACGGGAAGACAAGTGCGCTTGCGCCGTCGGTGTGCTTGCTGCAGGAACATCAGCGGATTGATTTCACCGTCTACAGGCCAGTAGGCCGCAATGGTACTTGCTTGTCGAACACACTGGAGGCGCCATAGGCGACGGGAAAGATTGCTGGCGGCGGAGTTTTGCTCGAACTTCGTTAACGCTTGGCGTTGGCGCCTCACGGTGGTTCGAAGAGATTTTCTGGAATGAAGAGATGAAATGCAGGGTATCGAATCGGTGGACTGCATGAACTGCCAGTTGAAAGTAACCTTGGGTGCCGCTGTTGACTTTACCTTGAACCCATTGGCTCAAGGGGGAGGGATCTGCTGCGTATTAGGCTTCCCGACAAGCGGACATGCTCACAACGCAAACGAGACACCTCCTTCGTTCAGTTTATCGGCTCAGGGATCCGTCAACTGGCGAAACACCCAAGGCGTGGGCCTAGTCTATACCAAAACACTTGGACATTGGAAACGTTTGAGCCGCCAATTTAAGGGGTGGGGTTTTTGCCCCTATCCGGGCGGAGATTGCCAATGTCCGGAAATCAAAAAGGTGTGCCGACTCTACGAACTCAGGTCTTCAGGGCCTGATCGATTTTGCCGACAAATTGCTCCAGGGTTTCCTTGGGGATCAACTTGCTGGATTGCTTCGCCTCGTGGAGTTCGTGGCAGAGATTCAGGCCGACCAGCACGGCGATCCGTTCCAGACCGATCACACCGCTGGCATTGCGGACTTTGCGCATTCTTGAATCGAGGTCACGGGCAGCAGCCAGAAGGGCAGCCTTCTCTTCAGGTTCACAGGCAACCTGATATTCCTTATCCAGAATATTGACGTTGACGCGTTGGGCTTTTTCGATCATTTGGATTCGGCCTCCAGTTTTTTCAGGCGGGAGATCATGGCTTCGAGGCGGGCGCGGGCTATCTCGTTTTTCTCAACGAGAGTGGCTCGCTCCGATTCCCATGCATGTAGATGTTCGCGCAGCACTTTGCATTCAGCGCCGAGGCTCTGATATCGCTGTATAAGCAAGTCTAGCTTTTCTTCAAGTTGAGCGAGAAGTGGCTCTGACATAAACTGGCCTGTGAACTGCAAACCGGTCGGTACTATAGGTTGAGCCTTTGAGGTGGTCAAGCGAGCGGCTTGGCATTTCCCGCGGTGTGGGACGTCTTGAAGTCGATTTTCGTGATAGCATCCCGGGCTTTCAATCAGGGCCACGGGGGTGCAAAGTCGATGATTCAGTACGGGTATTGGGTTGATTTTCTGGGCAGTGCCGGAGCGATCTGTTCGCCGGCGGAGCTGCACGGGCTGGTATCAGGTGTGCTGGCGAGCGGGCTGACGCAGGATGAACAAAGCCAACGGGACGAAGCGCTACAACTGATGGACTGTCCGAGTACGCCCGACGACAACGTGATCCAGGCAGTGGCGGCACTGTACCCATTGACATCGCAGCAACTGCAGGATCCTGCGCTGGGCTTCCGGCTGCTCTTGCCCGACGATGCCACCCCGGTGGCAGACCGGACTCGCGCCCTGGCGCAATGGTGCCAGGGTTTTCTCCATGGGTTTGCCAAGGCGGGCAATGAAGGAGTCAAGCGGCTGGACGAGGACAGTGCGGATGCGCTTTGGGATTTCGCAAGCATTGCCCAGCTGGAAGAAAATCCGGAAGAATCGGAAACGAACGAAGTTCACCTTACTGATCTGAGTGAATATGTGCGTATGGCGGTAGTGAATATTTTTTCGCAAACCCGGGATGTGTCGCAAACTGTCGGTGACTCGCTACATTAATAAGACAGACGCAGTGAATGATCTGAACAGATAATCGAATGGATTAAATACCTGCACAGCTCGCCACCCTTTCACAATGGACGCCTCAGCGATGATCAACAAAAGTGAATATGGCCGCCGCCGAAAATCCCTGATGGCCCAGATGCTGCCGAACAGTATCGCCATAGTGCCGGCGGCGCCTGAGCGTACCCGTAGCCGCGACACTGATTATCCGTTTCGCCAGGACAGCGATTTTATGTACCTGAGCGGGTTCAACGAACCGGAGGCGTTTGTGGTTCTCTTGCCCGGCCGTGCGCAGGGCGAATTCATCATGTTTTGCCGGGGGCGTGACCGGGAACGGGAAATCTGGGATGGCTATCGGGCGGGGCCGGAAGGAGTCTGCAAAAATTTCAGCGCGGATGAGGCATTTCCGATCAATGACATAGACGATATTCTCCCGGGATTGATCGAAGGACGGGAACGGGTCTATTACGCCGTGGGCCAGGACCAGGCGCTCGATAGTCGTGTAATGGGCTGGGTGAATGCGGTCCGCGCCAAAATCCGGTCAGGTGCGCGGGCACCCGCGGAGTTTTCCGATCTCGGGCAGCTGCTGCACGACATGAGGCTGATTAAAAGCGCGGCAGAAGTGCGGGTCATGGCGCGAGCGGGGGAGATTTCTGCGGCTGCCCATTGCCGGGCGATGACGTACTGCAAACCAGGCCTGCTTGAATATCAACTGGAAGCAGAAATTCTGCATGAGTTTCATCGGGAAGGGGCGCGGGCGGCTGCCTACAACTCGATCGTGGGCGGCGGCGCCAACGGATGCATCCTGCACTACACCGAAAACAACGACAGGCTGCGCGACGGTGATCTGGTGCTTATTGACGCGGGCTGCGAATTCGAAGGATATGCAGGCGACATCACGCGGACCTTCCCGGTCAATGGCCGCTTCAGCCCGGAGCAGAGAGCCCTGTACGAGGTGGTACTGAACGCTCAGGCTGCCGCGATCAAGTGCGTTCGGCCGGGCAATCACTGGAACGAGCCGCATGATGCGGCAGTGGAAGTCATCACTGCCGGTCTGGTTGAGCTGGGATTGCTTGAAGGACCGATCAACACCCTGATCGAGCAACACGCGTATAAGCCCTTCTATATGCACCGTACCGGACATTGGCTGGGCATGGACGTACATGACGTAGGCGTTTACAAGGTCGACGGCCGCTGGAGGGTACTTGAACCTGGCATGGTGATGACAGTGGAGCCGGGCTTGTACGTTTCTCCGGATAACCTCGACGTCGCCGAAAAGTGGCGCGGCATTGGTATCCGGATCGAGGATGACGTAGTGGTCACAAAAAACGGGTGCGATGTTCTGACCAGCGACGTGCCCAAAGACCCCGATGAGATCGAGGCTCTCATGAAGTCCGGCGTCGGCCCCGTCACCGGGAAACCGGCTGGCAGGGGTGAGGCGGGATGATCTCCGGGTTGCGAACGCCATGACAATCGGAAGCGAGGCCGACATCACCATTATTGGCGGCGGTATGGTGGGGGCTACGCTGGCTTTGCTCCTCGCAGACATCCTTCCCGAACGGAAAGTCATTCTTCTGGAAGCGCGGCCGTTTCGGCCGGGTAATCTTGACTTGCCCAGCTTCGACGCGCGCTCGACCGCGCTTTCACCGACCGCCGTGCACGCGCTGAAGCAGCTCGATGTTTGGCAGGGCCTGCAGGGATTTCTCACACCTATTGAACGAATCCGGGTTTCGGATGCCGGTTTTCCCGGTCTCCTTCAGCTCACCGCTGCGGATAACGGCGGCGAACCCCTGGGGTTTGTTGTGGAGAACCGGGGTCTGGGCAGTGCTTTGGCACAAGCCCTGACCAACAGGGAAAACCTGATTGTGCAAGCACCGGCCAAGGTGGGCCGTCTGCTTCCGCGGGACGGCGGTACGGATGTTCTACTGGTAGACGGTTCGGTGCTGACCTGCGAGCTGGCAATAATCGCCGACGGCGCCGAGTCACCCCTGCGCAGGCAGTTGGGAATCGCAGTTGGTGAGGTGGACTACAGCCAGTTCGCGCTGGTCACCAATGTTGCACACACCAGACCCCATGCCGGGGTCGCGCATGAGCGTTTTGCCGACGAAGGTCCGATGGCCCTGCTGCCTCTGGGGGGTAAGTCCGGACGGCACAGCGCACTGGTGCTGACCTGTGATGCGCTGCGCCAGAAAGAACTGGCCAGCTGGCCGGACGAATTTCTTTTGGCGTTCGTACAAAAGGCGTTTGGTTACCGCCGCGGGCGGTTTACCCGGCTGGCGACTCGTCACTTTTATCCGTTGACTCTGCGATGGGCGCGGGAACAGGCTCGCACCGGGGTGGTGCTGATGGGCAATGCAGCCCACTACCTGCATCCGCTGGCCGGTCAGGGGTTCAATCTGTCAATGCGCGACTGCCTGCGCCTGGCGGAAATTCTTGCAAAATCGGAGAACCGTTTTCTGGGGGATCTCGCATTGCTGCAGGAGTATGAAAACGCCCAGCATTCAGATCAGTGGCGGACGATTGGCCTGAGTCACGGCTTCAGCCGGCTGTTTGCCCGCCGGGATTCGCTCTCAGGCACGGCGCGTAGCATTGGCCTGCTCGGACTGGAGTTCAGCGATTTGTTGCGGCACGGCTTTATCGATTTGATGGCCGGCAAAATCGCGCAGCAGGCGCAGCCCTGGTCTTCCCGGCAGCAGCCCTGGTCTTTCCGGTAGCGTTGAACTTTTCGGTGGGCGTTTCACTTTCCGGTAAAAGCCCCGTCAATTAATGTCCCGCGGAGGGGAGCCCATGCAGT
>CAZXLJ010000040.1:18759-26041 GCA_964641175.1 uncultured Cellvibrionaceae bacterium
ACTTTCCGGTAAAAGCCCCGTCAATTAATGTCCCGCGGAGGGGAGCCCATGCAGTTTGACGTCGTCATTGTAGGTGCTGGTGCCGTCGGCACGGCGCTGGCCTGTGCATTGAGCCAGATTGCGCCTTCTCTGACCTTGGCGCTGATCGAAGCGGAGGCGGCAGAACCGGCGCACTTCGCAGGTGTTCGCTACGACCCCCGAGTTGTCGCAATCAGTCCGCGCACCGCCCGCTTCCTGCAGGCACTGGGGGTATGGGATTCCATGCTGGCGGAGCGGATCTGTCCTTACCGGGAGATGTACGTCTGGGACGCCCTCAGCTCCGGCTCCATCGAATTTGACGCCGCGGACATCCACGCGGAATCTCTGGGGTACATTGCCGAGAATTCCGTGCTGCTGCGCAGTTTGCGTCAGCAGGCGCGACGCAATCCGAAGCTGCAGTGGATTGCACCCGCCGCCGTTACTGCCATGGCGGACATGCCGGAGCCCTGGCGCCAACGACTTTCTCTGAGTGACGGCCGCCGCGTTGATGCGCGGCTGGTGGTCGCGGCGGATGGCGGCAGTTCAATGATGAGGGCGCTGGCCGGTATCCGCACGCGCGAATGGGACTATCAGCAGACCGCCATTGTCACCACGGTGCGCACTGAACTGTCCCACCGGCAAACCGCCTGGCAATGCTTTACGCCGGAAGGTCCAGTGGCTTTTCTGCCGCTGTCGGACCCGGCGGGCGGCGTTGCGGAAAGTTGCTACTGTTCCATCGTCTGGTCACTCAACGATGATGTCGTGGGCGACCGTCTCGCTCTGGATGATGCCGCATTTTGCCGGGTGCTCGAGCGCGCCTTTGAAACCCGCCTGGGTCGTGTCCTCGAAGCGGAGCAACGGTTTGGCCATCCTCTGCGGCAACGCCATGCAGTGGATTATTACCGGCCGGGTCTGGCCCTGATTGGCGATGCGGCGCACACCATTCACCCGCTGGCAGGACAGGGCATGAACCTGGGGTTTTACGATGTCCAGGTTCTTGCGCAGGAGATGCAGCGGGCTGTGCAACGGGGGTACAGTGTCGGTGAAGAATTGCTGCTGCGGCGCTACCAGCGCCAGCGGAAAGTGCACAATCTCGGAATCATGACCGGGATGGAAGCCTTCAAGCGGCTGTTTGGGACGGCTGCTCCCTGGGCAATTACCGCCCGCAGTCTGGGCCTGAACTGGACCAACCGGCAGCGTTGGCTGAAGCGATATTTTGTGGAAGCGGCCGCGGGCAATGTCTATTAAGAAGGCAGCGTTTTGAACGATCTCGCCATTAATGAACAGTACAAGGACCTGCTGGTTTGCCACGATTGTGGCGCGATGCAGGAAGTGGCGGCGGTGGGGCCAGCGCAGGAGGTCCTGTGCAGCCGCTGCCATAATCACCTGAGGCTGGGCCGAGGCCCCTGGGCGGCCAAAGCGACTTCACTGGCTTTGACCGCGCTGATCCTGTTCTTTATCTCCAATGCATTCACCTTTCTGACACTGAAAGTCGCCGGGGCACAGCAATCAGCAACGATCCTGAGTGGCGTGGGCGCGCTGTTGGACCGCGACCAGTGGATTCTCGCGGCCATGGTGTTCACAACCATCTTCCTTTATCCGCTGCTGGAAATAATGGCGCTGCTGTATGTCCTGGTGCCGTTCAGCCTGAACCGGCGGATTCCTGGACAGAAAACCGTTTTCCGGTATCTGGTACAGGCTCAGCCCTGGAGTATGCTCGACGTCTTTTTGCTGGGGGTGCTGGTCACCACCGTCAAGTTGACGGATCAGGCGGATGTAACCCTGGGCCCCGGCATGTACGTGTTCTTTTTATTGGTGGCGGTTCTGCAGATGGCGTTCTGGGTGATGGATCGCAACAACGTCTGGAACTGGCTTCATTCGTCCAATTACTTTTCCCGCGAGGCCGATGAACCGTTGTTCGACTGCGGAGTGTGCAAGGCCGTGGTCGGAGCGAGCGTTATCGAAGTGAATCGTCAATGCCCGCGTTGCGCTTCGCCACTGCACAAACGTACGCCCAAAAGCCTGCAGAAGACATTGGCGCTTTTACTGGCGGCAACCATTTTGTATATTCCGGCCAACCTGTTACCCATCATGACTTACGAGGAACTTGGGGTTTTTTACTCCAGCACGATTTTCTCGGGCGTTGTGGAACTGGCCAGCGCCGGTCTGTGGGGCGTGGCGACCATCGTGTTCGTTGCCAGTATCGTGGTCCCGATCACGAAACTGGTTATCCTCTTTTATCTGGTCTGGTCGGTACACGTGAAACGATCCCTGGGGGCTCGCAACCGGACGTTTCTTTTCCGGGTGACGGAGGTCATCGGGCGCTGGTCGATGGTGGATGTGTTCGTCGTTACCCTGCTGACCGCGGTCGTGCAGTTTGGTTTTATTGGCGAAGTCGAGCCGGGGGGGGCGCTGCTGCCGTTTGGCGCCGTGGTGGTGCTGACGATGCTGGCCGCTGAAGCATTTGATCCGCGATTGATCTGGGATCATGTGCCGGCGGAGGAAAAGCCGGAAGCAACAGACGAGGACGAAGCACGAGGGCTTTTTGCCCAGGTTCAAAGCCACTGGCAGGCGTTCTGGAACCGGGTGAAGTGGGGCAAGATGCGCTAGCGGGGCGTTATGTAATGACAAACCGCAGCCGCCTGCAAAAACGTATGGTTAAAACCTGAATTCAAATAGGACAGACAGTGGCATCACGCAATCCGGTCATCAAACGAGCACGCGGACTTTCCCCTGTCTGGATTATTCCGTTGGTGGCACTGATTCTCGGTGCATGGCTCTCGATCCGCTCGGTGCAGGAGCGCGGGGAGGCTATCGAGATCATCTTCGACAGCGCCAGCGGCATCGAAGTGGGTAAAACCGAAATCCGCTACAAGGATGTGCCGGTCGGACGGGTAACCCGAATCCGTTTAAATGATGACCTCTCCAAGGTCAGGGTAACGGCGAATCTTGACCGGCAGATCAGCCAGTTCCTCAGCAAGCACACACAGTTCTGGCTGGTGAGTCCGCGCATCAGCGCATCCGGCGTATCAAACCTGGGCACCCTGATTTCCGGTGTCTACATCATGATGGACCCGGGCAAGCAGGAAGGCTCGAAGCGGGTATTCAAGGGGCTCACCGAACCACCGGCCGTACAGTCGGACGATAAAGGCACACAGTTTATTCTTACCGCGGAAACTCTCGGTTCACTCGATATCGGCTCGCCGGTTTACTACAAACAGATCAAGGTCGGAGAGGTCACCAGTTATCGTCTTAATCGCAGCGGTAACAAGGTGGATGTCCGCATTTTTATCACTGCGCCCCACGACAAGCTCGTGCTGACGCAGAGTCGTTTCTGGAATGTCAGTGGGCTGAATGTGAAAGTCGGCGCTGAAGGCGTCAAGGCCTCCATGGCATCTGTTGCTGCGCTGATCAGTGGCGGTATCGCCTTTGAGAATGCCGTGACATTTGAAGAGCCACGCCAGGCTGAAAGCGAGCATGTGTTTTATCTGTTCAGTGATCGCGATTCCGTGATGGAAGAGCGTTACAGCCTGAAATATTTCTATCGGCTGAAATTCAGTCATTCCGTCAGGGGCCTTAGCGTTGGAGCGCCGGTGGAGTTTAGAGGCCTGAAAGTCGGTGCCGTAGAAGATGTGGTCCTCGATGTTGTGGCCAACAATCCGGAAAGCCTGCACGTGTACATCAGTCTCGAGCCAGAACGGCTTGACCATCTGAGCAAGCCGACGCGCGAAGAGTTTGATGCGGTGGTGGAGCAGCTGGTCGGCGGTGGTTTGCGAGCCCAGCTGAAAACGGCGAGCTTGATAACGGGTTCACGATATATCGATCTGCTTTTCCCCAGAGATGAAAATCCCGGCGAGTTTGTGGCGGGCGCGCAGTTTTCAGAGATTCCGACGCTGGATCATCCCGCCGACCAGCTGGATCAGCAGGTTGCCGATCTGATAACCACAATCAACCGTATCCCTCTGGCAGCGCTGGGAGAAAATCTTTCCGACAGTCTGGGAAGCCTCAGCAACCTGCTGGGAGATTTCGACAGGGCGGGCACCGCCGGAAAAATAGATAAGACGCTTGAAAATGTCAGCGTCGCCAGCGAGAGCTTCGAAGCCACCCTGAAATCGCTCAACGACTCCCTTCGACAGCTGTCGTCGCGGCTGCAGGATCTTGAAACCCTGACGGCCCCGGACTCTGCAACTCAGTACGAGCTGCATGAAACGCTGAATGCGGTCAAGCGGGCCGCCGATTCCTTCCACATGCTGAGTGAGACGCTGAAACAACAGCCGGACGCTCTGATCTTCGGGCGCGAACAGAATGATTGATCATCGATACCGCAACAGGGCCGTGCCGCGGCGCACCGCCTCCCTGCGCAGAGCGGCGGCGCTGCTTTTACTGGGCGCCGGACTTTTTTCCAGCGGATTCGGCTGCAGTTCGAACGGGGTCAAGAATCAGTATTACACCCTGCATCCGCTGCAAGACGCCGCCGCAACCGGGGAAGTAACCATTCAGGGCAGCGTGGGCGTAGGTCCAATCGAGTTGCCGGAAGCACTTCAGAGTCAGGCAGTGGTCAGTTATGGCGAGAGAAATGAAGTTCTCGTCGCGGGCAACCATCTCTGGGCGGGCGATCTGAAAAAAGCCATGAGCCGCGTTATTGCTGCCAATCTGGGGAGGCTGACGGGCAAACCGGATGTGTGGTCTTATCCGTGGGGGCCGCGCGCGCGCCCGGACAAACAGATTGCGGTGGAACTGGAGCAATTGGGCGGCCAGCGCGGAAGTCCGCTGGTTCTGCATGCACGCTGGACGCTGTATGACCAGGCCGGCCGGAACCTGCTGGGTGTGGAGCGGATTCAATTGACCGCAAACCCCGAGGGAAGTGGCTACGACGATTATGTCGCTGCGCTCAATGACCTGGTTAACGGGTTTTCCAGAAAGCTCGCCGATTCTGCGCTGGAGTATTTCGCCACTGAAAAGTAGATCGCGCCCGTGCGGGCGCCCTCGGCGTGTCGACCCGGAACGGCGTACAAGCCGGCAGGCAAAGCCATCACTCATGATCACCTCCAGGAGGCAACAATGAACCGAAATACTTTTGGTGCAAAGCGACAGCTAAGTGTCGATGGCACCAGTTACCAGTATTACCATCTGCCGGCATTGGCTTCCGAGTGCGATCTGGACCACTTCCCTTACAGTTTGAAAATTCTTCTGGAGAACCTGCTGCGTACAGAGGACGGGCGCGCGGTGACCCGGGAAGACGTGCTGGCGCTGTGTCGCTGGGACGAAAAAGTCCAGTCTGAGCACCCCATCGGGTTCACCCCGTCCCGCGTGATCCTGCAGGACTTCACCGGCGTACCGGCGGTCGTCGATCTGGCGGCAATGCGCTCGGCCATTGAGAAGCTCGGCGGTGATCCTAACCGCATTAATCCGCTGGGGGCGGTGGACCTCGTCATCGACCACTCGGTTATGGTCGACTTCTTTGGCGATAACGACGCCCTCGAACGCAATACAGAACTTGAGTTCCACCGGAACCGGGAGCGCTACCAGTTTTTACGCTGGGGGCAGTCCGCATTTTCGAATTTCCGGGTGGTGCCGCCGGGCACTGGCATTGTCCATCAGGTGAATCTTGAATATCTCGCCTCGGTCGTTGCCACCTTGACGATCGATGGCGAACCCACACTGCTTCCCGATACGCTGGTGGGCACGGATTCTCACACCACCATGATCAACGGCCTGGGGGTGCTGGGCTGGGGTGTCGGCGGCATTGAGGCCGAAGCCGCGATGCTGGGCCAACCGGTGTCGATGCTCATCCCGCAAGTGGTGGGTTTTGAGCTGACGGGTGCATTGCCGCCGGCTGCTACGGCTACAGACCTGGTTCTCACGGTGACGGAAATCCTGCGCAAGCGCGGAGTCGTGGGCAAATTTGTGGAGTTCTTTGGTGCAGGCCTGAGCCATCTGCCCCTGGCAGACCGCGCCACGATTGCCAACATGGCTCCGGAATACGGCGCGACCTGCGGCATATTCCCGATCGATTCAGAAACCATCCGCTATCTGCGCTTGACCGGACGCGACGAACATCAGCTCAATGTGATCGAGGCCTACGCCCGCGCGCAGGGGTTGTGGCGGGATGACAGCACCCCCGCACCCCGTTATAGCGAACGGCTTAGTCTGGATCTGGGCACGGTAGTGCCCAGTCTGGCCGGCCCGCGAAGGCCACAGGACAGGATCGATTTGAGCCGGGCCCGAGAAGCATTTAACCTCCATCTGCAGCAGGTACTGGAGGAGCGTGACCAGGTCATCACCAGGGAGCAGCTCAGTAACTTCGCCTGTGATCCGGAGGGGTCATCAACGGTGCGTGCCGTCGAAGATGGCATGCTGGTGGAGTGGAATGGTGTCGAGTTTGTACTGAAACACGGCGCCGTGGTGATCGCCGCGATTACCAGTTGTACCAACACATCCAATCCCGCCGTGCTGATAGCCGCCGGGTTGCTGGCCCGCAATGCCGTGAAGCGGGGCCTGCAGGTCAAGCCCTGGGTGAAGACCAGTTTTGCGCCGGGCTCTCAGGTCGTGCCGGGATATCTGGCGGCGGCCGGTCTTATGGATGCGCTGGAATGGTTGGGATTCAACATCGTCGGGTTCGGCTGCACCACCTGTATCGGCAATTCGGGGCCGCTGCCGGAACCGGTCAGTGAAGCGATTCGCCAGGGCCAGCTTCATGTTGCCGGTGTCCTGTCCGGCAACCGCAACTTTGAAGGTCGGATCCATCAGGATGTACCCGCGAACTACCTGGCCTCACCGCCCCTTGTGGTGGCGTATGCGCTGGCCGGCACCGTCGACATCCAGCTGGACAGGGATCCGCTGGGGCATGATGAGCAGGGCAGGCCGGTGTATCTGCGCGATCTGTGGCCATCGCCTCAGGAGGTGAGCGATACCATCGCCCAGTCCGTGTCAGCGGCGCTGTATCGCGAGCGCTATGCCGATGTATTCACGGGGACCGGGCAGTGGCAGTCCCTGCCGATACCCGAGGGTGCGATCTATGACTGGCCCGAATCGACCTACGTAAAACATCCGCCCTATTTCACGGGCATGACTTCAACCGTTCCAGAACCCCATCCCATCGTAGGCGCCCGCTGTCTGGTCAAGGTAGGGGATTCCATCACCACCGATCATATTTCTCCTGCCGGCGCCATCCGCGCCGACAGCCCGGCCGGCCGGTATCTGACAGAACACGGAGTAAAGCTTGCGGACTTCAACAGCTACGGTTCGCGCCGCGGCAATCATG
>CAZXLJ010000041.1:0-4526 GCA_964641175.1 uncultured Cellvibrionaceae bacterium
TACACCGATAACCTGCTACATCCGTGTTTCCATAACTTTCCAGATCGTCTCTGGAACGTTATCTTTTCGATCGTCCCTGTCGATCGTCCCTATCGGCCATCCCTGCGCATTCCCTGCCCGGCTTCCTGCCCTAGTCAGCGCGTTTTCCTTGCGTTGACGATTTGGTCCCTTCCGGCGTCCTTTCCCGGACCTTTCCTGGTTGCTCTCCTTTTAATGCATTCCGTGCAGACCTCCCTTCTTTCCCTGTCGGCGCTACTACCAACCACAGCTCCCTTTTTACCGGTGAATCCGTTCACCCTCCGTTGCATCCTTTCAATGTGCGGCAAATCCATTCCGCCTCTGGCGACTCCCTGCCACCAGTGATTCCTTTCTCCAGAGTGACTCCATTCCATCTGGGCCGGTCCTTTCTGGGCCGGGTTCTTTCTGTCAGCGGCGATTCCCTTCGCCTGCAATCCGTTGCATGCGCCATCCCTGAGCCCGCCGTCCTGGCATTTCCCTTCCTGCTCCCGTCTTCCGTGACCGGATTCCCGCCAATCCCTGGCGGGACCTGGACCACCCTGTCCAGTGTTCCCCGCTGTTGCCAGTCCGTCGGCTTGTCGATCGGGTTACCCGGCGATCACTCCTGTGAATCGTCTGGTCCTGATCGTTATCGGTCCCTGATTTCCGTTTGCCGTTTCCCCTTGGCATGCGGTGCATTATCCGGATCCACCGAGGGTGCGGATATGGCTTTTGGATGATGCTCTTGTAGGAAATTGTCCATATCGTCACCGGACTGTTAACCTTGCCGGTCATTCCGTGAGACCTTCATTTGCGCATGCCGCGATCCGAAAAGCGGCCTGTCGACTCCGGGATCTGTTGACGTTTACTGGAGAACACCATGGCTCTTACCCGATCAACCATGCTGGCGCTCGGCAGTCCGGCGCCTGATTTTTCGCTGCCTTCGACGGACGGCTCTGTGCTGGGTCTGGACAATTTCATTGAAGCGGACGCACTGGTGGTGCTGTTTATCTGCAATCACTGCCCCTATGTAATTCACATTGCGCCTGCGCTGGCACAGCTCGCTAGCGAATATATGCAGCGCAAGGTTGCATTCGTTGCTATCAACAGCAACGACGCAGAGCAGTATCCGGCTGATAATTTTGAACAGATGAAACGGGAAAAGGCCGGGCGCGGCTACTGCTTCCCCTATCTGTTTGACGAGGATCAGTCGGTAGCCCGAGCTTATGGCGCCGCCTGTACACCGGATCTTTACGTGTTCGACCAGGCGCGCAAGCTGGTCTATCGTGGCCAGTTCGACGATACCCGCCCCGACCGGATCAGTTCCGGTAATTACAAATCCAGCAACCCCGCCACCGGCAGGGATCTGCGGCAGGCTCTCGATTTACTGCTGACCGGAAAACCACTGCCGGAAGCCCAGCAGCCTTCGATGGGGTGCAACATCAAATGGAAGCCGGGCAACGAGCCGGATTATTTTGGTTAGCGTCTTCGCTGATTTTTCCACTGTCAGGCGGTGGAAAACTTTTCCTGTTTTTAAATGCTGCTATCAGCAACGCAGATAATCAGGAACGCAGATAGTTTTCTACAGCTGGCTAGCGATGCCGGGCGAGATACGCATCCAGCCGGTTGGCAAAGCTTTGTTTGTCGGCGGCATTCATCGGTGCCGGGCCGCCTGAGTGGATGCCGCTGGCCCGCATGGTTTCCATAAAATCCCGCATGTTGAGCCGCCCCTTGATGTTGTCTTTCGTCAGGACTTCCCCGCGTACGGTAATGACCTCCGCGCCTTTGGCCAGCACCTCGCTCGCCAGCGGTATGTCGCTGGTGACCACCAGGTCCCCTGGCTGCGCCCGCTCCACGATCAGGTTGTCGGCAATGTCGAAGCCGGCAGAAACCTGTATGGATTGCAGAAACGGCGAACGCGGCAGGGTCAATGGCTGATTGGCGACAAACGTTGTCGTGGTCTCGGTTCGCATCGACGCCCGGTAGATGATTTCCTTGATGGCGACGGGACAGGCGTCCGCATCAATCCAGATGGCCATAACGTTGCTCCCGGTTTTTCCGCTGATTTTTGAGCTGCGCATTATTGCAAATTCTGGCTCAGGGGCCGACCTTCTGTTCGCCGGGGTTTCAGGGTGGAATCGGTGGTGCGAATTTTGCTGAGCTCCTTGCACATTCTCTGGGGGGCGGGAGTATTTCTTGAGACTACGAAAGCGCTTGTTGAAATTAAAAGCCAGAACCAGGCCCGCGTCGATTAAACACAAAATTGCGGTCGCAAAGTCTCGCCACCGCCCCCTGGACTGAGGGCACCGTATGGCAGATTTCGTTTATCGACACCGTTTTCGCAAAGGTTTCACCTACAAGTTCAGCAACGGCCGCACCGTAAAAAGTGCAGCGATCAGACGCTGGGTTGAAAAACTTGCCATTCCCCCGGCCTGGACGGACGTGGAAATCAGCCTGGATCGCGATGCCAAAATCCTGGTGACAGGACGGGATAATGCGGGCCGCAAGCAGTATCTGTACAACCCTGCCTGGACTGCTTACGCGTCCGAGCAGAAATTCAACCGGATCCTGCGCTTCGCGGAACAACTGCCCACCATGCGGCGCGTTACAGGCCAGCATATCCGTCGCCGCCCGATCGACGAAAAAACCGTACTTGCCTGCATGACCCGCATGCTCGACGAGGCATTCTTCCGGCCCGGCAATGAGACCTACGCCCGCAATAACAAAACCTACGGACTGACCACGCTACGCCAGAAACACATATCTATTGAAGATGACCGGGTCGTTTTTGACTACATCGGCAAAAGCCATCAGGAGCAGCACCGCATCATCACCGACAGCAAAACCAAGGAAGTGCTGCTGGAACTGCAGGACATGCCCGGCCATGAACTGTTCAAGATTACCCTGCCGGACGGCAGCCGCAAAAAAATCACTGCCCAGGACCTCAACCAGTACATCGCCCAGATCATGGGTGAAAACTTCAGCGCGAAAGACTTCCGCACCTGGGCCGGCACGCTGTTGATGGCCGTCGCCCTGGATAAGGCGGGGCTGCCGGACGATGAACGCGCGGGCAAGAAAAACATCGTCGAAGCGGTCAAGGCAGTCTCTGCCGAACTGGGCAATACACCCAGTGTCTGCCGGGACAATTACATCCATCCGCAGGTGCTGTCCCACTATGACGCCGGCACCATACTCGATCATTTTCGCCAGCAACTGAAATCCCGCAGCGGCCGCTACATGTCCCGCGACGAGAAGGCCACACTCGAACTGTTGAAATGTGTCGCCGGCTCGCAGGAAAGCTGCGCGCGACTGGTGTCCACGCAAGGAAGCCCGGATTAAAGCTGTGACCGGCACCGATTACCCGCCTGCGCTAGAATGGCGCTCCCGCGCTGCTGGAACCGCTCATGTCCACCTTGCTTACCCGAGAGATCGAAGCGATCTATCAGCAGGAATCCCGACGGGTGTTCGCCACCCTGGTCCGCCTGCTGGGTGATATGAATCTTGCCGAAGACATGCTGCAGGAAGCTTTCAATGCGGCCCTGCAACAGTGGCCCCTCGAAGGTGTGCCAACTAATCCCCGTGCCTGGCTGGTGTCCGCAGGCCGCTTCAAGGGAATCGACCAGATCCGGCGAAACCGCCGGCAGGTGCAGCTGGAAAATTTCGAGGATTTCTCCCCGGAAGACCCGCTTGATGATGACCACCGCTGCATTGATGACGATCGTCTGCGCCTGATTTTTACCTGCTGTCACCCGGCGCTGGCGCCGGATGTCCAGGTCGCCTTGACGCTGCGCGAAGTGTGCGGACTGAGTACCACCGCCATCGCCCGGGGTTTTCTGATCACCCCGACGACGCTGGCGCAGCGTCTGGTGCGTGGCAAAAACAAGATTCGCCAGGCTGGCATTCCCTACAGCATTCCTGAATCCGGTGAACTTCCGGCGCGCCTGGAGACCGTCCTGCAGGTGGTCTATCTGGTCTATAACGAGGGCTACAGCAGCCAGACCGGCGCCGCCGACCAGCTCCCTGCCGTTGACCGGCCAGACCTGTGCGCCGAAGCGCTGCGCCTGGGCCGGCTCGTGGTGGAGCTTCTGCCGGATACCGAGGCCCTGGGCTTGCTGGCGCTGATGCTGCTGCATGAATCCCGGCGGGCTACCCGGCTGTCCCCATCCGGTGACATCGTGCTGCTGGAGGATCAGGATCGCAACCGCTGGAACCGGCAGTACATTGCCGAGGCCCGCAGCCATCTGGAGCGCGCCTTCGCGTCGGGCGAAGTCGGCAGCTATGTCCTCGAAGCCGCCATTGCCGCCGAGCACGCCCGCGCCAGCAGTCTCGACACTACCGACTGGGGCCGGATTGTGACTCTTTACGAGTGTCTCTATGTGGCCAATCCTTCGCCAGTTGTTGCCCTCAACCAGGCGGTTGCCATCGCCATGCAGCGCGGCCCGGCTGCAGGCATCACGCTCATCGATGACCTGCTGAAGGTACCGGCTTTGCAGAATTATCATCTGGCCTACGCGGCTCGCGCCGAACTC
>CAZXLJ010000041.1:4626-26038 GCA_964641175.1 uncultured Cellvibrionaceae bacterium
CTTGCCCGATTGAACAACTTGCCGGATTAAACATCTTGCCCGGTTGAACAACTCGATAGCCCCGCGATACGTACATACCCATACGAGCAGCCAGCAGGAGCTTTCGTATGGGGCGAGAAATTCCCTACCAGTCCTTTGAATCAGCCGATTTTTATCAGTTCGGAGAACACCTCGAGCGCGAAACGCGGAATCTCGCACGTTTGTTTGCAGACGGGAGTTTTTCTGCCGCCCACCCGGTGGGCGGGTTCGAACTGGAGGCCTGGCTGGTTGACAGCTCCGGAAAACCTGTCGCCCGCAACGCGGAATTTCTCGAGCACGTGAACCACCCCGATGTGGTTCCGGAGCTGTCGCGGTTCAACATCGAGATCAACGTCCAGCCGCAATCGCTGCGCACGGACGCCCTGCACCAGCTGCATTTGCGCCTGCAGGACCATTGGGAACGATGCCAGAGGGCCGCCCGGGATCTGGATCTGGAACTGATGTCGATCGGCATTCACCCCGGTCTGCAGGACAGCCAGCTTAACCTCGCCAACATGTCCCCCAACGAACGTTATTGGGTTCTCAACGAGCAGGTGCTGGCAATGCGCAATTCCCGGCCCATCACGCTGGACCTGCGCGGCCGCCAGCACCTGCAGAGCGTCCATCACGATGTCATGCTCGAGGCCGCAACCACGTCCTTCCAGGTCCATTTGCAGATCCCGCAGGATCTGGCGGTCCGCTGCTTCAACGCCGCCCAGATAGTCTCGGCGCCGCTGGTGGCCGTCAGCGCCAATTCCCCGTATCTGTTCGGAGCCGACCTCTGGGATGAATCCCGGGTGCCCCTGTTTGAACAGGCCGTCGATCTCGGCGGCATGGGCGAGCGCCGGGTTTCGCTGGGAGAGCGCTATCTGCAGCAGTCGCTGTTAGAGTGCTTCGAAGAGAACGTACGGCGCTTTCCGCCGTTGATCCCGATGGACCTGACGGAAGATCACGAACCTCTTCCCCACTTGAGCCTGCACAACGGCACCATATGGCGGTGGAACCGCCCTATTGTGGGTTTTGATGCGGCGGGAAAGTCCCATCTGCGTATTGAAAACCGGGTGCTTCCCTCGGGACCGACCATTCTGGACATGATCGCCAACGCCGCGTTTTTCTGGGGGCTCACTCTGGCGCTGGCCCGCTCGGATATCGACTTCGAGAAGGCGCTGCCATTCCGGCAGGTCCACGAAAACTTTTATGCCGCTGCCCGCATCGGCATGGATAGCGAGCTGTCCTGGTTCAATCAGACCCGGATGAACGCCGCCGAGCTGGTTCAGAATCTGCTGCCGCTGGCGGAACAGGGCCTCCAGGCGCTGGAGCTATCGCCCACGGACATTGCGCGCTACCTCGGCATTATCGAAAACCGCAGCAGCCGGCGCCAGAACGGAGCCAGCTGGCAGCGCCAGTGGGTGCAGCAACACGGTGCCGACATGCTGGCTCTGAGCCGCGCCTATCTGGCCTGCCAGCGCACCGGACGGCCGGTGCACGAATGGCCCCTGGCCGGATAACCGGTCCGGCTATTGTCGATGCCAACAAGACCAATCAGAGGAGAAGTAACAGGATGCTGACCATTCTCGAGCGGATTCCGGAAGGATTGCTGGAGCGCCCGGCGGAGCTGTTGTATGAGGTTCTCGACGGCCCTACCCTGATCCATCTGGCCGGCACGCTCGGGCCGCCGCTGTTTATCACCGTGCTTTTGCATGGCAACGAACACACCAGCTGGGACGCAGCCCGGCAACTGCTCGCCCGGCACCAGGGCGGCCAGCTCAAGCGTGCCATTTCCCTGTTCATCGGCAATGTGGAAGCAGCCCGCTACAATCAGCGCTTTCTCGACCACCAGGTGGATTTCAACCGCATCTGGGGTGGTGCCCAGGCGCAGCGACATCCGCTGGCCGCCCAGGTCGTTGACCAGATGGCGACCCGGAACATCTTTGCGAGCGTCGATGTGCACAACAATACCGGCAAAAATCCCCACTATGCCTGTGTCAATGTTGTCGCCCCGGCGTATTTGCATCTGGCGAGAATGTTCTCGCGCACGGTGGTCTTCTTCACCCGCCCGGACACCGTGCAAAGCATGGCGTTCGCTCCGCTCTGCCCGGCAATTACGGTGGAAGCGGGCCTCTCGGGGGACCCGCGAGGCACCGAGCATGTGTATCAGTTTCTGGAGGATTGTCTGGCCCTGCCGGCTCTGCCGGATGGCCCGATCGACGCGGCCGACGTGGATCTCTACCACACCGTGGCCATCGCCAAGGTGGCACCCCGGTACAGCCTGGGCTTTGGCGACCCGACGGCGGACATCAACTTCGATCACGAGATTGAATATTTCAACTTCCGCGAAATCGCCCCCGACACACCTCTGGGCAGCCTCCGCCCGACCGTGCGCGAACCCTTCATCGTTACGAATGAAGCTGGAGACGTGGTGACGGGGGATTACCTGTTTGTGGACCAGGGCCAGCTCAAAAACCGCCGCCCGCTGGTACCGGCGATGATTACCCGCGACATCAACGCCATCCGCAAGGATTGCTTCTGCTATTTCATGGAACGTTATCCCGTCGCCTGAATCGCCGGGCGCCGTGCCCGGCATCACGCCGTTCACCTGCCATCGCTCCCCGGTCAGGTACAATGCACCCCAGCCATAACCATCCCTTTACCGGCCAGGCGCTGCCGCCGTTTCCGGTTCGCAGTCGTTTCACCGGTATGCCCGTGAGGAGCCATGGACAACAAGATCATCATCAATCCCCAGGACACCGCGACCTGCCCCCATTGCGACCGCGCTTTTCCTATCCGGGAAGCACTGACCCACCAGCTGCTCGAACGCTATGAAACTGAATATGACGCCCTCCTCGCCCAGGATCGCGATCGCCTTACCCAGGAAGTCACCCGCGAGCTGGAGCGCCGACACGCCCGGCAATTCGAAGCGCGACTGCGAGAGCTGCAGGAGCAGCTCAACGAAAGCCGGGAATATGCCGATAAATGCAAAGAGCAGGCGGAACACGCAAAAGCCCGCGCCGCAGCCCAGGCCAGGGAAGAAGCGCTCGCCGAAGCAGCCTCACTGAAAGAGGAGCTGCTGGAAAAAAACCGGAAGCTGGAAACCTTCAGAACTGCCGAAATCACTCTGCGCCGGGAAAAGAAAGCCCTCGAAGAGCAGAAGTCCGAAATGGCCCTGCAGTTAGAGCGCCAACTGGAGCAGGAGCGGGCCAGTTTTGAGGCGCGCCTGAGCGAGCAGTTTTCGCTAAAAGAAGCTCAGTGGCGCAAGAAAATCGCCGATGCCCAGCGAGCCAACGAAGATCTGACGCGCAAACTCGAACAGGGCTCCCAGCAGTTGCAGGGCGAAGTTCTGGAGCTGGAACTGGAGAACTTGCTGCAACAGGCTTTTCCCTTCGACCAGATCAGCCCCGTCAAGAAAGGCGCCCGGGGGGCGGATATCGTGCAGTCGGTACATCTGCGCTCCGGTACCTTCTGCGGCAAGATCATCTGGGAGACCAAGCGTGCGGAAAACTGGTCGAACCAGTGGATTCCCAAACTGAAGGAAGACCAGCAACGCGAGTGCGGCGATCTGGGGGTACTGGTAAGTACGGTATTTCCCGCCGCAATGAAAGAAGGCCTGGTGTTGCAGGAAGGCGTCTGGCTGGTGCGGCCGGATCTGGTGCGCGGCCTGGCCGAGGCGCTGCGATCTATACTGATCGAAACGCAGCGACAAAAGGCCATCAGCACCGGCAAGGAACAGCAAATGGAAGCCCTGTTCGATTACATCTGCAGCAGCCAGTTCGCCCAGCGCATCCGGGCTCTGGTGGAAAGCTACGAGGAAATGCGCAGCGACCTGGAAAGGGAAAAGTCGGCCATGCTGCGGATATGGAAAAAGCGGGAGACCCAGATCGGGCGCATGACCACCCAGATGATGAACATTTGCGGCGAATTGCAGGGTATTTCCACGCAGGCACTGCCGCATATGGATACCATCGGTCTGCTCGACAGCGAAGATTTACCGGACAGGGAAACATCCCGAGAATTTTAACGGAGACAACGATGACCATTGGCGGCGGCTTCAAGGCGATCAAAAGCGTTCTGCGGTACAGCGCGCAAATCGGACCTCGCAAACTGTGGCAGGCGGTCAATTCCCGCAAT
This sequence comes from uncultured Cellvibrionaceae bacterium, assembly GCA_964641175.1. GTDB lineage: Bacteria > Pseudomonadota > Gammaproteobacteria > Pseudomonadales > Cellvibrionaceae > CAYNST01. Next base: position 8,770 of record CAZXLJ010000041.1, read on the forward strand.
GCATGCAAAGCCTGTGCATTTGGCACCGGCGGACAGCGCGGTGGCTTCCACAATGAATCCGGCCGGGGAATCGAAATCTGCAACAAGAACATCCAGGCGCACCTCAGCGACATCCGCCCCGGCATTCCCAATACCCATTTTTTCAGCCATGCCATTGAAGAGCTGGCGCAGTTGAGCGGCAAGCAGCTTGAAGACCTGGGACGGCTCGCAAGTCCCCTGTACAAAAAACCCGGCGAGCGCCATTACTCTCCGGTGACCTACGCCGAGGCTCTGGATCTGTGCGCCGCCCAGCTGACCGCGACGGCACCGGAACGCAGCTTCTTCTATGCCTCGGGTCGTTCATCCAATGAAGCCGCGTTTTTGCTCCAGACCCTTGCCAGGCTGTATGGCACCAACAATATCAATAACTGCAGTTATTTCTGTCACCAGGCGTCCGGGGTGGGCCTCGGCGATTCCATCGGTACAGGCACTGCCACCATTGAATATGCGGATCTGGACCTGACCGACCTCGTATTTGTGTTCGGCGCCAACCCCGCTTCGAACCATCCACGTTTTGTGAAAAAGCTCATCGACATTCGCCGGCGCGGCGGCGCTGTGGTAGTGGTCAATCCGGCCAAAGAACCGGGCATGGTCCGCTTCGCCTCCCCCAGCGACTTACGCTCCATGGCCCGCGGTGGGGTGCCCATCGCCAGTCTGTACATACAGCCGCATCTTGGCGGCGATCTCGCCTTCATCCAGGGCGTCGCCAAATGCCTGCTGGATCTTGATGCGCTCGACCAACGTTTCATGGACCAGCACACCACCGGCTCCGACGCCTTTATCACGGGCGTCCAGGCACTGGACTGGGCGGCGCTGGAGCAGTCGGCAGGGGTTACCCGGGCATTGATGCAGCAGGTGGCGGAGCTTTATGCGGGCTCCACGCGCGCGGTGTTCACCTGGAGCATGGGCCTGACCCATCACCTGCACGGCGTCGATACCATCCAGACCCTGGTCGGACTGGCGCTTTTGCGCGGCATGATCGGCAAGCCTGGCGCCGGTCTGATGCCCTTGCGCGGTCACAGCAATATTCAAGGCACGGGATCCATGGGCTTTACCCCGCAGCTTAAACAGGCTTTCGAAGAAAAGTTACAACATAAGCTGGGCGCCACCCTGCCGCAGACGCCGGGCCTTGACACCATGGCCTGCCTGCAGGCGGCCGCCGATGGCCAGATGGATGCAGCTTTCTTGCTGGGCGGCAACCTGCTGGCGGCGAGCCCGGACACCGACCATACCCGCGCCGCGCTGAACCGCATCCCCTTCAAGTGCTTCCTGAATTCGACCCTCAATCAGAGCCATGTACAGGGTGTGGATGGCGAAGTCATCATCCTGCCGGTGCGCGTGCGCGACGAAGAATCCCAGGCCACCACCCAGGAATCCATGTTCAATTTCGTGCGCCTGAGTGATGGCGGCATAGAACGCTTCCCGCAGCTGTGGCCCGAGACCCGCATTATCGTCACCCTGGGCCGCAAGCTGATACCGCCGGCACGCTTCGATTTTGCCGCCATGCACGACCACGACGCCATCCGCGCATGGATCGGCGATGTGGTGCCCGGGTTCACCCGCCTCAAAGACATAGGCGCAACTAAAGATGAATTCCATATCGATGGCCGTATCCTCCACGAGCCGCGTTTCAATACGCCTGATGGCAAGGCGCACTTCCATTTTCATCCTCTCCCCCCTCATACTGCCGGCGATTTCATGCTGACCAGCGTCCGCAGCGAAGGCCAGTTCAATTCGATTATCTATCACGAATTTGACAGCTACCGCGACCAGACAGAGCGCTGGATCGTCATGGTGAATCCGGAAGACATGCGCGAACAGGGATGGGTCACGAATCAGCCGGTGGATCTGGTTTCCGCAACCGGCGCGATGCGTCAGGTTAAAGTGCGGCCATTCGACATCCGGCGCGGCAACCTGATGGTTTATTATCCGGAGGCCAATGTTCTGGTTTCACGCGATCAGGACCAGAAAAGCAAAACACCCGGATTTAAATGTGTACCGGTGAAAGTGGTGGCTCATTGATCGGAGCAAGCCCGCAAAGGCGTTTTTGTTGCCGATGCAGTGTTCGCTGCAGGCTGTGTACGAAAAGTATTTTTAAATCCGTCGTCATCGCGCACGCGGGGATCCACGACGGGCGGGGAGTATGTACAACCACGGGACGGCTCTGCCAGCGAGCGCGTTCGCTGTCGGTCTGATTCCATAAAGCACCTTCGTTGTTCATTTATCCGGCTGTCGTTATTCCATGGCAATCGGCTAATCCTTCCGGGGTTCGTGGGCCCCCGCGTGCGCGAGGGCGACGAGCCGTTGAGACAAGTTCCCGGTTAAAAGTACTTTTCGTACGCAACCTGGTAAAAATAAATGCATTCATAATAAAAAGTAAATCAAGAATAAAAATTCACCCGCCAATGACGTTTACAAAAAGGAGAATCATCGTGACCAACGAAAATCCGCACCGCCCCTGGGGCATGGAGTTCAACGCCTTCTGCATGCTCATGCATTTAAGTCAGCTACTGAATGTGATCCTCCCGTTTGGCGGGATCATAGCGCCCATCGTCATGTGGGCAACCAATCGCGACAAATCTCCGGTCATCAACGATCATGGCAAGGTGATCGTCAACTGGTTAATCAGTGCCACCATTTACGGCATCGTCGGCACATTGCTGATTGCCGTGGGCATCGGCTTCCTGCTGTTGCTGGCGCTGGGTATCTGCAGCCTCGTATTTGCGGTCATTGGCGGACTCAAAGCCAATGACGGCGTCGTCTGGCATTACCCGCTGAGCATTCGATTTCTAAAATAAAAACCGCGCCGAACCTGATGCCGCCCTCTGCCGTTTTCCGGGCGGGGGGCCGGCAGAAATTTCAGGCCCGAGGGTCAGAGTTCATTAATCGGGAAGATGTAAATCCGGGGCGTCGATCAACGGCGGGATCAGCAACTGTAGTTGCCTTTGGCGCGGCGCTTTTCGCATTCCTTGCGGATATTTTCGCAAGCGGTCGCCCGACCCGGGGCGGTCGGCTGCTTCTGCAGGCATTCGTCATTCTTGGACGCCAGCTCACCGTCACTCAGGTCGCTCAATCTGGCCGTGTCCCGACAACCCCACAGGCCCAGACTACTTAGTAACACAAGAACAGCAGTCCTCATCACACTCAGCTTCCTCGGCACACGCCAGGGGGCGGCCTTGCAGCCGCGGTTCTCTTAAGACTAGTCGCGTTTGCGGGCCGATGCCAAGTGGGCATGGGACTGCCGAGGTGTGCACGCCGAGATTTCTCAGCCAGGTTTTGCGGGGCCGTGAGACGGCGGTTCCGATTCAATATTGACGTTGTATTTTTCCCGCATCTGCAGTTCCAGTTCCTTTGCGGGAATGTGGCGCACGTCCATGCCGTGAACCAGGAAGATCACATGCTCGGCGATATTGCGCGCGTGGTCTCCAATCCGCTCGAGCGCCCGTAGAGCCCACATCACATTCATGACCCGCGAAATTGAGCGCGGATCTTCCATCATGTAAGTCATCAGCTCGCGGATGGCGGTCTTGTAATCCTGATCGATAAGCTTGTCGTCGCGCACCACCCTCATGGCTGAATGTACGTCGAACCGGGCGAAGGCATCCAGCGCCAGGTTCACCAGTTTGAGCACGCCGCTGCCGATGTGTCGCAATTCCGTGTATCCACGGGGAGAAACGCCGTCGTCATTGAGTGCAATTGCCATCTTGGCAATCTTGTCGGCCTCGTCGCCCATACGCTCCAGATCGCGCGTCGCCCGCGTGATCATCAATACCAGCCTCAGGTCGGAAGCGGCCGGCTGGCGCCGCGCCAGAATCAGGGTGCACTCCCGGTCCAGGTCAATCTCGCGCTGATCGATGTCCTTTTCGGTGAACATCACCTTCTCCGCCAGTTCACCGTCCGCTGTCTCTATGGCCTGAATGGCATCGGACAGCTGCTGCTCGACCATGCCACCCATCTCGAGAAATTTGGTGCGGATTTGCTCCAGATCCTCATTGAACTGATGGGAGATGTGCTGTTGCAGATGCATTTTATCCATGGATTCCCCACGAGTTTGCGATATCAGGTCCATACGGGTTTACGCTCCACCGGTTAACCGAATCTGCCAGTAATGTAGGCTTCGGTCAGCCGGTGATCGGGCGTGGTGAAAACCTTTTTGGTGTCATTGACTTCGATCAGCCGGCCCAGGTGGAAATACGCTGTGCGGTGCGACACGCGCGCGGCCTGCTGCATGGAATGGGTCACGATGGCGATGGTGTAGTTCTGGCTCAGCTCGGCAATCAGCTCTTCGATCCGCGCGGTCGCGATGGGATCCAGTGCCGAGCAGGGTTCATCCATCAGAATGACTTCGGGGCTCACGGCAATGGTTCGGGCGATACACAGCCGCTGCTGCTGCCCGCCGGACAGGCCGGTTCCCGGCGCATCCAGACGATCCTTGACCTCCTCCCAGAGGCCCGCCTTGCGCAGGCTGGTTTCGACAATTTCATCGAGATCCACTCGCCGGCTGGCGAGCCCGTGGATTTTGGGACCGTAGACGACGTTTTCGTAAATTGACTTGGGGAAGGGATTGGGCTTTTGGAACACCATGCCAACGCGGGCGCGCAAGGGCACCACGTCCAGCTTCGAATCGTAAATATCTTCCCCGTCGAGGCAAATCCGGCCGGCCACCCGGCAAATATCGATGGTGTCGTTCATCCGGTTCAGGCAACGCAGAAACGTCGACTTGCCGCAACCGGAGGGGCCGATCAGCGAAATTACTTCGTGTTCGCCGATGTCCATGTTCACCGAGTAGACGGCTTGCTTGGTTCCATAGAACACGTCCACATCGCGAACCGAAAACTTTGCATTGTCGGCAAAGGGAAGACCAACGGTTTTTTCTGGCAGCAATTTTTCCATGGGCTCTTGCAAGTGGTTTTGCAGCGCGGCGGCCTGCAACGGGTGGCTGTCAATATCTGGTTGCGAGCGCGTTTGCGGCTCAAGAATCTGTTGCATGAGTTTGAAGAACCTCTCGTTAATTCCGGATAGCGTTCGTTACCAGCGACGCTCGAGGCGCCGACGCAGGATGACCGCCAGAGTGTTCATGCAGACCAGGAACAACAGCAGCACCATGATAGCCGCAGAAGTGCGCTCCACGAAAGCGCGTTCCGGACTGTCTGACCAAAGAAAAATCTGCACCGGCAGCACCGTGGCCGGGTCGGTGATGCCGCCGGGGACATCCATGATGAACGCCACCATGCCGATCATCAGCAGCGGCGCGGTCTCACCCAGCGCCTGGGCCATGCCGAGGATCGCCCCCGTCAGCATGCCCGGCATCGCCAGCGGCAACACATGATGCAGGATCGTCTGCATTTTGGAGGCACCAATCCCAAGCGCCGCTTCCCGGATACTCGGCGGGACGGCCTTGATGGCGTTGCGGCTGGAGATGATGACCGTGGGCAATGTCATGAGGCTTAAAACCAGGCCGCCCACCAGTGGAATCGAACGCGGCATGCCGAACAGCCCGATAAAGATGGCAAGACCGAGCAGGCCGAAAATAATGGAGGGCACCGCCGCAAGGTTACTGATATTGACTTCAATAAAATCGGTAAAGCGATTGCTCGGCGCATACTCTTCCAGATAGATGGCCGCCGCCACACCGACGGGAAAGGACAGTAGAAACGTCACCAGCAGCGTTAGCAGGCTGCCCATGACCGCCCCGCGAATACCCGCCATCTCCGGTTCACTGGAATCTCCGGCGGTAAACAGACGGGTATTGAATCGCAGCTTCAGATCCCTGCTGTCGATCAGTTGATGGATGCGGGCAGCCTGCGACTCACTGGTCCTGGCGGTATAAGCATCCCCGCCGCGCCAGGATTTGTACCAGGTATCCACGTCGTCATCCGCCAGCACCCACAGGGTAATCTCTTCACCCAGCAGCTCAGGGTCGTCTTCGAGCATGTCCTGCAACTGAAATGCGGCGCCGATGCTGATCAGGCTGTTCAACGTCCGTTTTTCCTGCCGATCCGACACCTCCGGAAAACGCTCGGCCAGCGCCTGTCGTAAAACGCCGTCGAAAAACCCGCCGGCAATCTGCTCGGGATCGGTCGCGTCTTCGATTTCCAGTATTTCCGGATCAAATGTCAGTGTCAGGCGAATGTAGGTCTGCTGAAATCCGCCCATGCCGGTGCCGATAATCTCGACAAACAGCGCCAGCAGCGCGACCAGGCCCACCCCCACCGAAGCCAGACCAAACAGGCGGAAGCGCCGCTCCGCCCGATGGCGTTTTTTGAGGCTGCGCTGCACGAGCTCTGCCTGCGACAATCGTTTGTCAGTCATATTGTTCACGGTACTTTCTCACGATATACAGGGCGTAGTAGTTCAGTCCGAGCGTCACCACGAACAGCACCAGCCCCAGAGCGAATGCGGCGAGGGTTTTGGCGCTGTCGAATTCCTGATCCCCCACCAGCAGCGTGACAATCTGGACGGTAACCGTGGTGACGGAATCGAAGGGGTTGGCGGTGAGGTTGGCGGCCATTCCAGCGGCCATCACCACGATCATGGTCTCGCCGATGGCGCGGGAAGCGGCCAGCAAAATACTGCCCACGATACCCGGCAGCGCAGCCGGAATAACCACCTTGCGCACTACCTCGGACTGCGTGGAACCCAGCCCCAGGGCGCCATCGCGCAGGCTTTGGGGCACCGCGTTAATCACATCATCAGACAGCGAAGAGATGAACGGGATAATCATGATGCCCATCACCAGTCCGGCCGCCAGGGCGCTTTCCGAAGACACTGTCAGCCACTGGCTGAGGCCCACGGCAACGGCCACGTCGCGAATGAAAGGCGCGACCGTCAACGCCGCAAAAAATCCATAAACCACCGTGGGAATGCCCGCGAGGATTTCCACCAGCGGCTTGATCAGGTTTCGCATCCGTGAACTGGCATATTCAGATAGATAGATAGCCACCATCAGGCCCGTCGGCACCGCGACGATCAGGGCGATGCCAGCGATCAGCAAGGTACCCGCGAACAGCGGTACTGCCCCGAAACTGCCGGAGCTGCCCTGCTGATCTTCCCGGATGGCTGTTTGCGGACTCCACTCCAGCCCGAACAGAAACTCGAATACCGAGACTTCCTGAAAAAACCGTAAAGACTCGAACAGGACCGACATCAAAATGCCCAGCGTGGTCAGCACCGCCAGACACGCACACAGCAGCAACGTCAGGCGAAACAGGGTTTCGACCCGGTTGCGGGCACGCAACTGCGGATGGATTCGCGACCACATGACCGCCGCACCGACAAGGGCGGCACTGATAACCAGCGAACTCATGGCCCACCGGCTGATCTGTCTGAGCGAGCTTAATCGCTCGGCGGCGGCCACCAGGGCGGGATCCTGGGACTGCGGCGATACACTCCCAGCGGCGATGTTCTGTACCTGGTTCATGACCAGATCAATACTGCCGCCGGCATTGTCGATCAGACCCTGCGGCAGCATGGGCCGGATGGCCGAGAAGATCAGCGGGTCATCGAAAATTATCCACACAACCACTGCCAGCAGTGCCGGAATTGCGCACCAGATAGCCGTCAGGGAGCCGTAGTAAAACGGCAGCGAGTTGAGTGACTGCATGCCGCCCACACCGGCTACCCGCACGGCGCGTGACCGCCCAGCGACAAATGCGCCGGCGATCAGGACCGCGAGCAGCAGAATTAACAGTGATATATCCATAGCACGCTAGACGTTGGTGGGAACCCGGAAAGACAGATGCTCGACGCTGGTCCCGGGTTCGATGAAACGGATTCCGGACGGGAAGCCCGCCCGTTCACCCCGCATTTTAAAGGGACTGAAGTGTTTCCAGCTCCTTGACCTGCCTGGCGATTTCCTTGCGGCGCTTTTGTTCCAGCGGGATCATGCCTTTCTCCGCAAGATAACCTTCCTCGCCCCAGGCACGCTCGTGGGTAAATTCCGCCAGATAGGGTTCGATTCCGGGAATCACCCCCACGTGTGCTTTTTTCACGTAAAAATACAGCGGTCGTGAAACCGGATAACTACCGTCGGAAATACTGTCGAAAGTCGGCGCTTGTCCGTTGATGGAGGCCGCTTTGACCTTGTCCGCATTCTGGTCGAGGAAGCTGAAACCGAAAATACCAAGCGCTTTTGGGTTTTCTTCCAGTTTGCGCACGATCAGATTGTCGTTTTCGCCGGCTTCCATATAAGCACCGTCTTCGCGGATGCCGTGACAAATGGCTTTATACCGGTTCGAATCGGTTTTTTCGAGTGCACTGATCCAGTCAAAACTTTTGCAACCGCCTTCCATCGCCAGTTCGGCAAACGCATCGCGCGTCCCCGACGTCGGCGGCGGGCCCATCACGGAAATCGCGAGCTCTGGCAGCTTTTCGTTAACCTGTTTCCACGTTTTATAAGGGTTATCGATCAGCTTCTCACCGCCTTTTGGATCGGGAATTTTTTTCGCCAGCGCCAGGAAAATATCTTTCGGAGTGAGGTTCAGCGACTCGGCCTTGAGACTGCTGGCCAGTACAATGCCGTCGTAGCCGATATGGACTTCGACAATTTCACTGACGCCATTGGCCTTGCATGAATCGAATTCGGACTGCTTGATGCGTCGGGATGCATTGGCGATGTCCGCCGTGGCAACGCCGACGCCTTTACAGAATTCCTTGAAGCCGCCACCCGTCCCGGTGGGCTCGACTTTAGGTGCCTTGAAGTTCTTGTTCTTCAGACCGAACCGCTCGGCAACCACTTTGGAGAAAGGGAACACCGTTGATGAGCCGACAATCATGATGTGGTCACGATTGGCCTGCGCATGACTGGACGCGACCGTCATGCCCGCTGCGCACGCAAATCCGAGTAAAAATTTCTTCACAAAAACCTCCGACAGTTACAGAGCTTCCAGGACGTTGTATTTTCACGCACCGTACAGATTGCGCCGTGCAAAACATCCTGATGCGATCATGAATCTTCCTGCAGGCATGCTAGAGATGAATTATTACAGTAATGTTGCAGCTTTATTGCGGTTGCAAGAATCCATACCGGGCGCACATTGCATGGATCCCGCTCCAATCAGCCAGCCTCTGTCATTCTAAAAAAGGAGAATCCCCCTATGTCCCTGACGAAACCCCACGGCCTGCCCCTGCAGTGGCTCCGCCTTCTGGTGTTGGTGCTGACCTGTCTCCTGATGAATTCCCCGGCCCGGGCGGCTCTGGGCGAAGCGGCCTACGTCAGCGAAAAACCCCGGCGCGGCGCCCTGACGCTGGCCGACACGGCGGGAACGGCAACACTCTACGCCCACCCCGATGATCACAAGGGTGTGTTAAGGGCTCTGGGGGATCTTCAACGAGACATCGAAAAAGTCTCCGGTCAGATGCCGGCACGAATTGATCGCGCTGAAGCGCTGCGCGGTCACGCCGTCATCGTGGGCACGCTTGGCAGAAGTCCGCTCATCGACCAGCTGGTTGCCGAGGGCAAGATCAGTCCGGGGGAAATCCGCGATCGCTGGGACGGTTATCACCTGGAGGTGGTCGAGCAGCCGCTTGCCGGCGTGGAGCGCGCGCTGGTGATCGCCGGGGCCGACAAGCGCGGCACCATTTACGGTATTTATGATGTCTCGGAACAGATTGGCGTTTCTCCATGGTATTACTGGGCAGATGTACCGATAGAACGCAAACCGAACCTCTACATCGCCGGCGGCACGCGCGTGCAGGATGCCCCGGTGGTGAAGTACCGTGGCATATTCCTGAACGATGAGGCGCCGGCCCTGACCAACTGGGTTGCCGAGAACCACGGCAATTACAATCACGAGTTTTACGTCAAGGTGTTTGAACTCTTGCTGCGCCTGAAGGCGAATTTTCTCTGGCCCGCCATGTGGAATAACGCCTTTGCCGATGACGACCCGCAAAACATGATTCTTGCCGACGAATACGGCATCGTCATGAGCACGTCGCACCACGAACCCATGATGCGTGCGGACAAGGAGTGGAACCGCTACGGCAAGGGTCCCTGGGAATATTCCGCGAACCCGGAAAATCTTTACCAGTTCTGGGAAGCAGGTGCCCGCCGTAACAAGGACTACGAGAGCGTCTACACCCTGGGGATGCGCGGCCAGGAAGATGCGCCCATGAGCGAGGGCGAGAACATCGGCTTGCTGGAAAAAATCGTGCAGGACCAGCGCAAGATCATCGCGGATGTATTCGGCCAGGAGAACATTACCGACGTGCCCCAGGTCTGGTGCCTGTACAAGGAAGTGCAGGCCTACTATGAGAAAGGCATGCGGGTGCCGGACGACGTCATTTTGCTGTGGACCGATGACAACTGGGGCAACATCCGCCGCCTGCCCCTACCGGAAGAGCGCGCCCGTAAAGGCGGCGCCGGCGTCTATTACCATTTTGATTATGTTGGCGGGCCGCGCTCGTATCGCTGGATCAACACCTATCCGCTGGCGAAGATCTGGGAGCAGATGAACCTTGCCTATCAATACCAGGCCAACCAGATCTGGATCGTGAACGTTGGCGATCTGAAGCCCATGGAGTATCCGACCGAGTTTTTCCTGCGTATGGCCTGGAACCCGGAGCGCTGGGGCCGTGACAATATTCAGGAGTTCGGCCGGCTGTGGGCCGCCCGCGAATTCGGGCCGCAGTACGCCGAAGAAATTGAAGCCCTGATGACCGGCTACACTCGCCACAATGGCCGTCGCAAACCCGAACTGATGGAGCCGGACACCTACAGCCTGCTGCATTACGGGGAGGCTGAACGCATCAGCACCGAGCTGACAGATCTGGTGGCACGGGCCGAAGCTCTGGCGGAAAAAATTCCGTCTTCACGCCGCGACGCCTACTTCCAGCTGGTGCTTTATCCGGTCAAGGCCACCGCCATAGTGACCCAGATGAATATCGCCATCGGCAAAAACCGCCTCTATGCCAGCCAGGGACGCGCCGACGCCAATTCTTACGCGGAAAAAGCCCGAGCCTGGTTTGATGCGGACGCAGCCTTGACGCAGCAATACCATCGACTGAACGGCGGCAAGTGGAACCACTTCATGAGCCAGCCGCATATCGGCTATACCAACTGGAATAATCCAGAGGGCAACCAGATGCCGATGACCTGGCAATACAACCCCGGCAACTACGCCGAAATGGGGATTGCGGTTGAAGGCATTGAAGCGGGCTGGCCGGCGGCCGTACCGGGGGAATGGCCTCATCGCGGCGCTTTCGAATTGCGTTTTGACCGCAACGGCCAGTCCGAACGCTGGCTGGAAATATTCAACCGCGGGACGAAGCCCTTCGATTTCACCATCAAATCGCCCGCTAACTGGATAAAAGTGAGCCGCAGCTCCGGCAAGGTGACAAGCAGCGAGAAAATTACGGTCTCGATCGACTGGCGCAAGGTACCAAATGGGGCACCCTCCGGCACCCTGGAGATCCGCGGCACCGGCTGGCAGGGAGCGCAAATTGCCGTCCACGCTTTTAACCCGCCGGCAACCTTGCAACGGCAGGCAAAAGGTTTCATCGAGGCAGACGGCTATATTTCCATGGAAGCTGCCAGCTTTTCCAAAAACCAGCCCGCGGGAGAATATCAGTGGAAGGTCATTCCGCAACACGGTCGCACGCAGAGTTCTCTGGCTGTTTTCCCCGTGTCAGACCAACGTTTTGAGAACCCGACGCAGGCGCCCTACGTCGAATATGACGTGACCTTTTTCACGGAGGGCAATATTCAGGTCAACACCGCATTCGCACCCGGTTTGCCGTTGGTGCATCCCGACGGACAGTTGCGGTATGCGATATCCGTTGGCGAGGAGGAGCCTCAGATTGTGGATATCCTCGCAGATGGCCACGGCACTGACAGTCAGTGGGAAACTGCAGTGAAAGATGGCGTGCGGTTCCGGCAGACCACTCATAAGGTGACTCCCGGACGCAACAAAATCCGCCTCTATGCCGTTGATCCGGCAGTGGCGGTACAAAAAATTGTGGTCGACACTGGCGGTCTGATGCCGAGCTACCTCGGGCCACCGGAAAGTCCGCGAAAGTAAATGCACGGCCGGGACTCAGGACGACTCCCGGCCGCGCCTCCAACGACACAAACGACTTCCAGGTGGAGAGCTTTTTTTAGGCCGGAAGCTGTTCGAGGTCAGGAGCTGTTTCGAGGCCAGAACACTACTTTGACTTGAGAGAGCCGCGCTGTTCCAGCAGGCTTACCGCACGCCCCCAGCACAGCGAAGATACCAGGATGCAGAGGAGGATAACCGCCTTGTAATCCAGAGAAGTTGCTCCGCTCGTACAACTGAACGCGTTGTTGATATTACCCGCGCCGCAGCCGTAATGGGGGCCGACGACAATGGCGAGGGTAAAAATCATGAGTCCGCCAAGACCGAGTTGAAATGAGCTGTGCCAAGGGTGTTTCTTCAATTCACTGAAAATTCTGTTCACTGTGTCTACTCAAATAACCACTTCATGAGATCCGCCCGGACTGCTCGAACCTCTCACGTCTACTGCTTGCTGGTTAGGGTGGCCGGCAACGTCATTCCGACATCGTATACCGGCAAACCCCATACAACTCGTTAAATGTCTTTAACGGGATTGGACCTAACGGATTATAGTCACGGGTTTCCCGAACCGCGCGCATGCTCGCCATACGATTCAAAAAATCTGACGAAAATGTGATCTGAGATAATTTTCCGCGCAATCCGGCGACCGCCCTGTGACAGCGGTTGCCGGCACAAGTTGCCGCCCGCCCGGGAAAACATCTTCGATTTGAATACCGATCGACTTGGCGTTAAAGCTCCTCGCCCTGCCAGGAAGAACGGTAGGAGCTTGTTTCTAAACGTTAAAGCCAGGATCCCGCTCCTGACCGAACCACCCCCGGCCCCTGAATCGCTCTTTGCAGGGAGACCTGGCAACACTTCTTGCCACGCCGGAGGGCGCCTTGGGGGTGACAGTGGATTTATGCGGTGCCGGTTCATTACAATGGCGCAGCCCCGGATGATAAGAAAAACTATGCCGCTGTTCCCTTCCTTTTGCTGCGCCCTGTCGAATGCTCTAAACCGCGTCACTCATCTGACCGGCATTGCGGTCGCCTGGCTGCTGCCCATCATGGTGGTATTAACCAGTCTGATCGTGCTGCAAAGACTGCTTTTTAACAGCGGCTCCATCGCGTTGCAGGAGGCGGTAACCTACTTCCACGCTACCGTTATCATGCTGGCCGGTGCATTTGCGCTGGGTGTCGACGGCCATGTGCGCGTGGACATCTTCTATCGCAAGATGAAACCCGTCCAGAAAGCCTGGGTCGATGCGCTGGGCTGCGTACTTTTTTTGTTGCCGCTGGCCGTGCTGTTTGTCGCGCTCAGCTATGAGTATGTGCTGGCCGCCTGGAAGATCCGTGAAGGTTCAGCTGACGCCGGCGGCATCGGCGGGGTGTTCCTGCTGAAAACGCTGATCGTGATAAATGGCGCACTGCTGATTATCCAGGCACTGGCCGGCTTGCTTAAAAACCTGGTCACTCTTACCTACTGCGAAGACTGATCATGGCCTTTCTCCTGCCGATCCTGATGTTTTTTGCGATCTGCCTGGCGCTCATGCTCGGCTATCCAGTGGCCTTCACCCTGGCGGGGGTCGCCCTGTGGTTCGCCGGAGCAGGCATTCTGTCCGGCCATTTTGACCCCCACATCCTGCTGGCGCTGCCCGATCGCCTGTACGGCATCATCACCAATACGACCCTGATCGCGGTGCCGCTGTTCGTCTTTATGGGCGTCATGCTGGAGCGTTCGAAGCTCGCCGAGCAGTTGCTGGAGAACATGGCACTTGCCTGTGGCCGGCTTCCGGCGGGGCTCGGTCTGTCGGTGGTGCTGGTGGGGTCGCTCATGGCGGCGAGTACCGGCATTGTCGGTGCGACGGTCGTGACCCTGGGATTGATCTCGCTGCCCACCATGCTCAAGCAAAATTATTCGCCGGAGCTTGCGTGCGGCCTTATCTGCTCCACGGGAACCCTCGGCCAGATCATTCCACCGTCCATCGCCCTGGTGCTACTGGGCGATACCCTGTCCAGCGCTTATCAGCAGGCCCAGTTGCGCCAGGGCATTTATAATGCGGCACCCGTATCCGTCGGCGACCTGTTTCTCGGTGCTGTGGTGCCGGGGTTGCTGCTGGTAGTCCTGTACCTGGCATACCTGCTTTTTATGGGTTTCTTCCGTAGTCAGCAGGCGCCAGCCCATCGGGAACTGGCCGAGAGAGTCTCAATAACATCTCTGCTGCTGAGCGTGCTGCCACCGGTGGTCCTGATTTTCCTGGTACTGGGTTCCATCCTGAGCGGCGCTGCGACACCCACAGAAGCGGCCGGTGTCGGTGCGATTGCCGCGACGGTTCTGGCCCTGTCGAAAAAGCAACTCTCCCTTGAAAAACTGCATGCCGTCGCCCTGGACACCACCCGTATCACGGCCATGGTCTTTGCCATTCTGATCGGCGCGTCGGTATTTTCCCTGGTATTTCGAGGCCTCGGGGGGGAGCATGTTATCGAAGCGTTTTTCTCGGGTCTTCCCGGAGGAACCGCGGCGGCAATCCTGATCGTCATGCTGGTTATATTTCTGCTGGGATTTATTCTGGATTTTATCGAGATCACCTTCGTGGTCGTGCCGCTGGTGGCCCCGGTCCTGTTCATGATGGGAGTGGACCCGATCTGGCTGGGGATCATGATCGCGGTAAACCTGCAGACTTCATTCTTGACACCCCCTTTCGGATTCGCGCTATTCTACTTGCGCGGTGTCGCGCCGGAATCGGTTCCCACCCGGGCCATCTATCGCGGTGTCGTACCGTTTATCCTGATCCAGTTACTGCTTCTGGTTGGCCTCTCTTTATGGCCGGCACTGGCCACCTGGCTCCCCGGTGCTGCAAACTAGGGCCTGTTATCGCCGGTGTTGTCGACCAATCCCTAGGGTCTGTGGACGTTTCAGCATCACCACTGCTGGAGGCCATTTTTTCGACTGACCAGGCAGCAGGAGCATAGTTTGGTTATTCCAAATAAGCGACTGATAACGACGTCAGGCGGAAAAATGGCCCCAGCCCTTCGGGTTGCGCCTAAAAACACGCCACTTGTCGTTGCTCCTCGCTCATTTGGAGCGACCAAACTACACTCGTCGCGCCGGAATGCCGGACCACTTAATTGCCGCGTTTTTAGAAGCAACAGAGGTGATGATGAAACGTCAACAGACCCGAGGTACTTTAAATGGCAAATCTCGATGAAGATCCCACGCCCTCCGGTGAACTTGCATTGCAGACCCTGGCATTACCCAAGGATACAAATTCCAACGGCGATATATTCGGCGGCTGGCTGATGTCGCAGATGGACCTCGCCGGTGCAATCGCCGCGCGGGAAGTTGCCAAAGGTCGGGTCACTACTGTCGCCGTTGGCAGCATGTCGTTCTTACGGCCCGTCCCGGTCGGCTCAACCGTAAGCTGTTATTGCGAGATCCTCGAGACCGGCCGATCGTCGATTAAAACCCTTGTCGAGGTGTGGATAAAACACTACGACTGGGATGCGCAGCAAAAAGTCACGGAAGGAGAATTCATTTATGTGGCCATCGACAACCATGGCCGCACACGCAGGCTGGCGCAGAAAAATTAAGAGACCTGGCGACCGGTGAGCGATTTAGCGATACAGATGCGAACTCGCCAAGGCCACTTCGCGCACGCCCGATAACAGGCCGCGATGCAGGCTGCTGATGGCCAGCTCGTTGAACCGCGTACTGCTGGGCCCTTCCAGAAACTCCGCGTAGCGTTCAAGAAGCGGCATGTCCAGATGACGATAGGCGTAGAGAAAAGACAACCAGACCATCATTTGCAGATCGGCCTGGGTCGAGCTGAATTCCTGTACCACTTGCGCTGACCAGCTGTCGATGTCGCTTACCGGCGTAGGGTTGTCCACCACCGCCATCAGCGAATAACCCGCCACGGCCAGATGACTGGCAAACTCGACGGCATTGACCGCCGTGCAGATCCGTTGCACCACCGCCAACCGCGCGTCATCTGCCAGTAACGTCTGTGTCATGCCCTGCATGGCGGCGAAGGCGCCCGGTGTCGCACCGGCGATCTCCGCCTGAGTGATACGTCGACCGGATTCTGACTGGTACCAGCCGAGCAATTCCCGCAGGTCATCATGGGGAAGGGACTGCTGCAACGCAGTGCCAACACCGTAATGGAGCTTTTCTGCGGAGAAG
Source organism: uncultured Cellvibrionaceae bacterium (assembly GCA_964641175.1). Classification (GTDB taxonomy): domain Bacteria; phylum Pseudomonadota; class Gammaproteobacteria; order Pseudomonadales; family Cellvibrionaceae; genus CAYNST01. Next base: position 25,002 of record CAZXLJ010000041.1, read on the forward strand.
GATTCGGCGACCGCTTTCAGCAAGGCCTCGCGCTGGTTGATTGGCACTTCCAGCCCGCCCAGCCCGGCGTGGCCAAGGGTGTCCTGAATCGTCTGCGGAATCAGGGCCACTTGCGCGCTGAATCCGGACACCTGCATAAGCCGACCGATGTCCTGGGGTCGACTGGCCTGTGCCGGCAAGGCAATCAGGCAGCTCCACACAGCAACAACAAGGGCACCCAGCACAACAAAAGTGCGGGCTGCGTCGGTTCGGTGTGCGTCAGAATTCTTCAATGTCGTAGTCTATGATGATGGGGAGATGGCTGGAGAAGGTCTGGGTTTTATATATCGTCGCGTACTCGACTTTGCGGCGCAAGGCTTCGGAGACGATTTGGTGATCTATTCGCCATCCGTCCCCCTGCCCCATCTGTCCGGAAGGCCACCAGGAAAATTCGTCGGGGTCGTTATTCACCTGACGAAATGCATCCGCATATCCTATCTGGGTTACCAGCTGGTTCATCCACTGTTGTTCGTGAGGCAGAAAACCGGGCGAATTGGTGTTGTTCTGCCAGTTCTGCACATCTTTGCGGGTGTGTGCCATGCCCCAATTGCCACAAAAGATGAAATGGCGCCGCTTGCGGGTGATCTTGTGCAGCAGATTCTGAAAGTCTTCGAAAAATTTCACTTTGACTTCAAGGGATTCATTCTCGGCGAGCGCCATGGGCGCAAGTAGCGAGCCGATGCTGTAGTGCTCGTAATCAACCTGCAGATAGCGCCCTTCCATGTCCACCCCGCTGGCGAATCCCAGCCCGTAGATCAAAGCCTTGGGCTGGAACCGCGTGTAGATGGCCACGCCGTTGTAGTGCTTTACTCCGGAGTCAAAAAAATACGCGAAATATCCTTCCGGGTGGAATATATCGTGATCCAGCTCGTATTCCAGTGCCCGCAGATCCTGCAGACAGATGACGTCGGCGTCCTGACCATCGATCCAGTCATAGAGCCCACGCTGTGCTGCCTGGTGAATCCCGTCGACACTGAGAGTTATTATTCGCATGATGG
>CAZXLJ010000042.1:0-25670 GCA_964641175.1 uncultured Cellvibrionaceae bacterium
GAACTCGAACTGCTTGAGGACGAACTGGAACTCGATGAACTCGAACTGCTGCTTGAGGACGAACTCGAACTGGAAGAGCTGGCGCTGCTGCTGGAGGACGAGCTCGAACTTGATGAACTCGAACTGCTGGAAGAGGAACTTGAGCTGCTGCTTGATGATGAACTTGCGCTCGATGCACTGGAGCTGCTTGAAGATGAACTGGCGCTGGAAGACGAACTGGCGCTTGAGGAGCTCGAGCTGCTGCTGGACGAACTGCTGGAGGAAGAGCTGCTGCTGGACGCACCCGGATATTCGAAACGGGTAATTTCCAGCGTCTCGGCATTGCCTACAGTACCGGTATATTTCTGGCTTTCCTCCCCGACCCAGACACACAGATCAAAATCGGCGGGCTGACCAGCAACGTGCTCCACACCAACGACATAGCGCCCTGCCGGGGCTTCCTCGGTCCATACAATATCTTCGCCCGGACCGGCCTCGTTTTCGGTTGCCACCAGAATTCCGGACCACCCTTCACACTCGATTTCCGTGCCCGGTTCGGCCAGCACGTTGCCACAGGGATCGGCCGCCCTGACGTTGAGATCGCTGTTCCGGTCCTGCCAGTTCAGGGCAAACCGGATTATCCCTTCGAGACCACCACGCTGGGCCTGGGTCTGGGCGCAGCTACCTTCAAAGGTGAAGGTTGAATTCTTGAACAGTTCCCCGTCTTCGCTGTCCTCGATGAGCGCGACCGCTCGCGTGGCAAACGGGCGGGCATTGTCCAGGCTCGCGAGGTTGAAATAAAAGTATTCGCTGCCCTCGCGATAATCGTCATCCACCACGGAGACGGCGATCGTTTTTTGCTGTTCTCCCGCTGCAAAAACAATCGTGCCTGAAGCTTCACGATAATCCTCTTCGACCAGGGCCGTACCGTCCTCTGTGGCGTACTGGAACTCCCAAGGTTCGGTCACTGGCTCTTTCAGGCGGACGGTAAACACCACCTGATTGTCCGCTTCCGCCATCGTGGTGTTGACCACTTCGACGCTATTGTCCAGGGGCAATACCGTCACGCTGGTCACGGCCGACTGCGCGAAGCCGTCAGCGTCGACTGCGGACAGACGAAAGTGCAGGACCCGGGGAGAGGAAACTCGCGGGAGCAGAACCGATGTGCGCGTGTTTTCGGGCGTAAGAATAACCGCTGCGGGGCCCTGAACCTGCTGCCACACGACCCGTTCTATCGTCGCGGGAGAACGACTGCTGACCTCGCCGAACAGTGATATCAGAACTTCCGAGTCGGCAAACTGGGATTTGCTCGCCCGCACACTCAGCGGATTATCCCCTTCGCCGTCCGCACCCGGCGCTTCGCCCGGTTTGCCGTCCTGAGGATCAGTACCCGGTATGACTCCTGTGGCACCCGCCACCTGCTCTTCGCTCGCTTGTTCGTACAGGCTCGCATCAATCGTGCTGTTAGGGCGGGAACAATCCCATAACAACGTGCAACCCAATAGCAGTCCGGACAGTTTCAATGCGGGAATAAGCTTCATATAGTCCTTCCTCCCGATCGGGAGCGAGCATGGGGTGAACAGCAAACGTGCAATGTACAACCGGCACCCGGTCTGAAATTCATCAGTGGTACCCGGCTTGGTTATTTTTCGAAACGAAAATCGCCAGACTTGCCGCAGACGGCGGCAGTTACGAAAGTTTCAACGATATGTTAATGAACCTGCCCCGATTGTCTGTGAAAAAATCACACGGGAAGAAGGTTCACGAAAATGGAGCCCGCAAAGTTTTGCGGGCCCATCGAAAAGCAGGCAGATTAATGGATTTTTTGACGAATTGCGATATACGCCTGTCGCCTGTCAATTCCCTGGCGGGATAGCCGAAAAGCTTCCCCTGTGCAGGCTACTGTATGCGCACAAGTCCGCTCAGATGGTGCACATCCAGGTCCCCCTGCAAAGGGGGATTCAGGGGGGTGGTTTTTCCGGGGCGCGCACGAGATTCACACACCCCCTCCCAGCCTCCCCCTTCGCAGGGGGAGGAGTTTCAAGTCCCGTGCCATTCACAAGCCTGCCGCAAACTTGTGTGCATACAGTAGCCTGTGCAGGGGAAGCCCGGGAGGGGGGATAAGGGAAGAGGTTATTACCAGCAGGTATCCGTGCTGACCGTGGCGTCATTCTTGGCCGCCGTTTTGCGGCCGGTCTGGTCGATGGCGAAGGTGGTGCAGGCCTTGTCCGCGGCCTGTCCGGCGCGTGCGGTGGCCGTCACGGTATAACAGGGAAAAGTTTTACCGCCGGCGGAGGTGCAGGTCGGGCCGGAGGTAACGGTGAGCTGGTAATGGTTTTCAGTGCTGAAAAAATTGCCGCTTTGAGCAGCCAGACCCAGCTTGCTCAAATCCGTCGTGTAGCCGTTGTTGGAGAAGAAAAAGCGCTCCTGGGCCGCCGCGATCCGCAACAGCGCATCCTTCGCATCCGTGCGGTTGGTTTTGCGGATGGACCCTTGATACGACGGATAGGCGATCGCCGACAGGATGCCGATGATGGCAACCACCATCATCAGTTCGATCAGGGTAAAACCTTTATACGTGCTCATCTGACTCACCTTTGTCAAAGTACTGCGTCCGATTCCTGCGTGCGGGCAGCAATCATCTGTAGCGGGTACCGCCAGCCCCCACCGGCGGTTTCAAAACATTCGCTCGCGAGCCATTTATGGCTCCTGCTTCTAAAGATCCACTTCATCCAGCGGCACTTCCCGCCAGGACCGCCGGTACGCCTTGGGCGGTGACGGTTTTATTTCAAGCTGTACCGGGTTGCCGTATTCGGTCAGAACACCAACCTTGCCATTCACCACCACGTTATCCGATGCCAGCCCGTCGATTACGTTGGCGACCTCATCCAGTCCCCGGTATTCCTGATTGTCGCGGTTGACGGTGGAGCCGTCATAAAACACTGTTTGCAGTTGCGTCTGGGCCATGCCGTTGAACATGTCCAGCACATATTGCCGGGTTGTTCCCTCGGCCTGGCAACCGGCGCCGTCGGGCGGCGTATAGCCGTTTACGACCAGCGTACCGGCGAGGAACGCCGGCAGACTGAAGCTTGATTCACCCGGCCGGAACTCGCGATACCAGCCAGCCAGCTCATCCACCTGAGCATTGGCATCCTCCACCGAACCGATCCGCGCCCCCGCATCGTTCTCTACCAGTGTAGATCCGTCTGCGGCCAAGTACACTTTATGCGCTGACGATTCAAACAGTTCATCTGCCGCTACCGGTTGGTCCGACAAGCCAGTCCCGGCGTTGACCTTGATACCGAAATAGTAGTGATCCCCTGTCGTTGCCAGATCGGAAGCCGAGAGGAACCGGCCGCTACCGGCGAATATCCAGTAGTTGCCCTGGGTGTCATTGATCGCCAGCGGACGCACGGTGAATGGCAGATCAAAATCGGCCGGGTCCAGCAGATCGCTGGCGGAGTCGAAGATGTTGCTGCCCGTCGGTCGCAGGGTGACCTGCTTGAGCCCGCCGCGGGTTTTCTCGTCATCGCGCGCGATACCGTCACCGACGATCCCGAAGTACAGGCCATCGTCCAGGTAGTCCCGATTCCAGTCGACGCTGCGCAGGCTGCCCACGAATGCGTGCGGCTCATCCAGCGCGAAACCAATCAGCTGCGCCGACCCGCGCCGGACCAGGTTCACCAGGTCGAGACTGAACAGCTGCGCGGGCTGATCACTGGTGGCTGTGGACAAGGCAGCGCCGCCGCGCGGCCCCGATCCAAACACCAGGTGCCAGTCGTTCTGGACGACCTCGCCCCGGAAGGAGCCGTTACTGGCCGGCCGCCGGAATTTCACCAGATCCGGCAGGCCGAGAGTGTAGCCCAGCGCCGCATCGGTCACTTCTGCCAGCAGTTGCGGTGGTTTCTCGGGGTTGGTTACATCCATGATGACGTACGCCGAACGCAGGGTCCGCGCATCGTTGCCGCCGACGTTGACCGGGTAGTCCCCACCGCCAAACCGCATGCCGGCCACCACGATGGTGCCCCAGCCGTGGGGATGGTCTTCGTCTTCGTCAAAGATGTTGACGTCGTAGACCTGAACATTGGAATCCACATAGTAAACGTGGTTGTAGTCCGCGCGGGTGAGCCACTTCAGATGTGGCAGCAGGTTATAGGGGACGTACCCCCAGAGTTCATCGCCCAGCGGCAGGCCGCCGGTGGCGCCGTTGGGCGCGGTTGAGTAAGCGGTGGTGTCCGGATTGAAGAAACCCGCATTGAAGGCGTGGAGCATGCCGTCGTTGGCTCCCACATATACCACCTGACGGCGACCGGCATAATGATCCCGATAGGCGCGGTAGCTGTCATCGCCGTAATTCAGGTCATAGCGTCCATTGGGCTTGCCAACAATTGCTGCGGTTGAATGCATGATGTCGCCCAGCAGCCAGCTCTCCAGCGCCGTGTCGTTATCCAGGTTGATGGAACGGGACCGGAATCCTTCAATACCTTCCTCGCCCCGGATAAATCTGAGCACCTGCTGTGCCGACTCGGCGCTGCCAGTATCCAGCAAGGCTGCCAGATCGGCTCGACCGGAAAGGCTCGCTGCCGTGAACGGCACCACTTCCGTCGCGACCACCTGCCCGTCCGCCGGCGTAGCACCACCGGTATCCACCCCCGTAAAGAGGTAACGGCCACGACTGCCGCCGAGATATGGCGAACGCTGGGCGAGCAACTGCGCTGTGGACAGGGAGCCGAGCTGATCCCGGGCGCTCCAGACCGGCGTTATGGCATCGAGCCCCAGGCCCCGCCGGGTATTTTCATTGATCAGCGGCTGACCGTCGGTACCCACGTCGAACCGGTTCACGAAGGTGTCGCCCTCGTCCCGGTCATAAAAAATTTCGATGATCCGGTCGGCGGCGCTCAGACGCCCGTTGCCGTCGGTGTCTTCACGCAGATAGCCGAACCGGTCGAGGAAGAGCCCGTTGAGGGCGCCCACCCAATTGACCTTACGGGCGCCGTCGTTGACTTCTCCGCGATAAAGACTCTGCAGGAACAGCCCGTCGCCACTGGTGTTGCTGACGGAAAGAGAAGCCCCGGTGCCGGCCGATACCCGGTAGAGAATGCCGTTAATGGTGTTTTCCAGCTGGGTTTTCAGCTGCGCGGGATTGGATACCAGGAAGTAACCGTCGGGCTGACCATCCCCATTCTGGTCCCATTCACGTGCGTCATCCGGCACTCCGGTCTGGGACGCCGGACTTGTCGTCAAATCAGTAAATGAACCCCATTTTGCCGCGTAATAAAGCGGTGACTTCAGGAACTGGGCCGTGGCATTCGCGCCGGCAGCCTCAATGGCGAAGGTCTGCTGGTTCCACTGCGACGCCGTACAGCTGGCACCGCAGCCAAACCCGGGCGCGCTGAAACCATTTACCGCAGAGAGTATGTAGAAGTTATCCGCCGTTGTTCCCGTACCGGAGATGACAAAACCAAAGCCCATCGATTCCGGGGTACTGACATAGGTGATCCGCGTTTCCACGGTAATGGACGTGCCGCTGATGGTGTAGCGGATCACGCCATTAAGATCCACGTCGAAATCACCGCCCTGCTCCGAGTCTTCCCAGCTGACCAGATAGCTGCCCGTCGTATCGGTCACTTCCAGCGGCTTGAAATCCACAATGGCGCAGTTGCCGTTGCCACCGATTGAGCTGTTGCGGCACGCCGGCAGAATGGTGATCTCACGGCCGGTTGTACCCGGAACCCTCACCGTGATCTGAGGCAGATTGCCCGCCAGAGTGACGCCAAAGGTGCGCACCGTGTTCTTGCCAGCGAGTTCCGGACGCATGTCGTTGGTATAGGCGTAGTGCGCCAGACCGGCGCCCGCATACCCGCCGGCAAGGCCGGGCGCTTCCGGGCAGGTACCCCGGACTTCCGCGAGATTGCTTACCGTCTTGGGCGTACACAGGCCGTTGCTGACACCCGATGTCTGTCCCACGAAATATTGTGCGCCGGGGTCGAGCTCGCGCTGCCCTATCCTCTGAACGAGGGTTGCAACCGTCGCATCTTCATCATTGACCGGCAGCCCGAGGTCGGACAGCTTCTGACTGAACAGTTCGCCATCGTATGAAACCGTACTGGCGTTAAAGCCAATGACGTTCATGTCCACGCACTCCTTGCGCTCATCGGCGGCAAGCGGGTCTCGCCAGGTGGCGACGGTGAGGCCCGGCAGCAGCCCGTCATCGCCGATCCCATTGGCCCCTCGTGCACCGGCGTAATAACGGTAACTTTCGGCCAGCAGTTCACTGAAGGGATTACCCCAGTTGCGACAGTTGCCATCGAGGAAGCTGTTGCTGTTCATGGCCCAGTCGCAGATCATGCCATTGGTCGGGTTGGCCCGGCGATACGTGCCGTGAAGAGTGTTTTCCCCTCCGGAGTCCTTGTACAGGTAGTCCACGATGCGCAGCGCATCAAGGTTATTGACGATGGAATCGAGGGTGCTCTCCCGCCGGAACACGCCCGTCTCAGGGTCGATTTCATCCGCCATGGCGCCAATGTTCTTGCGCAGGTTGCCGAAGGTTTTATTGGTGTTGTAGCCCCCGGTGAGCAAGCCGAACTTGACCGGAGCCGCCAGGTTTTCGCCGTACTCCTGCAGTACGCCGACAGGTTTTCTGCCCGTACCGTAAGTTTTGCAGCTATGAGTGCCACCTTCGGAATTGGCCCCGCACGCGACGACCCGCACCAGCAGGTCACGGCCTTGCGCGGCGGCTGGCGAGGTTGGAAAAGCATTGACGCCAGTAATGGCCACATCATTGCCATTGTCCCCTTCCTGATCCGTACCGATTACCGCCAGTTCGCTGCCGGGTGAATCGTGGGTCGGACCATACAGACACTGAAAGCGCTCGGAATTGGACCAGAACTGATAATTGCCTTTGACAATGCGCAGCAGCGGTGGCTGATTGCGGGCTGCTGCTTCCTGGGACAACACGCCGATACCGGTAGGACGGCTGGTATTGCAGAAGGTGTAGCCTGTGCAGGCCGGATCACTGCTGTCACAGGAGGTGCGTCCGGCCAGAACATCGGGGTCCATGAGCTGGTTGACGTCGGCGCCATTGTAGTACTTCGCAAAGCTGTGGGCGTCATGGGGCAGCCAGGCCCTCTCCAGGACGGTCAGGGTGGTGGTGTCGGTGACCCGATAACCGCCATAGAGGACAAGCCGCACCAGATCCATGCGCGTCATGGTGAGCCAGTTCAGGAAGTTGCCGCTCCACTGAGCCCCCGCGCAATACTGCAAGTCTGCGTCGTTCGGCGCGGTCGCGCTGATATCGAACCGCTCCGTGGCGGAATCGTAGAGGTAGCACTTCTGGTGATCAAAATATCCGAGGTAATCAAATGACGGCTCGTAGGTGATATCCGGGCGGCCGTCGCCATTCAGGTCGTCGTAGTCGTTATAGGCCTTGAAAAACAGCTGATGGTCGGCAGACAGGGTCAGCAGGATCATGGGATTGCCCCGCGAGAGCAGGGACAGTGGCGGGACCGCGGTGTAGTCGTTCATGGACGGCTGCGCCGCCAGCGGGCTGCTGTTCATCAATACCGCCACCGTCAGCATGACCACGCCGGCCCGCATTATGTCCCTGAAATTCTTGATTACGCGCACAATTTCCATACACACACCTGTTACCTGTTCTGACGGCTCCCGTAAGAAGCCCTGGTCCTGCAAGTTCACGCTTCCGGAACCGTAATTGTCGTTTGCAGCATCACGCTGGCCCGTTGCGCCTCTCCTTCTGCGAGCACGGTCACGCGATAAAGCGGTACGGCCTCCTGGAAAGGATCGCCGTTGCTTTCGAGAGACGTAATCTCCTGGGGCAATACGAAGCACATGAATTCGATGAGGTATTTCACTTCCAGAGATGTAGTCGGCAAGTCCGTGCGCGCCACATTCACGACCGCGTGAGATTCCGGCTGCGACCACAGATCCGGATTCTTCCAGGGCTGGTCGATCATCCCGCTGGCGTCGGCGAGCCGACAGTCGCTGTTCTGGGTGGTACCGGCGAAACGTCCGGTAAAGCAGTGACCGAGACTACACTCCGGTACGAAACATCGCGCCTGGGGGTCTGTCACACCGGCCGCCGGGTCGCAACCGGGCAGCAACGCCGAGCGCCTGGGTGGCGCTGTCATCAGGTTTCTTTCGATGGTCAGCAGCGCCGCTTCGGCCGCCTGGAAGGCGACGCTGCGATCGCGCGCGCTGGCCGCCATTTTCAATTCCAGACTGGACGAGCGGATACTGGTCACCCCGAGCAGCGTCACGACGGCCAATATCACCAGCGCAACTATCAGGGTCGCGCCGCGCTGGCGCGTTGCCGAAATTGCCGGGTACGTGTTTCCGCCAACGCGGCGTGTCGACGCCGGTAAGCGACTGCCAGAACTTTTCATGATTTCATCCCGCATGACCTTTTCCGCTCCCGTCATATGCTGTTGCGCAAGCGAAAGGTTGAGGTGACGGTTTGCCGCACATACCGGTCGCCGTATACGGATGTTGCCGGATCAACCTGCTGGGACGGCGCCGCCGCCCGCAACACCAGCGTGACCTGCACCGCCCGGACGTCCGCCCATTGAGCCTCGGTCAGCTGGTCCGCCCTGAGGTACTGGTTGGGACGGCCGTCGTTGTCGTTGTCGACGCCATAACTGAGGTTCATGTCTTCCACCCCCAGGGCGATCTCCTCATCCAGGGCGCCGCGCTCGGTCCCCTCACCGCCAAAGAGCACGGCGCGCTTGAGTGCCGGCTGTCCGGCCAGCGCCGTGGACTCGCCGATGTAATAGGCGCGCGCCGCAAACTTCATGACAGAACTGCCCGGCTGATAGAGCTGGGACAGGCTGGTGTTGCCGACGCAGTTGCACTGGGCGTCGCAGATGACCGGGTTGAACAGGCTGGGCCGGATGCCGCTGGTGCATACCTGGCCGGAATAGTCGATGGTCGAACCATCGCTTACTTCGCCCAGACGGATGATGCCGAGACTGCGGCAGTTCTCGCCCACTACCGCCAGGTATTCCCCTTTATCGAAAGAATGCGCGGGGGTGACCTGTAATTGCGCGCCGCTGTGATCGGTCACGGCCAGTACCGCCCCTTCCGCACGCCGGACCACAAAGGAATCCGGCAGGCGGGTTGTGGTGAAATCGGGCATCCTCAGGCGATCACGGTAGACGGCCGGGAACGGTGCTGCCGTAGCTCCGGCGAAGCCCCGCAGTGGCTGGACTCCCAGCAGCGGCGCCGCCTCTTCCTTGACCCGGGCGACCTGAGCGACTTCGGCGTCGCTGCCGGCACAACCCCAGTGGCCTGCACTCTGGATATCGCGACCGATGACATCCATCGCGTAGCGCGCGTTTTCCTGGATGAAGGACATGTCCTCCTGCTGCAGAAACACCACCTTGCTGCTGACGACCACCTGAATGACGCCGGCCATGATAATGAGGCCGATCACAATGGCCACCATCAGTTCAATAAGAGAAAATCCGCGCTGCCCGTGAATCTGCCTGCGTGCCTGTTGATACATGACTCAGATCTCCACCAGCAGAACATAGTTTTTTCGGGCCTCGGGCAAATCTTCTGCCGCAGGAGGTGAACCGGAACCGTCGATGGCACTGGAGCGGCTGTCATCAAAGGCCACTGTGATCCGCATGAAATTGCGGCTGCCCATCGCAAAGTTTTCCACGGTTCCAGTTCCCATCGGCAACAGCGTTTCGACGTTCTGCCTCCAGGCATACACGTCGTGACCAGCCAGCTGGGCGACGGTGCAACTGGCGGTGGGGGAATTGCAGGAGACTTCCGCCGGTGTGGCATTTTCAGCCAGAAGATAAGCGGCTGCTTCACCGGAGTTGGTGCGGATACGTTCGGCGAGATCGTTGGCGAGAAAAACGGCCTGGGAATAACTGTAGGCGGACTGGTTGAACTGCATGGACTTGGTCTGCAGGGCTAGCATGCCGAGTAAACCGATTGCCAGAACGAACAGTGCAACCATGACTTCTATCAGCGACGCGCCGCGCTGTACTGCGTACTTCATACTGCTCACCCGATACTGAATATTTATTGTTTTATTTGTCATCCGTTGACCTTCTACTACACTCATTGATAGATCCTAATCGCCGCGTCCTGCGACGATTCCTTTTCGTTCCCTGTTCGCCACAAGGCGAGAGCTGGTCGTGCGCGCAGGGTTGCGCCGACAATCACAGGACTGCGATACGTGCTAGCCTTCGCGCCTCATTTACACCTTTGAAGTCTGCCTCTCACGCTCCTGTCTTCCGGATGACCTTGTCCCGTCTGCTATGCCAGGGATATGCCCCCGGCCAATCAGGGGCAGGCCAGGGCTGTCAGGGTTCCGGACTTGTAATAGTCCTGCACTCCGTCCTTGTTGTTGTCCTGAGTCTTGACCACCAGCCCGCTGGCATTGACAAAAAGTCCGCGCACGTATGCGGTCTCTTTCTGTGGGTTGCAAATGGTGATCAGCACACTGGTTTGTCCCACCAGAAATCCCTGCTGGCTGAATGTGAGCTGGGTCAGCTTGTTCGTTGTATCCTGCCCCTGGGCCACGTCGAAGCTCGAAGAGCTGGTGTTATCAAATGTCGCCACCATGATTTCTTCGGCACCCCGGGTCGTGTCCTTATTGGGGTTTTCAAAAACTATCCAGCCGTTGTTCCAGTCGCCGCCGCAGGAAGCCCCATCATCGCTCGCACAAATCGATATAAAAGTATTGCGCGAGGCCGCTTCAGTACGGGCCGTCGCCACTGCGCTGGCCACTTGTGACTGCAGGCTCTCGGCCTGATTGCGCTTGATGAAGCTTTGAAAGGACGGCACAGCCACGCCAATCAGGATGCCCGCAACGGTCAGGGTGACCATCAACTCGATCAACGTGAAGCCCTGCTGCTGCGCGGTTCGAATCAGTTTGTTCATCACAGACCACTCTAACGATGGGTTCGAGCCTCTGGCACGGTTGCCCTGTCAATGCAATCACACACTATCGAGGCTGATATCAGGTGTCACCGAGTGCCGGATCAAAGGAGCGACGGCCACGATAAACGGCGCCACAATACGGATACAGGCGGCAGCCCCGGGCGCGCTGCTGCGCGCCTCATAGCTGACCGGCCTTTGGGTGGCTCGTTTTAAGAATAGTCGCTTTGCGGGAAGTGGGAGGGACGCCCTTTCAGGCGCGCAATTCCCGGGGAAGAGAGAAGCGGACATTTTCTTCCTGTCCGGACAACTCCTGGGGTGCCGACGCGCCCAGCTTCTGCAGACCGTTGATAACATCGCGTACCAGAACTTCCGGTGCGGACGCCCCGGCGGTAATGCCGATGGCGCGGCACTGGCTGAACCACTCTGGCCGGATGTCGTCGGGGCCGTCGACAAGGTAGCTGCGGGCGCCACAACGTTCCGCCAGTTCGCGCAGACGATTGGAGTTGGAGCTGTTGGGTGAACCCACCACCAGCACCACATCACATTCGAGCGCCAGCTGTTTGACCGCGTCCTGTCGGTTCTGGGTTGCATAGCAGATATCATCCTTGCGTGGGCCTTCAATTTTCGGAAATTTCCGGCGTAAACAGTCAATGACACGCGCCGTGTCGTCCATCGACAGGGTAGTCTGCGTCACGTACGCCAGCTTCTCCGGATTCTGGACTTCCAGACTGTCCACATCCATTTCGTTCTCGATAAGGTAAATACGTCCGCCGCTGCGGGTATCGTATTGACCCATCGTACCCTCCACTTCGGGGTGCCCGGCGTGCCCGATCAGAACGCACTCCCAGCCATCGCCGCTGTATTTTTCAACTTCCATATGCACTTTGGTAACCAGCGGACAGGTCGCATCAAAAACCCGTAAACCGCGGTCCTCGGCGTTGCGGCGCACTGCCTGCGACACCCCATGGGCACTGAAGATCACGATGACATCGTCCGGCACCGCATCCAGCTCATCGACAAATACAGCCCCCCGTTCGCGCAGGGTCTCAACCACGAACTTGTTGTGGACGACTTCATGGCGCACATAAATAGGCGCGCCGAATACGTCAAGAGCACGGTTGACGATGTCGATTGCCCGATCGACTCCGGCACAAAAACCGCGCGGATTGGCCAGTTTGATTTCCACATGACTCCTTGAGCTATTCAATGGTGTTCAGTTCAACGCTTTTTAATTCGCAGCTGTTCAGTTCAACGGTGTTCGGTTCAATGCCTTTCGGTTCAACAGAGTTAGGTTCATTTGTATTCGTTGTCCGGATTTGTTCGGTGTGGCGTCTTGCCGCTGCCCGGATTATCCCCGCACTTAATGAGTCGTAGCAGGGGTGACATCGATAATCCTGACCGAAAAATAAATTTCCCTACCGGCCAGCGGATGGTTGAAATCGACGGTCACTGTTGTCTCGTCGACGGCGGCCACCACGCCGGGTATTTCATTATTCTGGGCGTCGGTAAAAGAGATCATCAGCCCCTCCTTCAACTCGACAGCCGCCGGGAATTGAGCGAGTGGAAACTGCTGGATGTTTTCCGGATTGTGCTCCCCGAAGCCTTGCTCCGGTGGCACCACCAGGGCCTGCTCCTCTCCCTGTTTCATGCCAAACAGGGCGGTTTCGAAGCCTGGCAACATATTGCCATCGCCCACCGTAAAGGTGACTGGTTCACCTTCAAAATTCGAATCAATCACTTCACCGGTTTCCAGGCTGAGTGAAAAATGTAATGTGACCTGAACGCCTTCACCGATTGTTAATTCATTCATCCTGCGGCTTCCGGGTTTTTAGAATCATGTCGAGAATCAGGACTGCGACTCCTGCACAGATGGCCGAGTCGGCGATGTTGAAGGCCGGCCAGGCGAATTCCCGATAATGCAATACGATAAAATCCACCACGTGGCCGTACATCACACGGTCATACAGGTTGCCCAGCGCGCCCGCGAGGATCAGTGCAAACCCAAGGGGTTCGACACGCTCACCATTGGCGGTGCCACGCCGGATCCAGACAATCAGAAAGGCGCTGACGATCACGGTCAGAACCGTGAAAAACCATCGTTGCCAACCCGACTGATCAGCCAGAAAACTGAACGCGGCGCCCGGATTGTAACGCAGGGTGAAATTGAAAAACGACGTGAGGGGCACCGGTTGATCGTAAACCAGCGCCGCCTCCGCCCAGTGTTTGGTACCCTGGTCCAGCGCAAATACCAGTAACACCAGTATCCACCACCTGCCCGCCTGGGTCAGACTTTTTACAACGCTAGGCATAACGCCGCTGCTCTCCTTTTCCGGCTACATTTTCGACGCAGCGACCGCACAATTCCGGGTGCTCCACATGCGCGCCCACCTCCGGGCGCAGATGCCAGCAGCGCACGCACTTGGGCGCGCTGCTGCGGGCGACCGCGATTGCCAGGCCGGAAATATCCGAGGCAGTGCCGGCCGGGGCCTGCGCCATAGGAGCCAGCGCGGTCTTCGATGTAATCAGTACGAACCGCAATTCATCGTCGAGCTTTGCCAGCCGCTGGCGCACCGGTTCATCGCAGTACAGGGTCACTTCGGCTTCCAGGCCTTTGCCAATGGCACCTTCCGCACGTTTTGTCTCCAGCACCTTGTTGACCGCTGCCTTCACGTCGATGACGAACTGCCAGTCCGCATGACTTAGCGGGGTTGGTGACGATGCCCGCGGCAGCATGTACCAGTTCTGCACAAAGACGGTTCCAGGATTTTCTCCGGGCAGCGCCTGCCAGATCTCGTCCGCGGTGAAAGACAGGATAGGTGCAATCCATCGCACCAGCGCCTGCGCGATGTGATATTGCGCCGACTGGGCGGAGCGTCGTGAGGGGCTCGCCGCCGCAGTGGTATAAACCCGGTCTTTGGTGATGTCCAGATAAAAACCGCTTAAATCGACCACGCAGAAGTTATGAAGCTTCTGGTAGATCAGATGGAACTGGTATTTCTCGTAACACTCGATGATTTCATCCTGCAGAGCCTCGGTGCGCTCGACCGCCCAGCGATCCAGAGCCACCATTGCATCGATCGGTACCGTCTGGGCCGGATCGAAATCCGGCAGATTGGCGAGCAGATAGCGGATGGTATTACGGATGCGGCGATACGAATCCGCCGTGCGTTTGAGAATTTCATCAGAGACGCTCATGTCCGCACTGAAATCCGCTGCTGCTACCCACAGCCGCAGAACATCGGCCCCCAGCTCGTTCATGACCTTTTGCGGTGGCACGACATTGCCCAGGGATTTCGACATCTTGTGCCCTTGGGCATCGACGGTGAAGCCGTGGGTGAGCACCTGCCGGTAAGGCGCGTTGCCGTTAATGGCGACTGCGGTCTTCAGAGACGACTGAAACCATCCTCGATGCTGATCGGAACCCTCCAGATAGAGGTCGGCGGGGTAACGCAGGTCCGGATGCTGCTGCAATACGGAATAATGCGTCACGCCCGAGTCAAACCAGACATCCAGCGTGTCGGTAACCTTTTCGTAGTCCTGCGCCTGCTCGCCCAACAGCGTCTCGGGCTCCAGCGAAAACCAGGCTTCCATACCCTGCTCTTCCACCAGCTGCGCCACTGCTTCGATAAGCCGGGACGTTTCGGGGTGCAGCTCCTGAGTCTGTCGATGCACAAACAACACGATGGGGACGCCCCAGGTTCTCTGGCGGGATATGCACCAGTCCGGGGAAGATTCGAGCATCCCCTGAATGCGGGGTTTGCCCCAGTCCGGAATCCATTCTACCCGGTCAACCTCCGCCTTTACTTTCTGCTGCAGGCTGTTGCGGGTCATGCTGATAAACCACTGAGGCGTTGCCCGGAAAATCAACGGGGTTTTGGTACGCCAGCAATGCGGGTAGCTGTGGGTAAACCGGTGGGATTGCAGCAACCTGCCGCGTTCGGCCAGCAAACTGACGATCTTTTCATCAACCTTGTAAACATGTTCGCCGGCGAACAATGGCGTCGATTCGCGATAAGTTCCGCTTTCATCGACGTAGTTCAGCGTCTCCAGTCCATATTTCTGGCCGACGATAAAGTCGTCCATCCCGTGGTCGGGCGCCGTATGCACGCAACCGGTACCGGCGTCCATGGATACATGTTCACCCAGGAGCACTGGAACCTGCCGGTCATAAAATGGATGCGCAAGCTTCAGCGATTCCAGATCCTGTCCCGTGCAACGCCCCACAATTGTGCCTGCAGCAAGACCACCCCGGGAAACCGTGGATTCCAGCAGGGCTTCCGCCAGCAGCAGGCGCTCCCCCCCGGACTGCACCACGATATACGCCGCCTGCGGGTTGACGCTGACCGCCTGGTTGGCCGGCAGGGTCCAGGGCGTGGTGGTCCAGATCACGACTGAGATCGGCCCTTCCCCCGCAAGACTTTCGGTCCGCCGCGCCAGCTCGCGCTCATCAACCACCGGAAATTTCACGTCGATGGAGAACGAGGTTTTTTCCTGATATTCCACTTCGGCTTCCGCCATCGCCGAACCACCCACCACGCTCCAGTAGACCGGCTTGAACCCTCTTTGCAGATGGCCATTGGCGACAATTGCCCCGAGAGCCCGAATGGTGTCCGCCTCGGTTTTGCGGTCCATGGTCAGGTAAGGGTTGTCCCAGTCACCGAGAATTCCGAGGCGGATAAAATCCGCTTTCTGCCGGGTGACCTGTTTGGCGGCATATTCCCGGCAATGCTGGCGAAAAGTGGCCACATCCACCTTGACCCCTGCCTTGCCGAATTTCTTCTCGACATTGTGTTCGATCGGCAGACCATGGCAATCCCAGCCGGGTATGTAAGGTGCGTCAAAGCCGCTCAGGGTTTTCGCCTTGACAATAATGTCCTTGAGAATCTTGTTGACCGCATGACCGATGTGGATGTCGCCGTTGGCGTACGGAGGACCGTCATGGAGAATGAATTTGCGCGCCCCGGCGCGGGCTGCGCGGATCGTCTGATACAGGTTTTCCGATTGCCATCGCGCCAGAGTATCCGGCTCGCGTTGGGCCAGGTTGGCTTTCATGGCAAATGCTGTAGCGGGCAGGTTGAGTGTGGCTTTGTAATCAGTCATGTTGTCGTCGAGTCACTCAAAGAAGGGGCAATGATATATAAAACCGCCGTTAACCGGTATCGCCGCTGGCCGGTTGACGGCGCTCGAACGTTATGGTTTTGCGGCCTGAAGATCGAATACGGCACGCGCGTCCGCGACATCGCGCAGGATCTGCTCCCGTAGCAACGGAACAGAAGCAAACTTCTGTTCATCTCGCAGCTTTTGCAGGAATTGTACGTGCAGGCAATGCCCGTACACGCTGCTGTTAAAGTCCAGCAGATGGACCTCCAGGAGCGGCTTGGCGCCGCCGAGGGTAGGACGCCAGCCCACATTCGCCACGCCTTTGCAGTCGCTGAACAAAACGTCGCCAGAAGAGTTGCGGACGGTTGCCCGCACGACGAAGACGCCATTCAACGGAGGGCGACTGCGGCCGAGGGCGACATTGGCCGTGGGGGTACCGAGGGTTCGCCCCAGCTGGCGGCCGTACACGACGCGTCCGCCCATGGTGAACGCATGACCGAGTAATGATTCCGCCTGGGCCAGCCGGCCTTCGGAAAGTAACCGGCGCACCCGTGTACTGCTGACCCGCTCGCCGTCCAGAATGAAAGTTGGCGCACTGCTGACGCTGAATCCCCCTGCGGGACCTTTTTCCTTGAGCAGCTTGAAATCCCCTTTGCGATCGCAACCGAAACGAAAATCGTCACCGATTTCCAGATGCTTGACCCCGAGCCGGGCCACGAGGATTTCACTGACAAATTCTTCGGCGGAATAGTTGCGCAGCCGTGCGTCGAATCGCAGACACACCACGCGGTCGACACCTTCGTCGAAGAGGGCTTGAACCTTTTCCCGCAGGCGCATCAGCCGGGCCGGCGCCTTGACCACGGCAAAATATTCGATCGGTTGCGGTTCGAAGATCATTACCGCCGCCGGCACCCCCAGGGCACGCCCGCGTTCGACCAGCTTGCGCAATAATTCCTTATGCCCGAGATGGACTCCATCGAAGGAGCCAATCGTGAGAACGCAACCTTCGTGGCGTGATTCCAGTGCGTTCAAGCCACCGATGAATTCTTGCTGATGCATGGTTTTACTCGCGTCCTCTGGGGCATGCGATGAAAATTGAGCCAGCGCTTGCAACGCATATTGCGATGGATATCGCGATGATTGCTGCGATCATGACTGCGGTCCGGGTACAGATCCGCGACGGATCCGAGCCGGTCAGGAGGGTCTGACAGTGACAGGTGGGCGAGTATAGCCTAGTGAAGGGGTGCGATGAAGCCGGCAAACGGGAATCCAGCGCTCGCGCAAACCACCAGGGGAGCTGCAGATAACCGGTTATCCGCGAATCACCAGCCCCTTCTCCCGGTAGTTGCGCAGGGAGACACCGAAGCTGTTGTCCTTCCACACCTGCTTGATCAGATATTCGCCAGACAACTGGCCGTTTTCAATCAGAGACAGATCGATGACCCGTTCCTTGCTCAAGGGCTTTTTCTCGTTGTCCGTTACCACCAGCACGCGCGGCAGGTGACGTATCCGCCGATTAGTCTCGATTACCAGCCCTACTTCTCCGGAGTGCAGCTCCACCACGCTGCCGGCTGGGTATAAACCGATGGTCTGGATAAACTTCAACGCCAACTGCTCATCGAAATGGACACCGCGGGCGTTATAGATGATTTTCAGCGCTTCCGTGGAGGTTTTGGCAGTCTGGTAGCACCGGTCCGCCGTCATGGCGTCATAGGCATCGACAATGGCGATAATCCGGGCAAGCCGGGAAATATTGGCGCCAGCCAGGCGCCGCGGGTAACCGTTGCCGTCGATTCGCTCGTGATGACTGAATGCCACGTCGATGGTGCCACTAAATATATCCGGGGATGACAGCAGCAGGTTACGGCCGTGGATAGTGTGGGACATCATGATGGTCATTTCTTCCCGGGTCAGCCTGTCCGGTTTGTCGAGAACTTCGGCAGGAATCTTCATCTTGCCGACATCGTGCAACAGTCCGCACATCCCCAGGTTGGTCAAATCCTGCTCCTGCATTCCCAGAGAGCGACCAAACGCGATGGCGAGAATGCAGACATTGAGGCAGTGTTCGGCTGTGTACTCATTCTCATTGCGCATCCGGGACATCCACAAAAGCGCGTCCGGATGACGGATGACTGACTGCACGCAATCGTTGACGGTCTGGCGGGCAATTTCGGTGTTTATGGTGCCACCCAGACGGATGTCATCAAGCATGGATTTGGTCAGGCTGCGAGCCTGCCGGAAGGTACCGAACATCCGCCGGTGCTCTTCGGCCACGGGCGTGTCTGCATAGTGCTCTTCACTGGCGCCCGGGCCACGCGTGGCGGTTCCTTCCGGGTTGGTATCGATCTTCAGCGAGCGGCTTTCGTCCACCCAGACGTACTCGCAGTATTCCGCCACAGTCTCGATGTCGTCATATTCTTCGATATGAAAACCCTGCAGCAGAAATGGCGTATCCAGCCAATCACGGTCCAGCCTGGAGACATACATCCCGACGCGGAGGTCCCGAACCATGACTTTCGTGGTGTTACTTAAACTCAAAGATTCAAGCCTCGGCAGATACAGCTGTCCCGTTAATGATAGGTCACTTTTTACCCGGGTGCTTAACGCGCCACAATCCTCGCCAGCGCCTGGCAGACATAATCGATGTTCCCGTCATTCAGTCCCGCGATACTGGTGCGGGATGTGTCCAGCATGTAGATCCCGTATTCGGCGGCCAATTGCCGTACCTGATCGGCGCTAATGCCCAGATAGGAGAACATCCCTGCCTGCCGCCGGACGAAGCTGAAGCGGTCATTACCAAGCAAGTCCTCCATGCGCTGACTGAACGCACTGCGCAAATGTTCGATACGGCCCCGCATGCGCTCGACATCCTCTTGCCATTCCGCCGTCAAGGCGGGGTCGCCCAGAATGGTTGCCACAATCGCTGCTCCGTGATCGGGGGGCATGGAGTAAATGCCGCGGGCGATGGACGCAAAATGGCTGGCGACCGTCTGTGCCTGGGCTGAGTCTTTGCAGATCGCTCCGGCCGCACCCACTCTCTCCCGATAGAGTCCGAAATTTTTTGAACAGGAAACGGCAAACAGAACCTCCGGCAAGGCTTCTGCGAACAGCCGCAACCCGGCTGAATCGGGCTCCAGGCCATTCCCGAAACCCTGATAAGCCATGTCAATAAACGGGATGAGGGACCGCTTTTCCAAGACCTCCACCAGTTCACGCCACTGCGCCGGCGCCAGATCGACACCAGTCGGGTTGTGACAGCAGGCGTGTAGCAGCACCAGATCTCCCGGCTGGGCGGCGGCCAATGCATCTACCATAGCTGAAAAATTCAGACTGAGTGTGGCCGGATCCAGGTATGGGTAAGTACGCAGTTGCAAACCCGCATTGCCCAGCAGCGGCACGTGATTGCCCCAGGTGGGATCGCTGACCCAGATGGTCGCAGTCGGCCGCGCCGTCCGGACCAGCTCCGCCACCAGTCGCAAGGCGCCGCAACCGCCGGGCGTCTGGATCACGGCGAGCCGCTGCTGTGTGATGGCCGATGCCGCACTGCCGAGCGCCAGCTCGGCGATGCGTTCATTAAATTGAATGTTTCCCATAGGTCCGACATAGGTTTTGGAGGCCTGTCCTTGCAGCATCGTCGATTCGGCGCGCTTGACCGCACTCAGTATCGGTGTCAAACCCGCTTCGTTTTTATAGACGCCGACTCCGAGATCGACTTTATCCGGTCGGCTGTCGGACCGGAATTTTGCCATCAGTCCAAGGATCGGATCCGCCGGCAGGGGGCGCAGTGCTTCCAACATGTTTGCTCACTTGTATTGGCCAGGACAAACCGGGATTATACCCACGTTCTGTCGCCACGCCCCGGATTGAACGTACGGGACCCTTCAGTCGTTTTTCACGCTTCTGGCGACATCAATCCAGCGGACAGCACCGACGCCATGACTCCATCCGAATCCCAGCTCGATAGCTATGATCTGCGCATTCTGCGGGCTCTTCAGGTCAATGCGGAATATTCTATGGCCGAGCTTGGCGAGATTGTCGGGTTGTCCCACACGCCCTGCTGGCGACGCATCAAGCGCCTGGAGCAGGATGGCTTCATCCGGGGCAAGGTTGCGCTGCTGGATCCGGCCCGTCTGGATCTGAGTGTGACAGTACACGCCTACCTGACCATCAAAAGCCACAATGAGGAATCCCTCAATGCTTTTGAGCAAGCCGTACAGCAGGTGCGGGAAATCGTCGAATGCTATTCGACCACCGGCGAGAAGGATTACCTGCTGCGCATCGTCACCCGCAACGTCGACGACTATGAGCGCCTGTTGAAAAAAACGCTCGTGCATCTTCCAAACGTAGCTTCGGTCAATTCGACCTTTGCCTTGAAACAGGTGAAATTCACGACCGAGTTGCCCATCTAGGGAACTCTGATCAAGTCTGGACAACATCTGCGCGAGCCAAGACGTTCAGCGCGCAAGGCGCTATCTCCAGATCCCACAAGGCGCTAACCCAGATCCAAGTTGTTACACCAGGCCGGCCTTTTTCATGACCGCCAGCACCGCCTCCAGCGTTTGCTCGAGATCCTGACCGTCGCAGTTTACGGTTGCGTCTGCATAGTGCCGGTACAACGGCAGACGCTCGGCATAAACTGCTTCCAGCGTCTGGCCGGGAAAACAGTTAAAGCCCCGGGATTCCAGATTCCCCACTCTTCGCAGCACTGTTTCCAGAGAGATGTGCAAATAAACACAAGGCCCCCACTGCTTCAAGTGGTCCATGGCGTCCTGTCCGTAGACTGCACTGCCGCCGGTCGCCACCAGGGTATTTTCACTCGGCCGCGGCAGTTCGCAGATGACATCATTTTCAAGCTGGCGCATTCTCAAGTAGCCAAGCTCATCAAGCAACGCCTGTAACGACTGCCCCATGGTTCGCTCGATCACGGCATCGGTATCCAGCACCACTAACCCTGTTGCAGTCGCCAGGCGACGCGCCAGGGTTGTCTTGCCCGAACCGGGCATGCCAATCAGGACCATTGCCCGACCCCGCGGCAGGTCATTGTGTTCTCCACCCATGCCAGTCTCCACCTGTTACCGTCAGTACCACCAAAGGTAACACGCCGCTGTTCACCAAACTATTTCGATGATTTATGCGTCATTATCCACCTTTTAATAACCAGAATGATCCTCTTATAGATTAAAGATCGGCGCCCGATCGCCATTTGTAATATTTAATCTAAAAAATTCGTCACTTTGGGTAACACTTTCTCAAAACCTTGCTTAAACTTTCTTCAACAACCCAGAACTGCTTACAACCACCCACAGGAAATTCTATATGAAGAAACTGATTGTTACTGCCTCACTCTTGCTGTCCATGTCAGCTCCCTTTGCCAGCGCTTATTCTCTTGTTACCAGCGAAGTGATCAAGGGTGTTGTCGAAAATGTTGATCTCACCAAACGGGAAGTCGTGATTGTCAGCAACGCCGGTTTTCAGAAAGTCGTCTCTCTTGCCCCAGATGCCAAGGTTTCTATTGAACTTAACGGAGAAAACTCTTCCGAGTTGTCCGATCTGACCAAAGGCCGCGAAGTGCGCATCGTCAAGAAAACCATGGTGCCTACCAATGACACCATCGAAGGCGTGATTGTTTCCGTAGACACCGCCGCCCGCACTGCGAAAGTGCGCAAGCAAAATGGCGACCTGGTGCGCGTCAAGTTCAGTGAAGGTCTGCGGGTCCGCAACCACAATGAAACCCTGGCATTTGCCGATTTGCGCCGCGGCCAGGAAGTTGTCGTCAGCAAAGTCAACTGATACCAGTTTTGTAGAGCCTTGCCCCGCTTCGGCGGGGTTTTTTTTGCCCTGAATTCCGCCCGCAGCCATTGAATGCCCGGGTCCTCTTCCTGTGACTGTTTCTACTATTTGAATTTATGGGTTCGCAGCCCTTCGCCTGCTTCTGGCATAATCCCGGCACCCTAAAGGAATTCGAGACGAGGAAAATCCGAATGCTGCTAAAACCCGCCCTCACCCTGCTGGCTTCCACACTGGTGCTGGCCACTGTTGGCTGCAAATCCGGTTACAACAAAAAAATGGAATGGAAAGACCCGGAAGAGACTGGCGAGAATGCGCGAACCTGTGCCGAGACCCCCGCGGCAGAACTCGCTCCCGCGGTAACGGTATACAAAAAGCTGCGCAAACTGAGTTGTACCCACGCCGATCCGGACGGTGTACTGATGGGGCAGAGCATTGGCAGCGGCAATCTAACCTTTCACTTTCTTGATTATTCCTTCGAGCGCCTGATCACTCAACTCGCAAACGATACGGGTTCCACTCCGGCCATTTTGCATGTCGATCTCGAATATGACCGCATTTTCAGCGCGGATGAGTTGGACGACCTGATTCAAACTCTGACCAACCACGCCAACATGGGTGGACTGGTCAGTCTAAGTTGGCGTCCGATGAATCCATGGATTTCAGGTAATGCGCCCGGGTTCGGACATCCCGACGAATTAAGGTGGACTGAGGAGGTCGATCTGGCGGCGCTGTGGGACCTTGAGTCAGACATGTATGCCACCTGGATAAATCGCCTGCAGCCCATTATCTACACGCTTGATGCGCTTGACACCGCTGGTGTCCCCGTCCTGTGGAGCCCCTTTCCCGAAATGACTGACGAGGGCGTCTGGTGGGGTTTTGAAGCCTTTTATAACGAAGCAGACCGAACCGACGTCACCGCTTTCAAGGAATTCTGGCAAAAGCTGCACACCCACCTGACTGTCGATTCACAACTGTCCAATCTGCTATGGGTCTACTCTCCGGCCACGGGAGAATCCTGGCCGACTGG
Source organism: uncultured Cellvibrionaceae bacterium (assembly GCA_964641175.1). Lineage (GTDB taxonomy): Bacteria > Pseudomonadota > Gammaproteobacteria > Pseudomonadales > Cellvibrionaceae > CAYNST01. The sequence continues at coordinate 22,811 of CAZXLJ010000042.1, forward strand.
CGAAACCGCCCCCAACGGCGCTCCCGCTGACTGGGCTTACCCTGGCGCTGAATATGTAGACATAGTGGCGCCGGTCGTGCACAGCAAGGATCTGACTTTCTCCGATAACTCAGCACTGAAAGCGCTGAACAAGCCCATGGGTCTGGCGCTCTACAGCCCGCTGCCCGATAACGGGGAAGACGAGCCGCCGGTGACGGAAGACGAACCTTTCGATGCCACCAAATATCTCACCAAACTCAAGAGCTATCCGGCGGTTGGCTACTGGGTCGCGTCGCATCCGGTCACTGTCAATGGCATTCGCTCGCCCGTGGCATTGGTTGATATGGACAAGGTCAAGGAACTGACGGACGACACCTACATTCTCGGCCGCGAGGACGTCGTCAATATCACGGTGAAGTGATCAGGAGCCGGTAGTATCGGATTTGCGTCGCTGCCTGGCCGGGGGTGGCGCACCGATATGCACTTCATTGCGCTGGCGGGCCAGACGAATCTGTTTTTGCCGTTCGGCAAAGCGCGCCCGCTGCTCTTCGGTCTGGCGGTCAAAACAGTGCGGGCAGCTCACCCCTTCGACAAACTTGTCAGACAGTTTGTCCTCGGGGCTTAACGGATAGCGGCAGCCGTGGCACAGGTCATAGCGGCCTTTTTCCAGGCGGTGATTGACGGCTACCCGATTGTCAAAGACAAAACATTCGCCCTGCCAAAGACTCTGCTCCTCAGGAACTTCTTCGAGATATTTCAGAATTCCGCCTTGCAGGTGGTAAACCTCCTCAAATCCCTGCTGTCTCAGGTAAGCCGTGGACTTTTCGCAGCGAATTCCGCCCGTGCAAAACATCGCTATTTTTTTGTGCTGCGCCGGGTCCAGATGACGTGCGACATAGTCCGGGAGTTCGCGAAAACTGGATGTGCCGGGGTTAACCGCGCCCTTGAAGGTGCCAATATCGATTTCGTACTGATTGCGGGTGTCAATCAGCAGGACGTCCGGCGAGGAGATCAGCTCATTCCAGTCACCAGGCTCAACGTAACGGCCGGCATCGCGAGCGGGATCGATGTCCTCCACCCCCATGGTGACGATTTCCTTTTTGAGTTTTACTTTCATCCGGTAAAACGGCTGACCCTGATCGAAGGATTCCTTGTATTCCAGGTCCGCCAGCGGTGCGTAACCGCGCAGGAATTCCAGCAATTTATCAATTGCCAGACGACTTCCCGCGACAGTACCATTGATGCCCTCGTGAGCCAGCAGCAGAGTGCCCTTCACGTCGAGCCGGCGGCACTCCCGGAGGACTGGTTCGCGCATCGCCTCGAAATCCGGCAAAGCGACAAATTTATACATAGCCGCAATAACTGTTTCGTTCATAAGACATCCCCCGCGTTGGGCGCGCATTGTACCCGACCGACGTTTTTCTGCACACAACCTGACCACTGACTCATTTGCTCGCGGAGTGATATGCAAGCGAAGTTTACGCAAGGCTCCATTTTCCGGCACATCGTCGTAATGACCCTGTCCAGCATGATTGGCATGCTCGCCTTGTTCTCTGTCGATCTTGCCGACATGTATTTTCTCAGTCTGCTCGGCGAGATTGAGATCGTTGCGGCGCTGGGATATGCCGGTTCGGTGCTCTTTTTCACCCTGTCATTGTGCATCGGCCTATCCATTGGCTGCGGGGCGCTGGTGTCGCAGGCTGTAGGTACCGGCGACCAGGACGAATTGAAACGCCGGATTGCCCATATCTTCATTCTCATCTTTCTAATTACCACCCTGTCGACATTCTTGCTGTTCGCGGGGATCGAACCACTGCTGGCCTGGCTGGGCGCGACGGATGAGACCATGCGGCTCGCCGTTCTCTACTTGCGGATCGTCCTGGCCAGCATGCCGGTGATGGGGCTGGCGATGGCATGTGGCGGCATCCTGCGGGCTCTCGGTGATGCACGCGCTTCCATGGTGCTGTCTCTGGTAGGCGCAGCCGTGAATGCGCTGCTTGATCCGGTGCTCATCTTTGTCATGGATCTCGGGGTTGCCGGAGCGGCCTTCGCCACGGTCGCAGCCCGTTTTGCCATGCTGGCTTTCGGGCTCTACGCCATCGTTGTGCGGCGTCGCCTGATGGGAAAATTCAATGCTCGAGCGTGGGTTCCGGACATGCGGGCCTACGCCGCCATTGCGGTGCCCGCCACCCTGACCAACTTGTCTACCCCCATCGCCGTCGCTTATACGACGGCAGTTCTGGCGAGCTTTGGGGACGCCGCAGTCGGTGGAAATGCCATCGTCTCGCGTATCCAGATGGTCGCGTTCGCGGGACTATTTTCCCTGTCAGGATCCGTTGGCCCCATCGCTGGCCAGAATCTCGGAGCACATCAGTTCGACCGCATCAGCGCCACCCTCAACAACAGTCTGCTTTTTATTGCGGGCTACTGCGCCATTGCGTTTGTGGCGCTGCTGGTGTTGACCGAGTGGCTGATCGGGGCTTTTCAGGCACAGGGAGAAGCGGCCGATATTATCCGCTGGTTCTGTCTGGGATTTAATCTGATCTTCCTGTTCAACGGCACCACTTTCATGACCAATGCGCTGTTCAACAATCTGCGAGTAGCCCACTACGCCACCTTCTTCAATTTCGGCAAGGCGACGCTGGGAACCATTCCGTTTGTCTACCTGGGCGCAAAATTTGCGGGCCCCTATGGGGTTTACTGGGGTCTGGGGCTGGGTTCAGCGGTCGTCGCGGTTCTGGGCGTCGTCGTGGCACGACGGCACATCGCGCGGCTGGCGGCAACCGGATTGGCCACGGAGCGGACCATGACAGCAATGGTGTAGCTAGGGAACCTCTGATCAAGTCCGAATAGCGTCTGGCTTACAGCGCTTTGCGAGATC
>CAZXLJ010000043.1:0-25374 GCA_964641175.1 uncultured Cellvibrionaceae bacterium
CGCGGTTGTCCATACAGAAGTCGACGTCGAAATCGGGCATGGAAACCCGTTCCGGATTGAGAAATCGTTCGAACAGCAGATCGTATTGCAGTGGGTCGAGATCGGTGATCTTCAGAACGTATGCCACCAGTGACCCCGCTCCCGATCCGCGCCCCGGCCCCACGGCGATGCCGTGGTCCTTGGCCCACTGGATAAAATCCATAACGATCAGGAAATAGCCCGGAAAACCCATCTGGATGATGATGTCGAGTTCGAAGCGCAGACGTTCTTCGTAAATCCGTCGCCGCTGGACATAATCGTCGGCCTGCGGATCCAAAATGGTTTTTAAGCGCTGTTCGAGTCCCTCGACGCAGATTTTCTCGAAAAAGGCGTTTTCCGTGAGCCCTTCGGGGATCGGGTACTCAGGCAGAAAATATTTTCCGAGCTGAATGTCCAGCGTACAGCGTCGCGCGATCTCAACGGTATTCTCCAGCGCTTCGGGCAGATCCCGGAACAATTCGGCCATTTCTTCGGCCGAGCGCAGAAATTGCTGATCGCTGTAGCGCCGTTCCCGCCGCGGATCATCGAGGGTCCGGCCTTCACCGATACAAACACGGGCCTCGTGTACTTCAAAATCACTGCTGCGCAAAAAGCGCACATCATTGGTGGCCACCACCGGGCATTCGAACTGATCTGCCAGCTGGATACACTGCTCAAGATATTCGCTCTCACCTGGACGGCCGGTTCGCTGCACCTCGAGATAAAAACGGTTGGGATAGATGCGCAGCCACTGCTGCAGCCTCTGCGCGGCCACCTGGTCCTTGCCGCTTGTGAGTGCCTGTCCGATGTCGCCATGGCGGGCGCCGGACAAGGCGATAATGCCCTCGCTGGCTTCAATCAGCCATTGCCGCTGGACATAGGGAATTCCGAGGTACTGGCCGTGCTGCCACGCCCTGGAGATAAGCTGCAGAAGATTCTTGTACCCGGCTTCGTTCTGGGCCAGCAGCGTAATGAGGAATCTGGAATCATCGTCGTCGCCCTCCCGGATCAGCAGATCACAGCCGGCAATCGGCTTGATGCCACTGCCCTGCAGAGCTTTGTAATATTTGATCAGCCCGAAAAAATTGTTCAGATCCGTGATCGCACAGGCCGGCATTTCCAGCTCTTGAAGCCGCTTCGCCAGTGGCTTGATACGCACGATGCTGTCCACCAGAGAGAATTCCGTGCGGACGCGCAAATGGATGAATGTCGGTTTTTTCATGGGACTCAACTCTGCCTTGCGCTCGACGCGGATCGCCACCTTCGGGCCGGAGATATTGAACGGCATTGCGTTGCCGGGCCTGGGACCCGGTATATGTCAGGATGTACCGGGGAGTAAAGGTGATCACCAGGATGATCCTGGGCACGATGATCTGACGAAACAGATGCCCTCTCGCAATAATTAAAAATCTGCAAATAATATGCGGCGAACGATCGTTGTTACCGCTGCGGCGGGCGGTCGCCAGCCTTTATTCTTCGAGGATGGGAGCCGCCCAGAGGTCGTATTCATCCGCGTCCTCGACCGTCACCGGCAGCATGTCACCGGGTCTCAGCTCAAAGTCACCTTCGATGAACACCGACCCGTCGATCTCTGGCGCGTCCGCCGTACTGCGCGCAGTGACCAGGCCAGGTTCGACATGATCGACAATCACTTCGATCTGCGTCCCCACCTTCCGGGCCAGTTTTCGCTCCGATATGGCCTGTTGCTTTTCCATGAATCTTTCCCAGCGCTCCTGCTTGACTTCCTCCGGCACTGCGCCCGGCAGATCGTTGGCGGGTGCACCATCCACCGGCGAGTAGGTGAAACAGCCTACCCGGTCAAGCTGGGCTTCATCCAGCCATTGAAGCAGATACTCGAAATCCTGGTCGGTCTCCCCGGGAAAGCCGACGATAAACGTAGACCGCAGGGTAAGCTCGGGACACTGGTTGCGCCAGGACTGGATACGCTCGAGTGTCTTTTCCTGGTGGGCCGGGCGGCGCATTGCCTTGAGAACGCCGGGACTTGCATGCTGCAAGGGAATATCCAGATATGGCAGGATCTTTCTGTCGGCCATCAGAGGGATGATGTCATCCACATTCGGGTAGGGATACACATAGTGCAGGCGCACCCAGATGCCCATATCCCCCAGAGCGTTGCACAGATCCCACAGCTTGGTCCTGACCGGCTTGCCCTGCCAGAAACCGGTACGGTATTTCAGGTCGACCCCGTAGGCGCTGGTGTCCTGGGAAATTACCAATAGCTCCCGCGTGCCGGCTTTCACGAGCCGCTCGGCTTCGTCCAGCACGTCACCCACAGGCCGGCTGACCAGATCACCGCGCATGGACGGGATGATGCAGAAACTGCAACGGTGATTGCACCCTTCGGAAATTTTCAGATAGGCGTAATGCCGAGGCGTCAGCTTGATGCCCTGTGGCGGCACCAGGTCGGTAAACGGGTTGTGATCGAGCCGTGGAGGCACTACCTGATGCACGGCATTGACGACCTGCTCGTACTGATGCGGCCCGCTGACCGCCAGAACCTTCGGATGCACCCTGCGGATGGTCTCTTCATCGACGCCCATGCATCCGGTGACAATTACCTTGCCGTTCTCAGCGATGGCTTCACCGATGGCGTCCAGAGATTCCTGCTTGGCGCTGTCAATGAAGCCACAGGTATTGACCACCACGACATCGGCATCCTGATAGGTCGGCACCAGCTGATAGCCTTCAGTGCGCAGCTGGGTAAGAATTCGTTCGGAGTCCACCAGTGCCTTGGGACAGCCCAGACTGACAATACCGACTTTCGGGGGATTCTGAGGAGAGACAGACATAAACGTACGCAGCGCCAAAAACGGCGGATTCTACCTGAAAATATGTGGTCCTGCCGGATTGATTTGGAGAAGACCGGAGCATGGACTGCAGACCCGGTGGTTTTGTGAGGGAACCAGGACAGCCATCCGGGCGTAGCGGATGGCTGTCCTCCGATCAGGATTTGGGAACGGACTTACAGGTTTGCATGTCCGCGGGCATGCGCTCCAGGCGGATCTTGCCGATTTCCACCTCGAACTGGCCTTCGGTTGCGAGCACGAAGGGCCCGTTGATCTTGCTCAGGTCAAAATTGTCACTTTTAAAGCAGTCCAGCGGAATTGGCAGGATGATCCACTTCTCCAGCGGATACTCCTTGAGTACATCCCGCACCTGCACTTCGGCCCGGCAGGGATAGTTGCAGTCCATGCCGATGGAAACCGAACTGGTGGGCCGCTTCAGGATTCGCATATCGATCGTCAGGGCGGTGACGTCCCGAACTGAACTTATATCAGTAGTCTCGCCGTACAGGGCGACCTGCCCCTTGATCTTTTTACGGGTGAATTCCACTTTCATCGCAGCTTTGCCGGCACTGTCCTTGGCTGGCGAAACCACGACCTTGCCGCCGGAAGACTTGCCGGTCAGGTTCTCGATGGCGGTACTCCAGTTGATGGCGTCGCCCACCATCAAACCCCGATACACCGGCTGGCCTTCGTTGAAATAAACGTATTTCGGATTGACCGAGGGCTGAGCCTGCAATGCAGACGAGAGCATGAACATGGCTAGCAGAGCACAAGCGCCCACCCGCCGGATAACACTTCCTGGCATATCAATTCCTCCACAGGATGACATACTAGGTTTAGCACAAAATCTTCCTGGCGGAGCATCTGCTGACGCCCGGTACGGTACCCCGCTAGGAGGCGCCAAGGCCGAGCCAGTCCCGCACCAGCGGCAGGCGCCGTAAGACGAGCCACTCCAGGCACAGCAACAAAATCAATGACCCGGCCAGTAATGGCAGACTCATCACCAGCAACAGCATTATCGAGGCGATTACCCACCCCGGTCGCTGCCGCCCGGGTGGCGGCGCTCCCAGCTTGCCGGCGGGGCGGCGCCGATACCACATGACACATCCGGAAATTGTGACCAGACTCACGCCCAGGGTGACCAGCAGTCCGAGCGCCTGATTGAACCAGCCGAAAAGGTGACCTTCATGAGCGGATATACCGATACCGATAGCCCGGTCCAGAGCTTGCCGTTGAGAGAAATCCTTGCTGCGAATTACCTGCCCGGTTTCGTCCAGCCAGACATCCGCCCGCAATGTCCGGTTCTGGTGCAGAGAGGCCAGTTTCCAGATTCCGGTCTCGCCTGCGGCGGGTGCCAGCTCCACCGGCGGCGCCAAGTCCAGACGCTGTGCTGCGGTAAAAAGGGCTGGGGTCAACGTCGCCGGCGCCGCCGCGCCCGACATCATTTGATGACCTTCGTGGCCGCTGCTCACCGTCCAGTCTACGATTTCGGTATTGCCCATTCGACTGCGCAGCTCGTCGAAGACGCTCCCCCATACCAGTGCCCAGGGCAACCCGGATATCAGCAGGAACAGCACCAGAGCAGCAATCCAGATACCGGTCACCGCATGCAGATCCCGCCAGAAGGTCCGTCCGCCTGAAAACAGCCGCGGGAATAACACGCCCGCCACGCCATTAGCCCGGCGCGGCCACCACAGATAGATGCCGGTAATGATCAGGACAATAGCCCAGCATCCCGCCAGCTCTACCAGCACCGCCCCCGTGTTGCCGAGCAATAGCTCTCCGTGGAGCGTCTTGACGATATTAATGAAGCGATCCTCGACCGCGACCTGGCGCAAAATTTCCAGATTGAAAGGATCGACGTATACCTGCAGGCGGCGCTCTGGTGCCTGCACCGTGATCAGCACGGCTTCATGGGGACTTCGGGGCAAGCGGTAAGACACCAGGCTGGCACCGGGGACTGCTGCCAGCGCTGCCTGCACCTGCTTGTAGGGCATCGATCTTGCGATTTCGCTCACCGCAGCCACCTTGATGGAACGCTCTGACCAGGCATCGATCTGCGGCTTGAACAGATATATGGCGCCCGTGACCGACAGGGTGAGAAGAAACGGCAGGCAGAACAGGCCGGCATAGAAATGCCAGCGCCATAAGGTGCGATAGATTCTGGATGCCGGTGCCGGATCACCCGGGCTTACAGGGGAGGCGACTCTGGTCATGGCAGCTTGTACGCCAGCCCCAGATAAACAGTGCGCCCGGGCCAGGGATGAGCGACATAGCTTTGCTGGTTGGTCAGGTTGTCCACGCCGACGCTGATTTCAATACCACCGGATAGCTGATAGTCGCCTTTGAAGCCGAGCCGGGTGTAACCGTCCTGAGCACCGTAAACGCGATCCGCAGTGTCCCGGTTATCGTTGCGCCCGTAGCTTTCGCTGGCGTACTGAAACTGGGCATTGAGCCGCAACGGGTCGCTGACCTGCCAACCCAGCAAAGCGTGACTGCGCCAGCGGGGCATCCGGGGCGCCTGATTGCCCTCGATGGATGGATCGATCGCATTGCGCACGATCGTAGAATCGAGCCAGGTCAGGTTCCAGCGCAGGCTGAGCGCGTCGCTCCAGAGCCGCGAGCGGTTCAGCACCAGTTCGGCGCCCCGCGTGTCCACCCGGTCGATGGGCACAAAGGTGCGCACGCTGAGGCCATCATTGGGTCCGCCGACGATGCGGTCTGTCTGGGATTCAATGACCTGGCCAATGGTTTCCGCAAACAGGTTAAGCCGGAGAAATCCCCCTTCCAGCTCGCGATCAAACATCAGGTTATGGTGGCGACCCGCTTCGGGACCCAGTTCGGGATTGGCTTCACTGATTGCGCTATAGGCGCTGAACTGGGCGTAAAGCTCTTCAACAATTGGAAATCGGTACGCTCTGGCGAAGGAGTAACGGACGGACCAGCGGTCGTCAAACTGATATGCGACCGACAGCTTCGGCGAGGTCCGTTCCCGAGTCCGTTCAGGCGCTTGCTGCCATTGCAACAATCCCTCCTGATTGCCCTGCAGCACGTAGCCGTCCTCGCTCTTGAAACGTTCATGCCGCACCCCGAGGGTAAAGCTCCAGTGCTCCGGCGCTTCCCACGTTGTCTGCACATAGGCCGCGTTAAGCGAAGTGGCACCTCCGCTGGCCCCGTTCAGCGCGGACCTTAGGCGGCTGCGATAATCCGCAGAGTCATAAAGGTTGTAATTGAGTTCATACCGCTCATGGCGCAGTCCTGCCTGCAGGCTCAGGCCTGATGCGGCAATATTTTTCTGGATATTGATGCCTGCGGTCGTCCAGCCGGAGTCTTCATACTCAGCCACCTCCCCCTGTCCGGAAAACGTCGGGCTCGCCGGATGCCCCGCAGAAGTGACCGTGGAGTCTTCGAGGATCTTGAAGCGGGTCAAGTTGGCTTCGATTCGTGTCTCAGCATTGAGGTCGCCGCGCAACCGCAGTCCCGCCGACAAAGAACGTCGTGCGGTATCGGCCAGGCTTAGAGAATGCAACGGTATCCTGGCCGTCGTGCCGTCCTGCGCAAAATCTCCCGCCCAGACGTGGTCGCCCTGATGGTCCCGTAAATAAGTATTGGGATTGTTTTCCGCGCCCTGCCTGTTCTCAAAAGCAACATTCAGCAGTGAGGACCAGCCACCCCGGTCATACCCCACCTTGAGTTTGAAGTTGTCGGTCGTACTCTCGACCACACCGGTATCACCGAAGTACAGTTGCGTCTCGCCAAAGACGTCGGCGCCGCTTATCGCGCCGCTCACCGGCTGGGGCGCATCCGGCTGGTCGGACGACGGCAGACGGCTACCGAACAGAAACGTTTGCGGCTGGCCGTCATTCTCCAGACGGTTGAAGGACCCGTACACACTCCAGTTACCCAGACGGTTGCCCGCTGACACAAAGGTTTTGTAGCCGTAAAGCGTATCGTTGAAACCGTAGCCGCGAAAAGACTGGGCGAAGGCGCTGGTGTCGACATTGAACGCCGGTCCCTGCGGTAATTCCGTCTCGATCAGCACCACTCCCCCCATGGCGTTGCCGCCGTATTCGGCGGAAAAGGGGCCGTAAAGCACTTCTACCTGGGCAATTTCACTGGCGGACACCATGCTCCAGCGCGGTGCTCCGCTCCAACGCGACATCAGCAGATAATGGAGTGGTACCCCATCGGCAAAAACCATGGAGCGCGAGGTCTGGAACATGTTGGAGCCGCGCATTCCCAGGGTGCCGTTGGCATCACCGATAAAACGCCGGCGGATGACAACACCGGGTTCGAACTTGACGACATCTTCCGTCGTGGCCACATTGATCGTGGCCAGATCGCTCTGGTCCAGCAGACTGGTGGGACTGACATAGTCGGCTGCGTCCCGCGCCACGCCTTCGCTCCAGACCACGACCTCCTCGACAGAATCTGCAGTTTGCGCATCAAGCTCGGCGCCCTCGGACGGTTGAGCGGCAACTTCTGGGCAACCCAGACAGAAACAAAGCGCCAGCACGCGGTAAATCGCCACAGTATCGTCAGGCATGACCGGTTCAGAACCCTCGAGAATGAAATGTGCGGACATTCTACGAGCGTAACCACTTGATCGATATGCGGCATATTGTCGCAGCGAGCGTCGACGGGCGGCGCATCGGAATTGAAGAGTCCCGCAATGATCGGCAATTGCTATGCGGCGGGAGCTGTCATCTCTATACTGCCGCCCCATTCACCAAGTATCCGGTCTTGATCAGAGGTTCCAAAGATTCATGACAGATTTCACCGATGCCATCGGTTTTTTTGCGGCGTTCTGCACGACCCTTTCCTTTCTGCCACAAGTCATCAAAATCGTGCAGACACGCGACACCCAGTCCCTGTCGCTGATGATGTATGTCATTTTCACGCTGGGGGTTGCCACGTGGCTGATCTACGGCATCCTTCGTTCCGACCCTGCTGTCGTTGTTGCCAATGCCGTCACGCTGGTGCTTTCCCTGATCATTCTCGGCCTGAAAATCTACAACGATTATTTTTCAAGATCGCCCGGCTGATGCGAAAGGTATCCCGCGGCCTGTTCAAAAGCTCGAACCTGGCTGCTTCAGAAACTCGATCTCCTCCGGCGTGGAAGCGCGACCCAGAATCCGGTTGCGATGAGGGTAGCGGCCGAACCGGTCGATAATTGCCTTGTGGTCGATCTCAAACTGATAACTGCGCGGCGAGGTAAATTCCCGGTGCAGACGTTCCGCGTCCTGGTGAATCAGCTTCGATTCGCTGTGCATGTAGGGCAACAACAAAAAACCCCGCTCGTTCTCCGTGAGTTGCCGGTGGACACCTGCGGCCACGGCCTCCTGCGCCAGCACCAGTGCCATTGAATCCTGCGAAAAAGCCGCGGGCGTATTGCGGTGAACATTTCTGGAAAACTGGTCCAGGACAATAATTTCGGCCAGTCGCCCTTGCGCCTGAGCTCTCCAGGCGTAAAGCTCTCCCCGCGATGCTTGAAACAGCAAAGTGCCAAACCTCTGTTCGACCTGTCTGTCAAAGTCCGCATCGGCAAGCCACCATTGTTTCGGGTCGATTTCGTTGAACCAGAATTCCAGAACTGTGTTATGCATAAGAGTTGCTCGCCCTGTTCGAGTGATTTCGGTTTTCGATCGCGCATTCAGGTTTGCATTCATGTGAGCGAATGCGTCGAGCCTGTCGGCAAGATTCGAACATAGTGCCACCATGATAACGTCGGATCCAGGAGCCGCCCTGGGCCCACAGGCCGCCGCCTGTCAAATAAATGTTGGCCATACCGCTCACGACCTGTCCCAAGATCGAAGTTTCATGCCGGCGTCTGCCCGCTCATTACGCTGCACGCCGAGAAAACCAGGCGTGCATCAGACCCGACTGGAAAAACTGGACAGGTGACTGAAAACCCGCGCTTTCAATAATTGACGCGACTACCTGCGGAGGCAAGACCGCGACATCTTTGGCGTAAGCGGCGCGTATCCGCTCGAGCACTTCGGGCTGAATTCCGTTTGCTGACATCAAGTCTGTCCAGACCCGCAGAAGCGCATCATAGGTATCCGCATCGACATCCGCTGCCAGATCCGAACTTGCCAACATAGCGCCCGGCACTAATCGGCGTGCTATGGAGCGATAAAATTCGCAGCGCGCATCCTTTGAAAGAATGAACTGAGAGACAAGGAAGCAGGTCGCCCCGTCATAAGGATCAGCCGGGACCAGGGTGTCGAGGTAACCTTCATGGAAATGACACCGGGAAAAATAACCTTCCGTTTGCGCCCGCTGGCGACACACTTCCAGCATCGCGCCGGACGGCTCCACCGCGGTGAACTGCCAAAGGGGAAACAGTTTGGCAAGGTGCGCCATCTCCAGTCCGGTACCGGCCCCCACGCACAGTATGCGTGCATCCTCTGGCATTTCCGAGAACACAGATTTCAGGAGAAAATACAAACCGTCTCGAACAGGCGCCATTCCGGCCCACTGCTCGTCATAGACAGCTGCCTGCTGATCGAAAATTGCTTTAAGTTCATCACTTCGCATGAGTCAACCTCGTTGAAAAGGAAGTCCGCGCCGGGGCAAAGCCGCGGATCAGGACAAAAATAATCTAATCTGGAAGGCATCATAAAGACTTACAAATCCACATCCAATCCCGAAGCAACACCGAGGGGCGGCAAGGCGCGGTCACTTTCAAAAAATTTGAGAAATTCAGATGCGATTTAACATCAACTTGCGTTAGACTCCGGCGGCAACAGTACGACAGAAATCCGGCCAAACCATGGCTGCTCCCGGACTGTTGAAAATACGGATTAATAAAAAAACCAGCGGTCCAAAAAAGCGCCGTCGCAGCATTACAACGGCGAAGGCACCCTGCCCGCCAGCGCTTTGCCGCAAGATGCCGTGCAACCTGACGGTCAGCAGTGCTGCCTGGCCAGAAAATCCTCGAGGAGTATTAACTTTGCAAATACTCAAACTTTGGAATCAGGAAATCAGGGATTTCCGCCTGAAATTCCACCCCTATTACTGGAACTCCAAAATCCGCTTCCGGATGGATCTGGTCGACGGCCGGATAGCTGTCAGTGAAAAATACAGGTTCGTCTACAACCGCATTCCAAAAAGCGCCAACTCGACGGTCATGAGGACGCTTATTCAGTATGAAAACGAAGCATTTGCATTGAATTACAGTTCTTCTGAAGCCAAAAAGAATTTTTACGTGAAACCGAGCAGACTCAAGTTTGCCCATGCACGCAAGGCCCGAACTTCGTACTTTTCCTTTACCGTCGTCCGCAATCCCTACACGCGCCTGGCATCGGCCTACCTGGACAAGATTGTCCGCAATCAAGAGCAGGTTCGTGCAGTCAGAAAGCGTATGAAGCTTGCCGACGACCAGCCAATCCCATTCACGCTGTTTTTGGACTATCTGGAACAGGGCGGCCTTAAGGATGATCCACACTGGGCGCGGCAATGTCATTTGCTGCCCAGGGTTTTGGGAGAGCTGGATTTTATTGGACACGTGGAAACCCTCGACCAGGATATGCACTGCATCATCAAAAGAATCTACGGCGACGTCGACCAGGGGGAAGTAAAATCGTGGAACCCCCATGGGACTTCCGCTTCTGAAAAGCTCGGACATCTTTTTGAAAACGAAACGCTTATCGAACGGGCACGTCAACTTTATCTGGAGGACTTTAAAGCCTTCGGTTATTCAGATGCCTTCGAAGATGCCTTGCTGCCTCCGAAATATCAACGCAATGGTGCGAGAAACTGATCCGGTTTTGGAATCAATAAAATAACGCTTTAGAGCAGCCATGCATCAATTCCACGATAACTCTTCGAATGCGTGGCGTGTTAAATATTCAACCCAAAATACCGGTTCGCATTGTGAAAGCAGACATCACCCACCACCCCGCTGAGGAGTCCCCAGTCGTTCGGGGCCTCGCCGTCTTCTACCCAGTTACCGATCATGCTGCACAAGATGCGGCGAAAGTACTCGTGGCGGGTATAGGAAAGAAAGCTGCGGCTGTCGGTGAGCATGCCGACGAAATTTCCGAGCAGACCCAGTTGCGACAATTGGGTTAATTGTCGCTGCATCCCATCTTTCTGATCGTTGAACCACCAGGCGGAACCATACTGGATTTTGCCTGGTAAGGACCCGTCCTGAAAGTTGCCGGTCATGGTTGCCAGAACTTCGTTATCGGCCGGATTTATACCGTAGAGAATTGTGCGGGGTAGCTCACTGGTTTGATCCATGGCATCAAGCAGGCGCGCCAGCGGTTGGGCCACCGGTCGGTCGCCGATGGAATCGAAGCCCGTGTTGGGACCAAGAGCGCGGTGCATTCGGGTATTGTTGTCGCGTTGCGCACCGATGTGAAATTGCATGACCCAACCGCGGTGAGCGTATTGCTTGCCAAGCCAGACGGTGACGGCCGTGAAGAACCGGGCGATATCCTTCTCGTCGAGTTTCTCTCCTGCCAGGCGGCGCTGCATAATGCCATCAAGAACCTGTTCGGAAGGAATCTCCGCAAAGCGCAGGATTTCGATGCCGTGATCGGCCAAAGTGCAGCCGTGCTCGGCGAAATGATCCAGGCGCATCGCGAGCACTTCCAGCAAATCGTGGAAGCGGCGGATCTCCCGATCGGCTGATTTACCCAGTTGCTCAAGGTATTGCACAAAACCGGGCAGCTCGGGTTTGCAGGCGCGGTCCGGCCGGAAGCTGGGCATCACCTGAATGGGAAAACCTTCGTCACGCAATTTTTTGTGATGAGCGAGTGGATCGGCGGGATCATCCGTGGTGCCCACCATTTTCACATTCATCGCCTGCATGATGCCTCGGGCCCGAAATTCCGGTTGTTCAAGCTTTTCATTGCACTGATTCCAGATCGCCGTCGCGGTTTTTGGATTCAGAAGCGTATCGCGGACTTCGAACGGCCGCTGTAATTCAAGATGAGTCCAGATATACAGCGGGTTGCCGAGGCACCGGGGCACCGTGCGCGCCCAGGCGTGGTATTTTTCTTCATCGGAAGCAATGCCGGTGATGGCGTTCTCTTCGACCCCGGCAGCGCGCATGGCGCGCCATTTATAATGATCCCCTTCCAGCCATATCTGGGCGAGATTATTGAACCCTCGGTTTTCGGCAATTTCTCCGGGCGGAAGATGGCAGTGATAGTCGATGATTGGCAGGTGCTCCGCGACATCGTGATACAGACGCCGCGCGGTTTCGGTGTGCAACAGAAAATCCGGTCCCAGAAATGGTTTCATGTTCCGCTCTGCCTGTTGTCAGCCTGTATGGAAAGTTCTCTACCCAGCGCCGCGACCGACGCGCGTGCACCCTGCTTGCGGATATTAAGCAGATATCTTGCGATCTGATCTGCGAATTCATTTCCCTTGTTCGCGTCAGTCACGACTTTGAACATCGGCAGCTGAAAAAATGCGTCCACGATGTCTCTGGCGTCCCGCCGAGGGTTGGCGATATCTTTAAGCTGCCGGGACAGCGGATCGTTGACGACGATGGTATTGCCGCTCTCATCCTCGCCGGACACATACCGAATCCACCCGGCAATTCCCAACGCAGTGGCTTTGGGGATAACACCGCGTTGCAAAAGCATGCGCGCTCCATTCAGCCAGCGTTGCGGAATTTTCTGCGAGCCGTCCATCGCGATCTGTGAGGTTCGGTGGCGCAGGCTGTCATTGGCGAAACGCTTGAGCAAAAGCTCTGCATAAATGCGAACGTCGCTTCCCTCCGGCATATGCAATGTAGGCACTGCTTCGTGCAACATATATATTTTTAGCAATTGCACATATTCCGGCTGCTGCATGCAGTCCGATACGTATTTCAGCCCGCCCAGATTGCCGAGATAGGCCAGCAGCGAATGGCTGCCGTTGAGCATGCGCAATTTCATGTCTTCCCAGGGGCCAACATCTGTAACAAACGTCGCGCCCACCGCAGCCCAGTCGGGGCGACCACAGACAAACCGGTCTTCAATGACCCACTGGGAAAATGCTTCGCAAGCGATCGGAACTTCGTCGTCATACTCCTTGAGCAGACTGCGCACGCGTTCTGTTGACTCGGGTGTCGCCGCAGGCACAATGCGGTCAACCATCGTGGAAGGAAAGCAGACCTGTTCACTGATCCATGTGGCCAGTTGCGGATTGGTGAGCCGAGCCAGCTGCAGCACCGCCTGTCGAGTAGCGGCGCCGTTATTGGGCATGTTGTCGCAACTCATTATGGTAAAAGCCGGCAGACGGTTGTCCCTGCGAATTTTCAGTCCGGCAACCAGGATGCCAGGTACGGTTATCGGCGTCCCGGGGTTTGCCAGATCATGCTGAATACCCGGGTGATCAACCATCAGCTGGCAACCGCCCGGATCAAGACAGTAGCCTTTTTCGGTGACGGTCAGTGAAACAATCCGCACTTCCGGATTCGCCAACCGCGCCAGCAAGTGCGACGTTTCTCCTTCGCCAGCATAAAGCACTTCGCGGATGCTGCTGACTTCCCGCAAGGTTACCCGCTGTTCATCTTCATATTCGGCAACGGTGTAGTGCAATCCCTGTGCACGCAGTTGATCAACAATCTGCCGGTTGGACCGGATATTGACTGCGCAGATTCCCCACTGATCGTTGCCCTCGCCTGCGTATTTCCGCTCGGTGAGCAGCTTCTCGGTGTAGACCGCCAGATGCGCCCGTACAAAGGCACCGAGCCCCAGATGTACGATGCCGGTTCCGACTTTTGCAGGATCGTACTGCGACCGGAGGTATTCTACGTTCATCATGTTGACTGCCTGATGTTCTGGTGGAAATATTGCGCAATCAGATGATTACCAGTTGTAAAGGGTTCCATCGAGTAACCGGTTAACCGGCAGACACTTGCGCTGATAAGGATATTTGGCGGCCAGTTTTTCGTCGATGTCGACACCGTGGCCGGGCGTTTCACCGGGAACGAAATAGCCGTCATTGAACTTGTAAGCATGAGGGAATACTTCGTCGGCCAACTCGGTATGCGCCATGTGTTCCTGCACCCCGAAATTCGGGACCCAGTAATCAAAGTGCAGCGCCGCCCCCATGCATACCGGGGAAAGATCCGTCGCTCCGTGACAGCCGGTCTTCACGTGATACAAGGCCGCGAAGTCCGCGATTCGTCGCAAATGGGTGATTCCCCCCGCATGCACCACAGTCGCGCGGATGTAATCGATCAACTGGTTCTGTATAAGTTCACGGCAATCATGAATGGAACTGAACACTTCGCCGACCGCGATTGGCGTGGTAGTGTGCTGACGGATCAGCCGGAAGCCTTCCTGATTTTCAGCCGGCACCGGATCTTCCATCCAGAACAGTTTGAACGGTTCCGCTTCCTTGCCAAGCCGCGCCGCCTCGATGGGCGTGAGCCGGTGATGTATATCGTGCAGGATATGCAGATCGTCACCGAACTGGTCGCGTACGGCGGCAAACAGCTTGGGCACGTGATTCAAATACTTTTCGGTCGACCATAAATGTTCGGATGGAAGATCGGCATCGGCAGGTTCGAACCTGCCATCTTTGCCGACCCCGTATACCTGGTCCAGCCCTGGAACGCCGCATTGTACGCGGATGGCCTTGTAGCCCTTTTCAGCAAACTCCGCAACCCGCTCCAGCGTATCCCCAATTTCCTTGCCATTGGCGTGACCGTAAACCATCACGCCGTCACGGCTGCGACCTCCAAGCAACTGGTAAAGCGGCATATTGGCCGCCTTCGCCTTGATATCCCACAGTGCAGTGTCCACCGCCGCAATGGCAGTCATGTTGACCGACCCCCGGCGCCAGTAAACACCGCGGTAAAAATATTGCCAGATATCCTCGATACGCTGCGGATCCTTGCCAATCAACATCGGACACAAGTAGTCCTCCAGGAAACTCACAACTGCTTTTTCGCGACCGTTGAGCGTTGCATCTCCCAGCCCATAAAGACCCTGGTCTGTCATAATTTTTAACGTGACAAAATTACGGTCGGGGCTGCAAACGATAACCTTGGTGTCGATAATTTTCACTGACAGTCTCCACAGTTGTGATGTTTCATTTTTAACATTCGAAATCGCGTAATGCTGTTCCCGCGCAGACATTTGCCGATCACGGCTGCGCCTCGAGCTTCATGTCCAGCATCGTCTCCGCGGGGATAATTGCACCAGGATACTGAATGACCCGGCCCGCCAGACGATGACCCATAAAGGCGGATTCAGCCGGTAATTTTCCCTGGAGACGCGCGGCCAGATAAGCGGCGCTGAACGAATCTCCCGCTGCCGTCGTATCTACAACGGTACGGACGGCCTGAGCGGGCACTGACTCGATTTTGCCTGTGCTATACACGACGCAGTCCTCCGCGCCCTGCCTGATGATAATTTCCTCGACACCGAAAGGCCGCATTCGCTTGAGGACATCGCTAAAGGTGTCAGCGCCGAAGAGCGCAGCTTCATCTTCCAGCGTTAAAAATGCCAGGTCGCACAAGGGTAACAGCCGATCGTAAACCTCGCGGGCGATGCCCGCCGAAGGCCAGAGTCTCGGGCGATAATTATTGTCAAAACAAATTTTTCCGCCCCGATTTTTGAATTCACTGATAAACGTAAAAAGCGCTTCCCGATCCGCATCCGGCAAAATCGCAAGACTGATTCCGCTTAAATAAAAAACATCCAGTGTCAGCAGGTCGTCGATGTATGCCTGGTATGGAGGCGCCAAGTCACCGGTTGACGAAAAATAGAAACGCGCTGCAGATTCGCCGCGCCAGTAACTGAAACTTCGCTCACCCCGATCATCGACGGCAATATGGTAAATCCCGGGGTTACGGCCTTGCAGCCGCTGGACGAAGCGGCAATTGATGCCTTCGTCCATCCAGCCTTGTGACATGGCCTCGCTGAACGGGTCCGTACCGATTGCCGTAATATAGAACGTCTCGATTCCAGCCGACTCTGCCAGCCGATTAAAATAAATGGCGGTATTACAAGTATCCCCTGCAAACTTTTGTTGCAGCGAATGCATAGGTTTGCCTTGCAATTCGATCATGCACTCACCGAAAAATCCTACGGAACGGACAGTCTTCATCATTTATGACATCAGAAGGTTGGGCAGGAAGAGCACAAGTCCAGGAAACATCGCGAGTACGGCGACCAGGATCAGTACTGCGGCAATGAATGGAAACGATTCGATGACGTAACGGTCCGTGGGGCATTTCAATATTCCGCAAACTGCATACATGGCAACACCGACCGGGGGCGTCATACCGCCCAGCGTGACTACGGTCATCATCAGCACGCCAAAATGAACCGGGTCAATTCCGGCATGGGTAATTATGGGGACCAGTATCGGTGTCATCAGCAGCACGATGACCGTTGCTTCCATAACCATGCCGGCAAGTACAAGAAATCCGAGACTCAGAAAAAGAATGGCCTGCGGGTGCGTACTGAAGGTGGCCACCGCTTCAGTCAAATTCTGGGGAAGTTGCTCGAATGCAATAATGTAACCGATGATCCCCGAGAACAGGATTATCAGCATAACCATGCCGATATCGGTCACACTTCTCTGCAAAGCATCCACGATGTCTCTCACACTCAGCCTGCCATAAGCGAGCTTGCCGACCGCCAGCGCATAAATCACCGCGAATGCTCCGGCCTCGGACGGTGTAAAAATTCCCGTGCGAATCGTAAAAATCAGCAATATGGGAAACAGGATAGCCCACTTACTGTCCCACAACCCGCGCAATACTTCTTTTGCTTTGGGTTTGTGCAGTGACTCCGGTGCGTAATTGCGCCTCTTTGCAATGCCCCACGCCGTTGCCATGAGGACCACCGTCATCAGCATGCCGGGAACGATTCCCGCAATAAAAAGCTGACCGATGGACACATTCCCCATGAATCCATAGAGAATAAAACCGATGCTGGGAGGAATTGTTGCAGTAATCAGCGAACCTACCGCGATTGCACCGGCGGTATAGCCTCTGGAGAGCCCGGATTTCAGCATCGACGGGCCGAGCACTCGGGCCTGCATTGACGCATCAGCCACAGCCGATCCGGAAACTCCTCCCATCATTGCGCTGAGCAGAATGGAGACGTGGGCCAGTCCGCCAGAGATCCACGAAACCGTCAGCCTCGAAAAATGAATTAAATGGTCAGTGATACCGCTTTTATTCATCAACTGTCCTGCGAGAATAAAAAACGGCACTGCCAGTAACGGAAAACTCTGGCTGGTACTGGAGATACGTTGCACAGCGACCGTCAACGGCAGGAACTCCGAGGTCAGAAAATAGCTCACGCCCGCCACACCCACCGTGAATGCGAGCGGCATGCCCGCCATCAGCAGAATAACGAAGAGCATCACAACCAGGATCACAGTACCGTTCCTTCTGCCGGTTGGTATTTCTGCATGAAGGGAAGCGTCAGGTCCGCGGTCCGCCGATTGAGAATTACCTCGAGCAAATACCACCACTGGGCCCCGAGCGTGAATAGCATCAGTAATCCACCCACCGGAATGGCAGCCGTTACCAGGGCATACGGTAAATCGACAGCTCCAAGGTCCCGCTGAGGATTCAAAAGAGTCAGTTCAATACCAAACCAGATCATGATTGAGAAAAGGGCCATTACCAGAATATGCAGAAGCAAATCGATGGTCATCTGCATGCGCACCGAACACCGTCTGACGAAATAATCCACTCCGACATGCTCGCCCCTTCTGAGCGCCTGGTTCCCTCCCAGCACACAGACCCAGATGAATAACAGCTGGGCCATGTCTACTGACCAGATCAGTGGATAACCCACCGTTCTCATAAGCGCCGCACCAAAAACAAACAGGACAATCAGGGCAAGCAAAATCGCCGTTACGGTTTCTTCCAGAGCAATGAGCTTTGTCAGCATTGTCGGGTCCGGTTCTAATCTGCGTGATCGTGGAGTTGACGATGAACCTCGTTGCGGATATCTGTGTAGCCCAGCTTCTCGTAAACACCCGCCGTCGCTTCAATAAATGGCGTGGTATCGATTTCGCTGATGGTGACTCCCCGGGCGCGCATGTCTGCTTCGTAGCCTGACAGCGCCGACAGCGTCAGCTGTGTCGCATGGTCGCCCGCCGCCAACGCTTCCTCGCGCACAATTGTTTGCAGGTGAACGGGCAATTTATCGAACCAGCGCGAGCCGCTGACCAGTCCGGTCATCAGATTGATGTGACCGGTTTTAGTGATGTGGGTTACCACTTCATAGAGCCTTGAGCTGAAACTGGCCGAGTGCTGCGCTTCCGCGCCATCGATCACTTTCTGTTGCAGACCCGGATAAATTTCGGCCCAGGAAATAGGCGTCGGGGAAGCACCCATTGCAGAAACGGTTTCAAGGAACATGGGCGCACCTATGGTTCGCACGCGGACGCCCGCCAGATCCGCCGGTCTGGTCACCGGCTTCTGGGTGAGCATATGTCGCTCTCCCTGCCACCAGTTAAACGAAAGCACTTGCAGACCCGCGGATTCCTTCAGTGCCTGCGCCCAGGTTTCAAACAGGGGCGAGGTGACCAGTTCGCGCGATTGCGCCGCGCCTGTCACGAGGTAAGGCCCCGCAAGAATACCCAGTTCCTTGGTATAGACAGACAGACGACCGCCGTCGATCAGCACCGCGACGTTGGCGCCGGCGCGAGCCTGCTCCAGAATATCTTCATCACTGCCCAACTGGGAGCCATAGAAAATCCGGACAGTCACTTCCCGGTTTGTGCGCCTCTCAACCCCTTCCTTGAAATGCTGCAATCCCTTGTATACGGGATCTTCCTGGGTCAGGGCAGTAATGACATTGATCGGCCAGTCCGCCTGCGCGGCCGACGCTATCGGCATCAATGTAAAAGCCAATGTCAGTCCGATCAGAAATCTGTGCATGTCAGGTTTTCTTGAGCACCGCGTTGCTGTCGATTCCGGAAAGAATTTCTATATTGATTCCGTCGGACAGGCCCGTTTCGACTTTGCGCCGCTCGAATACTTGAGGCGCCGTTTCGACTTCCACAAAAGTATCATTACCTTCGAACATTAAAAGCCCTTCGTTGATCGCCATTACATCGTCGCGCCTGTCCAGCACGATGTCCGCATTGGCACTGTAACCTGCACGCAGGAATGTTCCATCCGGCAGATCCACCGCCGCCCTGATCTCGAACTTGATGGTACCGGATTCATCTACGCCTTTTGGTGCGATGTATTCCAGAACTGCGTTAAAAGTTTCCGCTTCCAGCGCTCCGATATTCAGGCTAAGTTGCATGCCCTCCCGCAATTTGCCGACTTCTGATTCATCGACCGTTCCCTCAAAAATCAGGTCCTGCATATTCGCAATGTTGGCGATCGTCGTACCTTCGTTGAACGTGTTGGTTTCTATGACGAAGGTGCCCTCCTCCACGGGAAGATCCAGGACCATTCCCTCGACAGTCGCCCGCACCTCATTCGACACCTTTCCACCTTTGGCAGACGCGCCTTCCCTGATAATAGACAGATTGCTTTCCGAGGACGAAACAGCTTCACGTTGGAGATCAAGATTGAGGCGGGATTTATTGAACTCGGACTCCGACAGAAGCCGATCCCGAAACAGTCTTTCCTGTCGCCGATGTTCCCGCTCTGCATTCTCCAGATTGATTCTGGCCGTCTGGAGCTGGCTCTCGGCCATATTGAGATGTTCCATGTTGGGAATGATACGAATCCTGGCGATCAGTTCATCTTCCTTTACAGCCTGACCAGCCATCACATAAAATTTTTCAACTACCCCCGATACCTGGGATTTTATATCCACTTCCTTGCGCGGAACTATTTTTCCGATTGCCACCGTCTTGCGGACTATATCCGTTACGAAAGGCTGCGCAGTTTCATATATCACAGGTTTCTCTGCCGATTTCTGGTAGAGGTAAACCGTGGTACCGACAAACAGCAGGGCAAAGACACCCAGCAGCAAATACATTCCGATTCTGCTCATGATTCCTGACTCACTCTCTCTACCGGATCAATACCGGTAAAAACAATTGAACGGCCGACGTTACAGCGGCTCGCAATTTATTGATCCTGCAGCGCAATCACCGGATCAATTCGGGCCGCACGTCTTGCGGGCAACATGCTGGCCAGCGCCCCCGCCACAAGTAAAGTAAAAATGGCCACACCCGCAGTGGTGAAATCTATTTCCGGATTGGCGAACATGCGATTGTCCGGAGCAGCCTTTTGCGTGATGCTGGACAGCAACTCCAGAAATGCCACACCGGCTACCAGCCCCAGATAACCTGCGAACAGTGTAATCACCAGTGCCTCCTGCACAATCATGCCGACAATGGACGCCGGCGTCGCTCCGATCGCCTTGCGAATGCCGATTTCCTTCGTGCGCTCCTTCACCACGATAAGCATGATGTTGCTTACACCGATCACCCCCGCGATGATTGTACCGATGGCGACAACCCAGCTGAAAGAACGAATTCCGTTGAACAGCGCCTGAACCTTTTCAAAATCCTCCTGCAGATTGTAGTGCCCTACAACCGCCTTCTCCTCCGGATGAAATTTGTGTTTTTCCATCAGGAGCTCGACGGCGCGCTCTTCGATAAACGACGCATCGACGCCTTCTTTGGGTGTCATGGCAAAGACATGCAGAAGGTCAGCCTGATTGAACGTGTACCTCAAGGTAGTATTGGGCAAATATATCCGCTCCAGTTCCCTTTCGGCGTTATTGTTGAGACCGGCTGGTTCGAACACACCAATAACCCGAAAGTGGATGCCGTACAAGGTCAGGTCTTTGCCGACAGCGTCGCCTCCTGCACCGAACAGAACATCCCGCACCCGGGTTCCAACCACTGCTACCTTGCGCTTTTCTGAAATGTCCAGAGAGTTGATAAAGCGTCCTGCGAGCAGAGTTGGACGGCGAATGTCGAACTCATCCGGGAAGACACCACTAACTTCGAAACTGTCTGATTTTTCCTTGTGAACCGCCAGCGCTGCGCCGATTCCATTACCTGCCGCCAGCTTGTCAATTTCCGGTATGCGGTTTCGCAACATGGTGATGTCATCGTGGCGCATACTGATGCGTCGCCCTTTTGGCAAACCCATATAAGGTCGCATGGACGGGCTGCCATTCCAGATCCAGACGGTATTGGTGGCACTGGAAAAATTGGCCCGTACCACGCCGTTTTCCAGACCGTTACCGGCACCCAGCAGGGAAACCAGCATGAATATCCCCCAGAACACTCCGAATGCAGTCAACCCGGTGCGGAGTTTATGGCGCCCGAGCGTTTCTGCGATTTCCCGCCATTTATCGATATCAAACACGGGCACTTTCCATCAGCTGTCGTTCATGGCCGCTACCGGGGTAATTCTTGCGGCGCGTATGGCCGGCGCCAGACCTGCCAGAGCGCCCACCGCGACCAGAATGACAATCGCGCTGAGCGCCGCCTGAAAATCAACTTCCGGGTTTTTGAAATAGGAAAGTTCCACATTAAATCGAGTCAGCAGACTGTTGGTGCCCTCAACCAGCAGCACCCCAAATACCAGCCCGAGATAGCCGGCCACTGAAGTAATAAATATGGATTCCGTCATGATCATGGAAATAATCGAGGCGGGAGTCGCGCCCAGCGCCTTGCGGATGCCGAGCTCTCGGGTTCTGTCCTTGACGGTGATGATCATGATATTGCTGATCCCGACAATTCCCGCCGCCAGAGTGCCGATACCAACAAACCATACAAACAGGTTGATCGCCGAAAACAGCCCGTTGAGCTGCTGGGCCTGCTTCAGCAGATTCCAGGAGAAAAAGGCTTTGGTATCACTTGGAGCAACAAGATGGCGTTGCTTCAGAAGCGCTACGACATCCGCTTCGAGCTTAAATCCATCCACCCCTGATTTTGGATTAAGCGCGATCAGACCGATATTGCGTCCGTTGCCGAAAGTTTTCTGGAAAGTGGTCATCGGCATATAGATGCGTTCAGACATGCGGCCTTCCCAGCCGGAATCAAAAAACACGCCGACAACCCTGAAAGGCACACCGGCGATATTGATATATTCGCCGAGCGGATCGACATTTTTCTGAAAAAGCGCTTCCGCCACCCGCGTGCCGATCACCGCCACCTTGCGGTTTTCGTCGATGTCGAAATCACTCAGGCGACGTCCCTGCTGATAATCCTGCTCGCTTTTGATCTTGAAATAATCACTGGCCGTGCCAAACACGCCGAAATTCCCGGACTGGTTCTTGTAGGTTACATAGATATCACCCTGCCGGAAGGACCCCATGGACGCCTCGGCGCTGACAAATTCCACGCCCGGTACCTGGCTGTAAATCGCTTCCACATCATCAATGGTCATCTGTATCTGCCGCGGAGCAGTCAGTCCTTTGTAGGGAATCGCAGTGCGTCTGCCCCCGACCCAGATTGCGTCACGGACATCACTGCTGAATCCGGCCTCTGCACCGCGTTGCAGCCCCTTCCCGGCGCCGAGTAGCAGAATGAGCATCAGGATGCCCCAGAACACACCGAATGCCGTAAGGACGGTACGCAGCTTGTTTTTACGAATCGTGAAAAAAATTTCCTGCCAGCTATCCAGGTTCATTGACGGCTTCCCTTGTGGCCGGATCGTCTCCCGCTTCAACGACATTGCCATCCTTAAGATGAATCACCCGCTGCGTCTGCCTGGCGATATCATCCTCGTGGGTCACGATAACAATGGTTTTGCCTGCCGCATTAATTTCCCGCAGAAATAACATCACTTCCGCCGTAGTCGCGCTATCGAGAGCGCCGGTGGGTTCATCTGCCAGTATCACCTTGGGCTCCGTGACCAGCGCCCGAGCGATGGCAACCCGCTGCTTCTGGCCACCGGACAACTCGCCGGGCAAGTGACGTTTGCGATCGCCAAGTCCCACGCGTTCGAGATATTGCTCCGCCCTTTTATTGCGTTCGCGCCGACCCATTTTCTGGTAGTACAACGGCAGCGCAACATTCTCGAGGGCGTTCTTGAAAGGCAGGAGATTAAATGACTGAAATACAAAACCAAGATGTTCATTGCGCAGGCGAGCCGCGTAGCGCTCGCCGAGATTGCGAATTTCGATTCCATCAAGATGGTAGGTACCACCATCATGATGATCGAGGATGCCGAGGATGTTGAGTAAAGTGGACTTGCCAGAACCGGACGAACCCATGATGGCAACGAGCTCGCCCTTCTGGATGGACAGGTCAATTCCCTTCAGCACATGCAAGCGCTGATTCAGCTCGCCATAGTACTTGTGGATATTGCGCAGCTGAATCATCGCGGATTATTACTGCGACGCAGCAGCCGGGGGGTTTTCAGTTGCGGCGAAATTTTCCTCCAGACGGGTGTGCAATCCCAAAGTGGTTCCTACGAACCCCCCCGCGGTCCTCGTGCTGAGCAATCTCCCGTCGAGACCTTGGGCGATCATCTGCTTCGCGCCATTTTTGTCTTTCCAGTAAAAATTGAGTTGATAGGCTTCAGCCTCGTCCAGTTCCGCATCCACTCCCATCACCAGCGACTGGCCTTCGGGAAAATTCTTCAGCATTGCAGAGCCAGCGTCCGTGATCTGGCCGTCTTCCACCTTCTCCACAAAAATCCGGTGACCATCACCTGACCGGGCGACACCGAAGTAAATATGGTATTTCTCGTTCTGAAATGCGGCTACGCCGGCACTGACGCCCTCCTGTGACGGCAATTGCAGAGCGGCCTCAAATTCGAATTCCAGATGTTGCTGACGCTGGGCGGCATAGGCAACCGTATCCTGTGTACCCAACGAGTTTTTTAATGGCGTGAGCGCGAGGAATCCCGGCTTTTTCTGTAAAGACATCCAACCGGGTTCGGCATCACGCAGCCAGGTCCAGTGAAAGGAAAGTGCATCGGACTCAAAATCATCCTGCCGGGAAAAATTTCCCGTCATAGGCTCTGCTCCCGGAGTTTTCGCAAGTTCTTTCGGTTGCGGCAGCTGCCAGGGTATTGATTTCCCGGCCGGCAAGATAATCGGCCAGCCATCCCGCCAGCTCACCGGCAGCAGCCAGGTTTCCCGCCCGGTGTTGTAATGAAGACCCTTTTCGTAGTTTCGGGTTGCCAGGAAAACCGCCCACCATTCACCCGAATCCGTTTGCACCATGTCTGCATGACCGGCCGTTTCGATGGGACGCGTTCTGGCCGGATCCAGATCCCGCTGGGTCAGGATCGGATTACGACTCCAGGGCTGAAACCCCTTGGGATCGGTGAGACTTTTTGCGCGAAATACGACTTCGGAATGGTTCTCGGCAGTTCCGCCCTCGGCACATAACAGGTAGTACCAGCCATCGATCTTGTACAAATGCGGCCCTTCGATCCAGACAGGTTCCTTACGGATATCGGTGCCCCCGTCAACCAGTAATTTACCTGGCGAAATTACCTTTTGAGCTTGCGGATCGTATTCCCACAAATAAATGGCACGATGTCCGTCATAAAGCGATTTACCGCCGGGAGGCGGGCCGTTGTGGGCGATATAAATGCGTCCGTCATCATCAAAAAACAGATCGGGATCGATGCCTTCAATTTCCGGCAGAAATACCGGGTCCGACCAGGGACCGGCCGGGTCTTTGGCAGTCACAATAAAATTGCCGCCACTCTCGACGCCGGTCGTGATGATATAAAAAAGGCCATCGTTGTATCTGATAGTCGGCGCATAGATGCCCTCAGAGACGGCGGCCTTGGAAAAAAGAATCTGGCTGGGGCGTGTCAGGGCGTGCCCGACCGGCCGCCAGTTCACCAGATCGGTACTGTGGAAGATCGGCAGACCGGGCGCAAAGGAAAACGAGGAATTCACCAGATAATAATCTGCTCCGACCTTGACCATGCTCGGATCTGGATAGAAGCCTGCCACCACCGGGTTGCGATAATGGCCTGGCTTGAGAGGTTCTGCAAATACATCGTCCTTGCCTGTATAACGGACCCAGTCAAAATACACGGAATCGACCGGCTGCGCTTGTTCAGCTATATGACTGCAGCCCGTTGAAACAAGGACGGCGGAAGCCTGCAGACACACCAACATAAGAAATTTTCTTGGAGTCATTTTTCACCATGCCGCAAAAAGGCCCGCCTTTTGACGGGCCTTTAACAAGAGGTTCAGCCTTCCATCTGTTCCAGCTCTTTTCCCTTGGTTTCCCGCACAAAGCGCAGCACAAAGAAAATCGACAGAATTGCGCCCAGAGTGTACAGACTGTAAGCGACCGCCAGACCGATCCCGGCCAGCAGAATGGGGAACGTCCAGGTCACGAGGAAGTTGGCTCCCCACTGGGCCAGTCCAGCCACGGCGAGCCCCGAGCCGCGAATCTGGTTCGGAAACATCTCTCCGAGCATGACCCACATGACTGGTCCCCATGACAGGTTGAAGAACACTACATACGCGTTGAGTGCCACCAGCGCCAGCTTGCCCATGTTATCCGACAGAGTCAGCTGTCCGTCGACCAGCTGTCCGCTACTGAGTGCAATGACCATCAGGCCGAGCGTCACCGACATGCCCAGTGAGCCGATCCACAACAGTGGCTTGCGTCCGATCTTGTCGACGAGCGCGATGGCTATCAGACATGCGCCAATACTGAGCGC